>DASTLJ010000438.1:0-10080 GCA_035715125.1 Verrucomicrobiia bacterium
TCGAACAATGGCGCGGGCGGGCCGGGCGCGCGGAGGCTGCGCTTGAATCGGTGCGGCTGTCGCAAGGGTGCTACAGCGCATTCGTCGAGCTGCACATCGAGCAAGGGCCATTGCTCGAACGCGAAGGCATCCCCATCGGCATCGTCGAGAAGATTGCCGCGCCCGCAACGTTGCGGCTGGAACTGACAGGGGAGGGCGGCCACGCGGGCGCCGTCCTGATGCCCGAACGCCGCGACGCGCTGCTCGCGGGGGCCGAAATCGCGCT
This sequence comes from Verrucomicrobiia bacterium, assembly GCA_035715125.1. Taxonomy (GTDB): domain Bacteria; phylum Verrucomicrobiota; class Verrucomicrobiia; order Limisphaerales; family JADJPG01; genus DASTLJ01. Next base: position 266 of record DASTLJ010000438.1, read on the forward strand.
GGCCGTCGAACGGGCGGTGACTTCGACCGGGAGCAAGGACACCGTGGGCACCACGGGGCTATTCCGTATTGAGCCAGGCGCGGTGAACAGCGTCCCGAGCCGCGCGCTTCTGGAAATCGACGTGCGCGACACGCAACAGCCCGCACGCGACGCGGCGCTTCGGCAGATCGAGCAGGCGGTCGCCGAAGTTTGCCGCCGGCGTCGCATCGAGTGGAACTTGCAAACGCTTAACGCCGATCCGCCCGCTTTGTGCGACGCGGAGTTGGTCCACACGGTCGCGTCGGTGTGCGAACGGCTCCAGCTTCCGGCCCGGCGCATGATTAGCCGCGCCTATCATGATTCACTCTTCATGGCGCTGCTCTGCCCAATGATGATGATCTTCATCCCCTGCCGCGGCGGAGTGAGCCACCGGCCGGACGAATACTCGACGCCGGAACAAATCCATCAGGGAGTGCGGGTGCTGGCCGGGACGTTGGCCGCGCTCGCGGCGCGGTGAGGCGGGTCGAACCAGGTGGCGGGAGTGGCGGGGCTCGAACCCGTAACCTCTGCCGTGACAGGGCAGCGCTCTAACCAATTGAGCTACACCCCCGCGATGGGGAGGCAGAACGTAGAAAACCCACTCCGCAGAGTCAACCGCGAAGTGGGTTTCCAAAATCTAATATGGTTCGAGCAACAGACGCCAAGGAGGTGGGGGTGGAGAACCCCGCTGAAGAAACGTTCTGCCACTCGAACCAAGGGAAGCTTGGCAATTAAGGGCCAACTTGTCAATAGCCGATCAGAAGATTTTTGGCAGGGTGTTGCCGGGGGTGCGGCCAACGGCAACGCCGGGTGAGGGACCGCTTTCAAACCGGCTTTTTGCAAGTCATTTGAAACAAACCGTGTAAATCCCCGCCAGCACCAGCAGGCCGCCGAAGAGCTTCTTCAGCACGTCCGCGTCGAACTGGCCGGTCAGATACGCCCCAAGAAATCCGCCTGCGACCGCCAGCGGCGCCAGGGACACCGCGACGCGCCAATCAATTTGATTCAAGTTCTGGTGCTTGAGGGCGCCGGCAATCGCCGTCGGAATGATCACGACCAGCGACGTGCCGATTGCGGTCTTGATGTCGACTTTGAGCAGGTAAAACATCGCGGGCACCATCACGATGCCGCCGCCGACCCCGAACAGCCCGCTCGTCACCCCGGCCACTAGCCCGATGAACGCCGCATTCACGTAGTGCATGACGGCTTAATGCCCCCCGGCTCCCGCAGCGACAACTAAAATCATTCCTTTCCCCCCCGCGCTGCTCTAACCTGACAAATCGTGACGGCCACACCGAATCCGGCGCTCCGCCAGTTCGCCGCCCAACTCGGCGACGCCTTCGTGCTGGCACAGGTGCTCGTCCGCCGGCTGGACCAGGGGTTCGAGCTTCGACACGTCGACGACCGGTCGGTGGACGCCCGTCATTTGCGGGAACTTGCGCCCGAGGCACTGCGAACTTTGGCTCAGTCCACCGCCGACGGCGACTTTCGCCCGTTGAAGTCCGCCCCCAATCTTGCTTCCGGCTGGCGGACCGCCTCCGCGGACGTCGAGCAACTTGGCGTCGCGTTGGAGCGGCTGTATCCGGGCGCGATTGCGGATTGGTTTGCCGCCGGCGAGCCCGTCCCGCCGGTGACCCACTATCGCGAGTTCACTGCACGGCAGACCGGCATGTATCGCATCACGACGATGCTTGATGACGCCCAAGCAGGGCGGGTCGCAGTCGCGTGTTGCCATGCCCGCTTTTGCCTGAAGCGCCGGCTCTGGACCGTACCCGGCCTGGCGGCCGACGAGGCCGGCGCCAAAAGCGTCATCCCTTGCCTCGAGCCGTGCGCCGTGCTCCTCGAATTCGCCCGCAAGGCCGTGCGTCTGGAGCAGGAGGACAAAATGAGCCTCGAAATTTCGGCGGGAGAAGTTGCGACGCTTCAGGAGACCGTGCGGTTGGCCTTGGAGTCGAAGTCGGCCGGACGCGAAGCGGACTTCAGCCAGCCCGGCAACCGGCGGCGAGTGAAGTTGCTGCTGGCCAAACTGGAATCGTTGCCGCGCCCAAATTCGACCGCGGGTGAAACCGGCGATGAAGTGAATGAACCTAAGAAGAGCAGTTGAAACCACAGATGGACCTGGCGCGGCTGGTGGCGCAACCAAAGTCGATAACCGCAAAGAACGCAAAGAACACAAAGAGAAGCCTTTCCAGCTCTGCGTTCTATGCGTTTTTTGCGGTTATCGACTTTGGTTGCGGCGTCAGCCGCGGTGTGTTGATCTGTGGTTTCCGTTCTTTAGTTTAGTTACAACTGCCTGATTCAGGATGTATCCATGAACAAAATGCTTTTTTGGTGCGCTCTGTTCGTGGTGACCGTCGCGCTCGGTTGCAAGCCGCGGGCCAGCGTCTCAGACGCGCCTGCCACGCCAAAACAGTCTCCGGCTGCGGATCGGTCGGGGGCCTCCAAACCGGCGCCCGAGGTTCTGGTGGCCACGGAGGACTCGTTGCCGGCCGAGGTCCTCGGCCTGCCCGCTTCCAATGCCCCCCTCACCGAAGGTGACAAAGCGTGGATGGAATTGCTCCAGGCCATGGAACCGCCGGCCGCGCCCGCCGAGTGGGAGACGACCGCGCCGTCCCAGGAGGCCCTGAGCGCGTTCCAGCGAACCAATTCGATCCTCCTCGCGCTGGCCGCCGACAAGGCGCGGCAGTTCTATACGAAATATGCCGACCACGTGAGGGCTCCGGAAGCCCGCGAGCGCGAGCGTTTTCTGCTGGACCTGGCGGCGCAGCTTGGCAACACGAACGTCGCCGCGCGCATCGAGGCGCTGGACGAAGCCCGGCTCAAGGATCCAAAGCTGCCCGAGGAGGAGCGTTTTGAGGTGCGCCTCCAACAGGTCGAACGCGTGCTCTCACGCAATGCCGAAGCCATCACCGGCGCGGACCTCGACAAAATGGAGGCGTCGGTCCGCGCGCTGCAGAAGGAATTCACTAACCGCACTGAGATGGCGGCGTTGCTGTTGACCCCGGCGGAGGGTCGCCTGAATAACAACGAGCCGGACAAGGCGCGCGCCCTGGCCGTCGAGGCCGCCGATGCGACGGGTGAACCGGAAGTCCAGGAAGCGTCGCGGGCCCTGTTGAAAAAGGTCAACCGAATCGGCAAGCCGCTGGAATTGAAGTTCAAAGCCGTGGACGGGCGCGAGGTCGACTTGCAGTCGATGAAGGGCAAGGTCGTGCTCGTGGATTTCTGGGCGACCTGGTGCGGTCCGTGCATGGCCGAATTGCCGAAAGTGAAAGCCGCCTACGAAAAATTTCACCCGAAAGGTTTCGAGATCGTCGGTCTCAGCTTCGACCACGATAAACCAGCGCTCGAACGGGTGCTCAAACGCGAAAAAATGGAATGGCCGCAGCACTACGAGGAGAACCCTGACCGTGGCGGATTCGGCGAGCAGTTCGACATTGCGGCCATCCCGGCAATGTGGCTCATCGACAAGAAGGGCAACCTTCGCGACCTCAATGCCCGCGAAAACCTTGCCGGAAAAGTCGAGAAGCTGCTGGCCGAATAATTGTAATGACTGTCCGTTGCGTTCACACACTTTCGGACGATGAAGCTCCCGAACGCCGACCTGGCCATTATCGAGCGAGAAAAATTGCCGACTATCTGTTGAATTCGGCGCATCGTTTTGGCGCCAGCAAGGCGCGCTTCTTCGCTCAGTTCGGCTTTCGCCTGGAAGCGTGGGAATTACTCGCCGAAGCATTGCGCGAACAGGGTCAGCGTCATGACGTGAGCCGCACCAGGGAAACGGGCTTCGGCCCGCGCTACGAAGTCGAGGGGGAACTGGCAGCCCCGGACGGGCGCCGCCCTCGCGTGCGCACGGTCTGGCAGGTAGACCAAGGTGAGATTGCGCCTCGCCTGATCACCGCGTATCCTCTAGCCCAGTTATGATTCAGGAACACGATTGCATAGTGTTGACTCAAGACCTCCCCGACGAAGGCTTGCAAGCCGGCGACATCGGCACCGTCGTCCACGTTCATCAAGGCGGCGCCGGCTACGAAGTCGAGTTCATGACGCTGGCCGGGGAAACGGTCGCCGTGGCCACGCTGCGGCCCACCCAGGTGCGTCCCATCGCACGTCGCGACATCGCCCACGTGCGCGAATTGCAGACTGTTTAAGGCTGCAGATAAGGTTCACGGCTGGCGCGGGCTGAAGCTGCGATAAGAGCGGTTCGACCTCCTTCCGGATTCCGAATCCAGGAATCGCACTCTGCCGAAAAGCGGGTGGCATTGCTCAGCGTCGCTGCCACCGTGAGATCGTGCGATCGGAGCATTGAATGTCGGGATCGATTGCCAAAGAATTCTGCCCGCGACCTGACGGTCGCAGCTACTCTGCATCGACTCCATCATGAACACGACGAGCCGTACCGAGTTCATCCACCGCGCCGCGGGCACGGCCGAGGCGCAGCGCCTGGCGGAGGATGCGGTCCGCCAGAAGAATTGGAAACGCTGGGGCCCCTATCTCAGCGAGCGCCAATGGGCCACGGTGCGCGAGGACTACTCGGAGATGGGCACGTGTTGGGAGTATCTTCCCCACGACCACGCCCGCCGGCGCGCTTACCGCTGGGGTGAAGACGGCCTGCTCGGCATCACCGATCGCGAATGCCGGCTCTGCTTCGCGCTCGCCTTGTGGAACGGCCAGGATCCCTTCCTCAAAGAGCGCCTGTTCGGCCTCACGGGCAATGAAGGCAACCACGGCGAAGACGTGAAGGAGCAATACTTCTACCTCGATTCGACACCGACGCACTCTTACATGAAGGCGCTCTACAAGTATCCGCAGGCCGAGTTCCCCTACGCGCGGCTCGTCGAGGAAAACCGTCGGCGCGGCAAGCAGGAGAGCGAATTCGAACTGGCTGATACGGGCGTCTTCGATGGGAATCGCTACTTCGACGTATTCGCAGAATACGCCAAGCAGTCGCCCGATGATGTCCTCATCCGCCTCACCGTCCACAACCGCGGACCGGATCCGGCCACCCTCCATTTGCTGCCGACGCTCTGGTTCCGCAACACGTGGTCGTGGGGCTGCGCGCACGAAGGCTGCGGCCTGAGACCACGGCTGCGCGCTGAAAAGCAACAAGACGGCGCCCGCATCTCCGGAATGCACGAGACCCTCGGCTCATTCACCCTCGCTGTCGGACCGGGGCCCGACGGACGGCCACCGCCGCTCCTCTTCACCGAAAACGAAAGCAACGGGCGCAAACTGTGGGGCGTGGGCGACGAGGCCGGGTTCGTCAAGGACGCATTCCACGAGTACGTCGTCCACGGCCGGCGCGACGCGGTGAACCCCGCGGGCGCCGGCTCGAAAGCCGCGGCCCACTACGTTCTGACGATCCCGGCCGGCGGCTCGCAAGCCGTTTGCCTGCGACTGTTCAGCGAAGCCGGTTCGCCCGTCGCGCCGCTCGGCGCCGGGTTCGACAAGGTTTTCGCGACCCGCCTGAAGGAGGCGGACGAGTTCTTCGTGGCGTTGTCGCCTGGAAAGCTTTCGCCAGAGCAGCGCAGTGTCCTTCGTCAGGGTTACGCAGGGCTGCTCTGGTCCAAACAGTTTTACCACTTCGTCGTGGACGACTGGCTGAAGGGCGATCCCGGCATGCCGCCACCGCCACCCGGCCGCCAGACCGGGCGCAACAACCAATGGCGCCACCTTTACAGTCGCGACATCCTGTCGATGCCCGATAAGTGGGAGTACCCGTGGTTTGCCGCGTGGGACCTGGCGTTCCACATGGTGCCCCTGGCCCGCGTGGATCCCGCCTTCGCCAAGGAACAGCTCAAATTGTTGTTGCGCGAATGGTACATGCATCCCAACGGACAGATCCCCGCCTACGAATTCGCGTTTGGCGACGTGAACCCGCCGGTCCACGCCTGGGCCGCGTGGCGCGTTTACAAGATCGCCGCCCAGGCGGGCCAGCGCGATCGCGATTTTCTCGAAAGCGTTTTCCAGAAGCTGCTGCTCAACTTCACCTGGTGGGTCAACCGCAAGGATGCCCACGGCAAAAACCTTTTTGCCGGCGGGTTCCTCGGGCTGGACAACATCGGCGTCTTCGACCGCTCCAAGCCGCTGCCCACCGGCGGCGCGCTCCGTCAGGCCGACGGCACGGCGTGGATGGCCTTCTACTGTTCCACGATGCTCCACATGGCGCTCGAACTGGCGCGGGACGGAGGGCGAATCCTCCCGGCCTATGAGGACATGGCTTCGAAGTTTTTCGAGCACTTCGTCCAGATCGCCGACGCGATGAACACCGTCGGCGGCACCGGCCTGTGGGACGAAGCCGACGGTTTCTACTACGACGAAATCCAGTTCGATCACTCCGAAGAGCCGCTCAAGACCCGCTCGATGGTCGGCCTGCTGCCGCTCATCGCCGTGGAAATTCTGGAGGAGGAATCCTGCCGCGCGCTTCCGGGATTCTGGAAACGGCTCAACTGGTTCCTGGAAAGCCGCCCCGACCTGTCGCGGCACATCAGCTATTGTGAACGCGGGCACGGGCACGGCCGGCGGCTGCTGGCGATTCCTTCGCGCGAGCGCCTGGAGCGCGTGCTCCGGTATCTGCTCGACGAAAACGAATTCCTTTCGCCGCACGGAGTGCGGTCTCTATCGAAGTTTCACGAGCGCCAGCCGTTCGAATTCCACGCCGGCGGCGAAGTCCACCGCGTGGACTACGTGCCCGGGGAGTCGAACACCTGGCTGTTTGGCGGCAACTCCAACTGGCGCGGGCCGATTTGGTTTCCCGTAAACTACCTCCTGGTCGAGGCGCTCGAACGCTATCACCACTTCTACCGCGACCACCTCAAGGTCGAATGTCCCACCGGCTCGGGCCGCTACATGGACTTGAGGGAAGTCGCCCGGGAACTCAGCCGGAGACTCGCCAGCCTTTTCCTGCCCGGCAATTCGGGCCGCCGTCCCTGCCACGGAGAGGATGCCCGCTGGAGCGCCGACCCGCACTGGCGCGACCTGGTGCTCTTCCACGAATGCTTCCACGGTGAAACCGGCCGCGGCCTGGGCGCCTCGCATCAGACGGGCTGGACGGCGCTGGTGTTGCGGCTGGTGGAGGATTTGGCGAAGACGTAGGACTGGCTTCCGACTGGTCCGTAAGTTTCAATGGGACCGTGCCTGCCGGAGCCGCGATTGGAAGGGCGGAAATATTGAAGTGCTCGGCAGCTTCTATTCCGCGTTTAGCGCTTCAAGCGCGCCATCCAGTTGCCCAGAGCCAGCCCCAGGGCGGAAGAAACCAGCGCCAATCCCAGCGCCCACAACATGGCCTTGAGGTTCACAGGGTCCGGGCCCAAGTCCCAGAATTGCTGCCGCCAGTCGGCTTGCGGTGTATCGAAGGGCCAGTAGCGGTTGCCGACGAAGAACCAGTTGTGCGCCGCGGGCGTCAGCAGGAATTTCGAAATGTTCCACTGCGTCATGCCGAATAGCGCCGCAAAGCCGCCACCGCCCACGAATACGATCAAGACGTCCCGCCACCACCCGCGCCCGCGCCCATACACCAGCATCGCGCCGTCAATCGCCAGCGCCGGCACCATGAGCAGCATCGGAAACGGCGGTGGCACCATGTGTGTGACCGGGTTGTAAATCGGCGCCAACATCGGCTGGCCCGGGAATCGAGGGAGAACCCACACGGCCGCCCCCATCAGCAGCATGTAGATCGCCGTAACGGTGGTCGCCGGCATCGGCACTTTGGCCGCGCGCGCGATGGGGAAGATGAAAAACGGAAAAACCAACATCGTCGTGCGGTAGAATCCACCCGCGTGCTGCTGATTGGGAAAAGTCTTCTCCATGATCATAATGCTCGCCATGCAGAGGAGGATGCCGCCCGCCCAGACGAACAACCATCGGCCCGCTGTGCCGCCTTCGGCCGCGGCGCGATTCTGGAGGCTTAGCACCTGCAACAGGCCGCCGAACACAACGAAGTACATCCCGGCCGCCAGCACCGAATGGGGCGGGCTCAGGATTTTCACGTCCAGTCCGTAGGCATTGTGCCACCAGTTATCGAATGGGGCGCTGGTGATCATCGCCAGCGCGCCCCAGATCGTCACCCACGCGCCCAGCGGACCGCGCAACCCCCAGACGCGCACCGCGGACGCGCGCTGCGCCTCGCTGCCGAAAAAGGTCGCTTGGAGCACCAGCCAGCCACAGACCAGACCCCCAATCATCGCGCCAAGTTGAATGCAGATGTGCGCAGGCGTCCAGAACGTGTCGCGCCCGATGGTTTCATGCCACGAAATGTCCCACACGATGCCGACCAGGATGCACATCGCGGCGAACACCACCGCCGTGCAAGGCCAGGGCGCGCGCGCTTTGACCAGCCGGGCCCGGGTCGCCGCCGGCACTTCGGCAGGCGTGAAGACCGAGCTGATACTCGTGGTTTCCATTCAGGAGAATTTAGGCCGGACGAGCAGACGAAGGAAGCACGAAACTCCCATGTATCCGTCACACACTCATCTCAGGTGATTGCACCAGCAGGCCTAAAATCTTCAGGCGGTGCCGCTTGGCCAGCACGCGACAAGTGCGCCAAAGCGTGGGCTGGAGCGGAGGAGATGCAGACATATTCCACACTTTGCAAAGTGTGGAAATCCATCTCGACAACATTCGCCGCACGCAGTCGCGGTCACGCCATTAGATGCGTCGGCGATTCACACATTCCGGATTGCCGAGCTTGTTCCAAGCGCCGGACTGGGCTATAAGCAACCCATGAAAGTCACGCCGCGCCGATGTTCCCCCAGGCGGAGGTGGGGGCCTCTCGTGGCGTCTTTCAGTTTCCTGGCCCTGCCGGCGGGCGCAGCCGTCGATCTCGACGAGACGCGCGACCTGTTCATCAAAGGCAGTTACACCGATTGCATCCAGGCGTGCAGCAAAGCCATCGCGGACGAGGTATCCTCCGATGAATGGCGCGTCCTGCTCACCCGTTCGCTCCTCGCGGTGGGCCGCTACACGAACGCCTACTCGGCCGTTACGACGAACCTCGACCGCTTTCCGTGGAGCGTGAAGCTGCGCCTGCTCGGCCACGAGGTCTGCCGCCGCAACGGCCAGCTCGAAGAAGCCGCGCAGATGCTCCGCCAGATTGACAACCTCGCCGGCTACCGAATGTGGTCTTACCAGGACGCCGCCAACATGACCGCCATCGGCCAGACCGCGCTGCTCCTGGGCATCGATCCGAAGCGCGTGCTCGAATTCTACTTCGACCGCGCCCGCAAGCGCGACCCGGACCACCGCGATCCTTACCTGGCGAGCGGCCAGCTTGCCCTCGAAAAAGGCGACTTCCAGATTGCCGCAAAATCATTCGGCGACGGCCTAAAGAAATTTCCCCGCGACCCCGAACTGCACTACGGCCTGGCCCGCGCTTTCGCCCCCAATGACCGTAAGCGTATGATCGAGTCGCTCCAAAAGGCGCTCGAATACAATTCAAATCACGTTGCCAGTTACCTCCTCCTGGCCGACCACCTCATCGACGGCGAGGAGTACGCCGCCGCCGGCAAGACACTCGATCAGGCACTGGCCGTGAACCCGTGGCATCCCGAGGCATGGGCCTTCCGCGCCGTCATCGCCCATCTGGCCAACGACACGAACGGCGAAGCCCGCGCCCGCGGCAACGCGCTCAAGTTCTGGGACAGCGACCCCGCGGTGGACCACCTCATTGGCCGCAAGCTCTCGCAGAAATACCGGTTCGCCGAAGGCGCGGCGCGCCAGCGCCAGGCGCTGGCGTTCGACAAGAATTACCTTCCCGCCCGCATCCAGCTTGCGCAGGACGAATTGCGCCTGGGCCGCGAGGC
>DASTLJ010000439.1:0-2244 GCA_035715125.1 Verrucomicrobiia bacterium
GGTCGCCGGGCTTTTCGGTCACCACCTCGGGCGGCAGAACCACACGCGTCTTCTGCAAAAACTCGCCGGCAGCATTCTCATCGCGGAGCAGCGATTCGACTTCCTCCCGTAACTCGGCGTCGTTCCCGCACGCCTCGGCCAGGAAGCGCTCGCGCTCCTCGCCCGGCGCCTTGGCCTTCGCCTGGCTGAACAGTTCGATAATTCGGTCTGAATTCGCACTCATAGTCGTATTGAAGGGAGTGGCCCTTCATTCATACATACATGCGCCATCGGGGGCCGAATCCCCTCAAACCTCATTGGACATTCAGCCTTGCCACGCTACCCGAAGGAGAACTCGTTGAACATCTGTTTCTCGCAGCTATCGGTTGGACAGGCTGGACGGCGCGCCGGACGTGCGGCGATTTCCCTTGAAGACCTTTCCAGAACCCGACTAGCCTTGATGCATGATCATCGTCCGTTTCCGCGACGAAGCGACGCAGAAGCGTGCGCTTGGCTTTTTGATCGGCCGATTCTCGGGTCACTCGTGGGCGAGTGGCGAAGTCGCCGTCCCGGAGGATGCGCTCGTGCCACTGGCGCGCGAAGGAATTCCGTTCACGGTTGAGGGACCTGCCACGCATGAGCGTATTTTGTCGCTTCGAGATTCTCTTGCCGCTGGCGTTTAACGACGGCCGGCCTATACCTCGCGAGTTTCTCGCCGATGCTGCGGCGGAAATCCAGCGCCGGTTTGGCGGAGTCTCGTGGGAATCCCAAGCCATCGAAGGCATCTGGCGTAGCGGCGAGATTGAATACCGCGATCAACTGAATCGAATCTTCGTGGACGCCGAAGACACGGAGGAGAACCGGCAGTTTTTCATCAATCTCAAGGCCCGTCTGAAGTCTCGATTTCAACAATTGGACATTTGGCTGACGGTCCATCCCATTGAGGTTCTCTGACCTGTCGGCGGCCGTCGGTGTTTACGTTCGTCGCTCCTTCTGCAATTCCCGGAACAGCCAGGCCCGGGCAAACGCCCAAAGCCGTTCCACCGTGCTGACGGACACGCCCAACTCCCGCGCCGCCTGCTCCTGGCTCAGCCCGATGAAGAAACAGAGCTTTACCACTTCGGCGGCGCGCGCGTCAAAGGCTGTCAGCCGGTCCAGCGCTTCATCGAGAGCCAACAACTCATCGTCCGGCAGGGGTAGGGGCAAGTCCACGGCTTCGATGTCCACACGTTCAAGCTGGCCGCCGCGCTTGAGCCGTTGTTTGCGGCGGGCGCTCTCGACGAGAATGCGCCGCATGGCTTCCGCCGCGGCGGAAAAGAAATGGGCGCGGTTTTGCCAGGTTGGTTCGCTCGCGCCCGCAAGGCGCAGCCAGGCTTCGTGGACGAGTGCCGTGGGCTGAAGCGTGTGGCCGGGCGCTTCGCTGGCCATCTTGTGCGCGGCGATCCGGCGCAATTCGTCGTAAACGAGCGGGAGCAGTTCTTCGGCGGACTTGGCGTCTTCCGATTGAATGGCGTTCAGGCTGCGCGTGACGTCGTTCACGCGCCGAAGTGTAAGTGAGCCGTGAAGAGTTTGGAACCATTAAGGATGTGGGCTGTATCCTTTGAGGGCAGCTTCGGTGTTGGCGCGCACGGATTCACTCAGCGCCTCGGGTCGGTAGAATCGCTCGTAGAAATCCAGGTCCACCCGGCAGACTTGAAAACCGATGACCGTCCGGAATGGCGCGGTGTAGGCGGGGAATCGCTTGTAACGCCGATACACGTAGTCGCAGTAGGCCGCCGTGGCCTCGATGGCCGCCGAACTCGGACCTGAAATCTGTGCGGCGACGGACCCCGGTTCGCGCCAGGAACTTTGAACCCCGCCACCGCGATAGGCCCCGCCAGCGCCGAACTTCGTCTCCACGAACGCCAGCACGGCGGCCCGCATGGTGGGGTAATAGGGCGGACAAAATGGCTTTAGCAAAGTCACCCCACTTTGCTCCAGGCCCAGCGGATAAAGGATTGCCGGGTCTCTGCCGAGCCAGCCGAGCGCCAATGAGAGGAGCCGATGGGCGCCGAGATAGCCGCTGGCGGGCATTGTGCCCATCCGAAAACCCAGCGCCTGAAACCAACTGTACTCGTGCCGGGCGAAATTGGGAAATCCGCCCAATCCCAGCGCCTCGGTCATGAGCGCGAGGTTTTGCAACGCCATGCCGTGTTCCGTGGTCATCGACTCCAGCAGCGCCGACTCCAGCGCCTGGATGGTGGCGCTGCGCAACTCGCGCGGGTC
>DASTLJ010000440.1:0-2080 GCA_035715125.1 Verrucomicrobiia bacterium
CAACCTCCGGCTGGAAGGCCCCCTGCACGAGCCAATCCTCGACTTCCGCTATGATGACCGCTGGTATCCCTCCACCGATGGCGCCGGGTTCGCCTTGCAAATCGTTTCTGACAATCTGCTTACGACCTCCTGGGGGCTCAAGAGCAGTTGGCGGCCGAGCGGCGCGTTCCAGGGCACGCCCGGCACCGCCGATCCGGGCGCACCGCCCATCCCCGTCATCTATATCAACGAGGCGTTGACGCATACGATTCCGCCGGATGTCGATGCCATCGAACTCTACAATCCCAATGGCGTGCCGGTGAACGTGGGCGGTTGGTTCCTGACCGATGATTTTGGGACGCCCAAGAAGTATCGTCTCCCCAATCCCACGACCATCCCCGCCAACGGTTATCTGGTCCTCCACGCTGACACTTCCTTCGGCAGCGCCTTTTTGCTCAGTTCGATGGGCGACGAGCTGTACCTGTTCTCGGGCGATGCCAACACGAACCTGACCGGCTACGTGCACGGGTTCGACTTCGGACCGCAGGCCACCAACGGGACGTTCGGCCGGTACGTCACCAGCACCGGCGAAGACCACTTCCCGACGCAAAAGTTCCCCACCCTTGGCAGCGCCAACGCCGGCCCGAAAGTCGGGCCGATCGTGATCTCCGAGATCAACTACCACCCTCCGGATCTCCTGACCGTCGAAGGGCCGCGCGACAACCAGAAGGATGAGTACATCGAACTGGAGAACGTCACCGACTCGAACCAGCCGCTCTACGATCCGGCCAACCCGGCCAACACCTGGCGGCTGCGCGACGCGGTCAGCTTTTCGTTCCCGACGGGCCTGGTGATGCCGCCGGGCGGGCATGTGCTAATCGTCGCGTTCGATCCGGTGCTCGACCCTGCGGCGGCGGATGCCTTCCGGGCCCGCAACGGCGCCTTTCAGGGCGCGCCGCTTCTCGGGCCGTACTCCGGACAGTTGGACAATTCGTCGGCCAGCGTGGAACTCGTCCGGCCCGCCGCGCCGCAGCCGGCCGGCGCCGTCGATGAAATCCTGGTCGACAAAGTGCGCTACGCCAACACCGAGCCGTGGCCGCTGCAAGCCGATGGGCTGGGCCTGTCGCTTCAGCGCCGGATGCCCACTGCCTACGGCAATGATCCGACTAATTGGGTCGCTGACATCAAGACGCCCGGCTACGTTTACGGCGGCGGCAACGGCCCGGTCATTACGGTGCAACCTCAGAGCATTTCCGTCCTCGGCACGCGGATGGCCCAATTCAGCGTCACGGCCACGGGCGCGCCGCCGATCTTCTACCTGTGGTACTTTGGCAACTTTGGGATCCTCGGGGCGACCAATTCGATTTACACCATCCCTTCCGTGCAACCGGCTCATGTCGGGCAGTACCGCTGCCTGGTTCAAAACGCGGGCGGCGCCAACATCAGCAGCACCGCGACGCTGACCTATATCACGCCGCTCGAATTCGTCTCCCATCCGACGAACGTGATCCTCCGGATTCCACCGGATCCCCTGGCCCTGACGAACAATCGCCACGCCTACTTCCGCGTCGCGACAACGACCGCCCATCCGCCTCTCAGCTACCAATGGCTCAAGAATGGTACCAACATCCCCGCCGCCTTGAACCCGACGGCGGTGAGCAATCTCATGACGATCAGCAACGTGGTGCTGCTCGATGAAGGAGTTTACAACTGCGCGGCCACCGACGGCGCGGGCACAGTTTTCAGTGCCAGCGCGACACTCACGCCGTGGATTGAGCCGAGGTTCCTCGTCCCACCGGTCCCGAACCAAACCAACCCGGTGGCCACGGCCTTCACTGTGAGCTCCGTGCTGACGGGACATCCACCGCCCTATACCATCTTTTACCGCAGCAATTCAATGCTGGTCGGCCGCACCGACGTGTCAAACCACGCCAGTTTCTTTACCTTCCCGGGCAATTTCGCCTCGAGCCTGGTCACGTCGAACTGGTATCGCCTCGTCCTGAGCAACGTCGCCAGCCACGGCCTGGGCGTCTCCGTCACCATGACCAACCACACCCGGGCTGACTTCGACATGGACGGATTGCCCGATTACTTCGAAGTC
>DASTLJ010000441.1:0-2814 GCA_035715125.1 Verrucomicrobiia bacterium
CAGGGGCGCCCAACGCCTCGCTTACCCCGCTCCCACTGCCCCAATCGTTCGGATCGGCATAGTCCCCATACACGGCGTTGACCCTGGCGCCAAGCGCCGCGCCAGGCATGGAGACATCCCCAAGTCCGCCATAGCTTCCGCCGGCAGTACCAAGCGCCCCTCCGACGGTTGTGTTGCCTGTCGTGTAGCCAGGCAAATACCCCCGCTCGCTCACGTCAATCCGACTGTTCGCACTCACCACGATTTCATTCGACACTGCTAGTTCGAGCTTGTGCACGTTGGTCGTCGTGCAAGGGGAGTGCGTGAGGGTGGCATTGTTGGTCAGCACCAAGGAATTGAAGCTGTGCGGGCCGTCGATGGTAACCGTGGCGTCGAAAACCACGATGTCCTCGCCATCGTAAGTCATGTCGTCCTCGGTGATGATCGTGTTGGTCGTGAAGACAGCCGCCGCCGCTGACGGCGCGAATTTGAAAAAACCAAGCAACAGAGCGCCGACGCCCCAAAGCGCGGCAGCCTTTGAGCGCGTCCCTCGAATCCCGCAATTGATGTATCGTTTCACCACGTTCACCTGATTATTAGCCTCGGAACGAATTGCCACGTTGTCAGCCGAAAGGCGATTCAGCTCAAGAGGGGCGCGGCCGTAAGTCTGACGCAGAATCGTTGTGTTCATATGAGACTCGAATCCTCTTCCGTCATTCATGAGCGTTTTCACATCTTGACGTCCATCGGCCACCGTGGTGGCATTTTAATCTCTTGCAATAGGGCATTCACCTACCTTCGGCCCCTGGGGGACCGCGCCCGCCCTCGGGCGCAGTTTTCGGCGGCCTCGCCGAAAACACTCCGTGCCGGATGGAGAGCAAGAGCAAGAGCAAGGAGAGCAAGACTCTGCGAGAGACAGAGCAAGATTAAGCTTAAGCGGCCGGCAGTTATCTTAATCTTAATCCTACTCTGACTCAGATCAGCTCGACGACTTTTGCTGGCCGAAGGAGACCCGGCGATTGCGTCGCTGCGCGTGGGGCGCATTTGGGCGGCGAACACGTTTGGTGGTCTGGTGATCTGGAGCCCCGTCTCGGCAGCAAAACGCTCTTGCTTTGCCTCGGTCCCTCCGTACTTTGCTTCCATGCTTGTTAGGGAAGCCTCACCAATCGACAGTAATTTGCCAACGCCAACCGACGACCAATCCACTTCGGCCGCCAACCCTCTGGATCTTCTGAAGCATCCTGACCGATTTGTCCGGCGGCACATCGGGCCGACCCCGGAAGAGACGCGGGAAATGCTCGCGCACCTCAATTACTTGAGTCTTGACGAACTCATCGATGCCGCCGTCCCGTCCAAAATCCGGTTGAGTCGCCCCCTTCAGCTTCCGGCCGGCCGCAGCGAATTCGGCGTGCTCAATGAACTCCGCGCAATCGCCTCGAAGAACCAGGTGTTTCGCTCCTACATCGGGATGGGCTATCACGACTGCATCACGCCCGGCGTGATCCAGCGAAACCTTCTGGAGAACCCTGGTTGGTACACCCAATACACCCCGTACCAGGCGGAGATTTCGCAGGGCCGCCTTGAAGGATTGCTCAACTTCCAGACGATGGTCTGCGAACTCACCGCCCTCGAAATCGCCAACGCCTCGCTTCTGGACGAAGCCACTGCGGCTGCGGAGGCGATGATGATGTGCCACCGCCTGAAACACGACGAAGGCCGCAACACTTTTTTTGTTTCAGAAAACTGTCACCCACAGAACGTCGAGGTCGTTCACACCCGCGCCAAAGCTCTGGGAATCGACGTGGTTGTCGGCGACCACGAGGCGGCTTCGTTGGACCGGAACACGTTCGGGGCCCTCGTGCAGTTTCCCGACACGTTTGGCGCCATCCATGATTTCAAACCGTTTGTGGAGCGTACGCGGGCCGTCGGCGCGCTGGTTGTTTTCGCCGCTGATTTATTGAGCCTCACGCTGCTGAAAACGCCGGGTGAATTGGGAGCGGACGTCGCCGTCGGCAGCGCCCAGCGGTTCGGCGTCCCGCTCGGCTACGGCGGGCCGCACGCGGCGTACTTCGCCACGCGTGACGCTTTCAAACGCCAGATGCCAGGACGGCTGGTCGGCGTTTCCCGAGATGCGCGCGGTCGTCCTGCTCTGCGCCTCTCGCTGGGCACGCGCGAACAGCACATCCGCCGCGAGAAGGCCACGAGCAACGTCTGCACCGCGCAAGCCTTGCTGGCCAATATGGCCGCCGCCTACGCGGTGTATCATGGGCCGGACGGACTCAAACAGATTGCGCGGCGTGTGCATTTCATGACGAACATTCTGGCCCTGGGTCTCGCTCGACTCGGCCACAAACTCGGGCCGCCGCCGCGCCAGCCTCATCCCGCTCCCGGGGTCTTGCCGGCTCAGACCACTGCTGCCGGCGAGACGCGGGCGGCGTATTATTTTGACACCCTGCGCGTGGAACTCGGCTCCCGGCGCAGCGCGGACATCATCAAGCTGGCCGAAGCGCACCGGATCAACCTTCGTGTCATCGACGAACGTACCGTCGGCGTATCATTGGACGAAACCGTCACCGAACATGACCTCACCGAGCTGTTCCTGGTCTTCAATGATTACCAGACGCCCGGTTTCGCGATTAAAGACCTTGCCGCCGAGGCCAGCGCCGATGTGCCGGCGGAGTTCGCCCGCACGGGCCGCTTTCTCACGCATCCGGTCTTCAACCGCCACCACTCGGAGACGGAGATGCTTCGTTACCTGAAGCGCCTCGAAGCGCGCGACCTTTCGCTGACGCATTCGATGATCCCGCTCGGTTCCTGCACGATGAAGCTCAACGC
>DASTLJ010000442.1:0-6419 GCA_035715125.1 Verrucomicrobiia bacterium
ACATTTCGAGCAGCGTGCGAAGAACGTTAATATGATTGATGTGCTCGCAATACTTTCCAGGCCGCACCATCGGGCCGACAAAAATCGTGGGGATGTGGTTGCCCGACGATTTGTCGTCCTCGTCCCAGGTCACGACGAGCAAGCTGTTATTCGTCTGCGCCCATTGCACGTAGGCGTCGAGGTGCCGGCGCAACCACGCATCGGCCTGGCCTATGGAGCCGCTATGCATGTCGTTGGCCTGGTTCGGAACCACGAAGCAGAGCGTCGGCAGTTCGGCAAAGTTCGTCGGGAACCTCGTGAGCGACTGGTTCAACGCGGACGGCACATTGGTAAAATTGACCCACGGATTGTGCTTGCGCTTGTAGTGGCCCGACTCGCAGCCGGTGAAGCCGGTATACGGGAGCGACTCCGAGTAGCCGACGAACGTCAGCCCGGCTCCGAGCAATTCGCTTCCCAGATTTGGGGTTCCGTAGGCTCCCGAGCAGATGTCCGATGTGACGCCATGTGTCGATCCGGAGAACAGCGCGAGGTAATTTGGCTCGCTCGGATGCGAAACGGCGTACGACGCGACGAACAACGCTCCCTCCCGCGCCAGCCTGTTGATGTAGGTCGGACCGGAGGATTTGATGATGTCGCCGAAGGAATGATTCTCCTCGACGACGATCACGACATGGTCGGGCCTTGGCACTCCCGACTGGGCGATCGCTGTGAAAGCCAGGCCGGCGGGCAGGATGAACATGAGCGTCCGCAGGACCAGTCCGTGGGAGCGCGCCAGCATTCTCGTGGCTGTTGCGCTCCCAGGTCGCCGGGCCTTGTAACGGAGTTGTGCCAGCCTTTGCGGCGTGGCGAGCGATTGTGTGGCATTCCCGATCACTCGCCATGCTTCGGGCACGGGGATACTAGTTTTCATAAAGAAATGCGGGGCCATCATTGAAGTTCATGGAATGTTGTTCGCGTGGCGTCCATCAGTTTCCCGTGGGTCTTGCCGAGGCCAAGCGGTCCTCGGGCTGCCACCCTCCGCCGAGGGCTTTGTAGAGGGCGATGAGATGGGTCGCCAGCGCGCGCTGGCTCTGCACCAGCGCGTCCTGCGCCAAATAGAGTGAGCGTTGCGCATTGAGCACGTTGAGAAAATCGGTCTGGCCTTGCGTGTAGAGTTGCATGGACAGGTCCACCGCTTTCTTGTTTGCCGTAACGGCCGCGCTCAAGGACTCGCGATGTTCCTGCTCCTTTGCGAAGGCGATGAGCGCGTTCTCCACGTCCTGCAATGCGACCAACACCGTCTTTTGATACGTGAGATAGGATTCATCGCGCAGGGCATGCTGCAGCCGGATGTTTGACACAATGCTGCCGCCTTGAAAGAGGGGCCACGTCACCGTTGGGCCGAACGAGAACGCCCGGTTTGAATCGGCGAACCAATCTCGCAGGAGATTGTTGTGATACGTCAGCGAACCGGTGAGCGAGAATTTGGGAAAAAGGTCCGCGACGGCGACGCCAATTTGCGCCGTGGCGGCGTGAAGCCGCGCTTCGGCGGCGCGAATGTCGGGCCGGCGGCGCAGCAAATCCGACGGCAATCCCACCGGCACCTCCCCTGGAGCGACGGGCACTGGTTCGGACGCCGAAAGTTCCGCAACCAGCGACGCCGGCGGTCGCGCCAGCAATACGCTCAAGGCATAAATGGACTGGCGCACCATCGTCTCCAACTCGGGAATTTGCGCTTCCGTCGTGGCGACCTGCCCGTCGGCGTTGGCGACGTCCAGCCCGCTGACGAGACCGGCGGTGAATCTTTGGCGGGTGATGTCAGCGGTGTGGCGCTGCGCCTTGAGGTTGTCCTGCGCGATGATGATTTGTTGCTGTGCACCGCGCAGTTGCGAATAGTTCAACGCCACCTCAGCCACGAGGGAGACCTGTGCGTCGCGGGCGCTTTCCTGCGCGGCCAGGACAGTCGCGCCGGCGGATTCCACGTTGCGACGGAGGCCGCCGAAGACGTCGAGTTCCCACACGGCGTCCAATCCCGCGACGAACAAATCGTGGGCCGGGTTCGGCGCGACGTTCGCCGCGGGGCGCGTTCGCTGGTAGGCCGCGGTTGCCGAGGCCGCGGGCCAGAGTCCGCCGGCGGCGATGCCTCTTGACGCGCGCGCTTCACGCACGCGGATCTGGGCGATTTGCAGATCCAGGTTGGTTGCCACGGCGTCTACAACAAGACGTGTCAACATAGGATCGTTGAATGTCTTCCACCACTGGGCGATGTCGGCCACGTTTGTGGTGGTCGCGGAGGGTTGCGATGTCGTCGGTGTTGCCACGCCAGCCCAGCCCACCGGCATGTCCTCGCGCGGCGCCTGGAAATCGGGTCCGCTCTTGCAACCGCCCAGAAGCATCCCGGACAGACCGAGGGCAATAAGAGGAATCGTTGACAGCGTGGCTTCAGGACGATGGGAGGCGAATCGCTTCTGTAGAGTCTCATTCATAACGGAGTGCCTCAATTGGATCGAGTTTCGCGGCCTTCGATGCCGGGTAGTATCCGAAAATAATTCCCACAGCGGCGGAGACCGCGACCGCCGCGATGATCGCCGGAAGGGACGGCGCGGTGGGCCAATGCAGGAGCAGCGTGACAAAATACGAACTGCCTCGTCCAACGGCGATGCCGATGACGCCGCCAATGAGGCAGAGCACCACGGCTTCGAGAAGGAATTGCCGCAGCACGTCACCGGCCTCCGCGCCCACCGCCATGCGCAGTCCGATCTCGCGAGTGCGTTCCGTCACGGACACGAGCATGATGTTCATGATGCCGACTCCGCCGACGACGAGCGAAATCATCGCCACACAGAGCAGCAACTTGGTCATCAAGGTCATCGTGGCGCTCATCGTTTTGGTCAGCTCAGTCATGTCCCGGATGTTGAAGTCGCTCGCTTCGCCGGGGCGGATGTGGTGCCGCTCCCGGAGCAGTTCTGTGATTTGCTGAATCGCCGCGGGAATCTGAGCGGACGAGCGCGCCGCGACCAGGATCTGGTCCACGTTGACGAAACGCACCGGCTGCGGCGTGTCGGCCTGCTCGGAGGTCGAAGGCGCCGGGTAAAGGCTGTTCTGGGTATTGGGGTAAAGTTGGTTGAGCGAATTGACGCCGCTGGAATTTTGCGCGCCGGCGCTGCTCTGGTTGACGGTGGACGCCGACGAGCCCACGACGCGGTATTTGATGGTAGTCCACGGGGCGATGAGGATGTCGTCCTGATCCACTCCCATCATGTTCGCCCCGCGGGGCGAGAGCACGCCGATGACTTTGAAAGAGACGTTTTGCACGCGAATGCTCTGGCCTACGGGTGATTCAGGGCCGAACAATTCGCGCACGAGGGTCTGGCCAATGAGGCAAACCTTGTCGGAATTGCGGACGTCACGCTCAGTGAACGGCTCGCCTTCGGTCAAGTCGTTCCAATCGCGCACGTCGAGGAACGCCGGAGTGGTCCCGTAGATATACATGGGCACCCAGTTGCGATTTCCATAAACGACCTGGGTGCGCGCGCGCACAACTGGCGCGACCGCGGCGGCGGCACTGCACTCGCGCAGGATTGCGGCGGCATCCTGGGGCGTCAGCGTCATCACACTGCCCGCGCCGAAACTGACGCCGCCACTGGCCGCCGTCCCCGGCTGCACGAGCAGATTGTTCGCGCCCATGCTGGCAATGGTGCGCTGAATGGCGATGGAGGAGCCGTTGCCGATTTCCATCATGGCAATCATGGCGGCGACGCCGATGACGATGCCGAGCGTTGTAAGAGCGGCGCGGGTCACGTTGCGCCGCAACGCCCGCAAGGCGGTGATGAGCACGCGGTAGAGTTTCATGTGGCGCCTCCCGCGGACTCGGGCACCGCCGTTCCGCTGCGCGGCGTGGCGCTGCCGTCTCCCTCGATCAGCCCGTCGCGGATGCGAATGATGCGCTGTGCGTGACCCGCCACGGTGGCGTCGTGGGTGACCAGAATGAGAGTGATGCCTTCCGTGCGATTCAATTCGGTGAACATCTGGAGGATTTCCTCGCTCGTGCTCGAGTCAAGGTTGCCGGTCGGCTCGTCCGCCATCAGGACCTTCGGCCGGTTGACCAGCGAGCGCGCGATGGCCACGCGCTGCTGTTGGCCGCCGGAAAGCTGCGACGGTTGATGATCCAGCCGATCGGACAAGCCGACTTTGGCGAGGAGTTCCTTCGCGCGCCGGCTCATCTCCACCTCCGAGATTTCGTCACGCGAATAAGCCAGCGGCATCATTACGTTTTCCAGCGCGCTGGTGCGCGGCAGGAGGTTAAAACTCTGAAAGACGAAACCGATGAGCCGATTCCTGAGCCCGGCCCGCTCTTTCGCGGTGTAATGGGTCACATCGCTTTCATCCAGCCAGTAACGCCCGGACGTGGGGTGGTCGAGGCAGCCAAGAATGTTCATCAGCGTCGTCTTGCCCGAGCCGCTCGCGCCCATGAGCGCCACCATTTCGCCGCGGTGGATGCGGACAGTGACACCCTTGAGCACGGGCAGACCCAGCTCGCCCATGTGGTAAGTCTTGCGGATGTCCATGAGTTCGATCATCTGCATGACGTTGGCCTCGGCGCTCAGCAGGTTGGCGCGCGTTTGGGTGAGTTGGGCGCGGGCTTGGGCGAGATCCGCGGCGTAAAGCGAATCATCAATTTGGGCGAGAACCGTTCCCTCTTCGACAACGGAGCCGTAATCGATGGGCTTGCCGTTCTTGTCTTTGCCGAATGAAATGATTTGCCCGGCCACTTGCGCCCCTACGTCCACCACTTCCTCCGGCTCCACGGTGCCCGTGGCCTCGATGGTCGCGACGATGTCCGCCAATCTTAGGGGCACGGCTTGGATCGCTTCGCCAGAGCGTGAAGTGGTGGGAAGAAGACGAGTTTTAACGACCCAACTGACCAGGGTTACTGCCGCCACCCAGGCCACGAGTGTGAGAACCTTTCGCCGCCTGAAGGTTTGTCCGACTTTAGCGAGGCCCTTCGTGTCGATGCGCGGGCGGGTATCCACTCCGTCGTCGGGAATAAGCGCCGCTGAGTTCTCCAGATGGGTTCTCATGTATTCAATTCAGAGGTAGTTAGCCGCATCTCCCTGAAGCAGGTGTGTGACGAAGTGGCGATCGGTGATGCGCCGGGTGTGTCGTTCTTCCGGCTCGAAGGTGAGCTTGCGGATTGCGCGCAATAACACCGGGAAATTGAGCGGTTTCTCCATGAAAGCGTCCACACCCAGCCGGACGGCATGCTTGTATTGATGCGGGCGCGCCGTAATGACAATGACGGGAATGAGTGGACGGGACTGTTCAAGCTTATTGAAGGCCGTCCAACCGTCCATGTTCGGCATACTGAGGTCGAGCAAGACCAGGTCAGGCTGATGCTCGATGGCGGCCTTCACGGCGGCGGAGCCATCGGCGGCTCCAAACGCCTCAAAGCCCTCGCACTCCAGCACGGCGGCCAGCGACGAACGCACCAGTGCATCGTCATCCACGATGAGGATTCGCTTGGGCACAAGGGCCGGACGGGTGTGGGCACGGCTTGGGGACTCGGCCGTCCAGGGGCGGCCGGGAATTCCTGTTTCAGTCATGGCGGACAAATCGTTCATAGGATTGGGTCGGTTGGATTTGCACCGGTGTTTTGCGAATGGGCAGGACGGAGTTCATCGAATATCGGCGCCCGGCTTCACGGGCATTGTTGAATGGACTCTAGCCGCCGACGTGCCACCGTCTTGGAGCGCTGAGTTGCAGAGGGTTTGGCGGAAGCGCCCGCCTGCGGGGCCAATTTTCGGTCAACCCTTGACCCGGCTTATGGTAAATCGTTGGCCACTGAGATGAACGGGTTAAGTGCCACAATCCCGGGAGTCGCCTGCAGGGCGTGGCGAAATCGCGAGCAACGCGATCGATTCGCATGGCACTTACGCCCGCGCATCTCAAGGCCCGGCTCTTGCTCACCCTGACCCGATGACAACTGCCTTTCGCCTGCGCCTTGGATTTCTGATAGCCGCCACTGTCGTTGTCGCGGGGCTGACCGTTCTGGGCGTGCAACATTCCTTGCGGCGCATCCGTGAACTGGAGAACAAACTCACCACCGATCACTTCGAAAACTTCCGCCTCGCGGACGACTTCCAGCAACAGCTCCTCAAACTGAACAACTCGATGATGCATTACGTCGCGAGTCGCGAGCCGAAGACCTGGTTGGCCTTCGAGCAGGCCAGAGACAAGCTTGACGTCTGGATTGATCAGTACGATGCGCGTCTCAACACGAACACCATACTCTCCACCGAACGCGAACGCGAACTCATCAAGCAGCTCAACGACGCCTACACAAACTACGTCGCGGCCAGCCTCGAGGTGCACACGAACCAGCAGCCCGCCCTCGTTTCCGCATTGGGATTCGCGAAATTGAACAAATTCGAAGACCAGGC
>DASTLJ010000443.1:0-4188 GCA_035715125.1 Verrucomicrobiia bacterium
CCCCGTCGCACCAAGCCTGGATAATTCATCCTCGCCGCAGCCGCCGTCGTGAGGAGGCGGATGAGTAAGCGGGATGGGAGTCCGCCTGCGCAGCCCCCTCACCCCGGCCCTCTCCCCTCGGAGGGGGAGAGGGAGGAGTTGGCGGCAGCAGTCAGATTTCCGAACGTCAACTCGTGTCCGACAGCTTCTCCCTCTCCCCTCGTCGGACGAGGGGAGAGGGTTGGGGTGAGGGGAGTCTGCCCGCACCGCCCCCTCACCCCGGCCCCATTACCGTTGAATTCAGCGAAGGAGAGCCTGCCGACGGCGCCATTCTGACTCTTACTCTTAATCTTACTCATAATCTTAATCCATTCAGGAGCTTGGAGGGTAATCATTCGAAGGATGAATTCTCCGGACTAACGCCCGAGCGCGCCGCCATAGCGCGGCGTGCGTGCGACGGACGCCACGGCGTCGATCTCACTCTTGCCGCTTAGCACGTCGATGCGGATGAAGTTGACCTCGGGAAGAAACACCGCTTGCCCCTGCGAATCGACCGCCCATCCGATATCGTACGGCGTTCCACCCGCGGATCCGTTGTAAAGCGCGCGGATGTCGTCGAGCGTCGCACCCGCGAAATCGTTCAATGCCAGTCCGGGCAGCGGCGGCAGATGGGGGTCGCCGGCGCCATCCGTGGGAAACGGGCCGTCAACGATTGGCGCCAGGGCCGGGTAAAGCGTGAAGAAGTCGACCCCATCGCGGCTGACCGAAACGCGCGTCTCGCCCGGGTTGAATCCGAACAGCGAGCCGTCGGTGGCCGGAATGCCGATCCAATCGAACGTCACCGGATCGAACTCGTTGGTGATGATGAAACCGGAGTTGCCGAACAGGATGAAATCGTAGCCGTGAAGGTTGTTCGGATGATTGAGGATTGGGGTGTGAAATTTCAGCACGAGCCAACCACCCGCGCCGACGGAGAGGATTTGGTTCGTGCCGTAAGGCGGGTCGAACGGGTCGGTCGCCTCGCCAAACGGGTTGGTTTGCGAGGGCGCGCCCAGGGCGGCATCCGGATTGCGGAAGCGCGGCGAGGTGCCCGCGCCCGCTTCATAGTTGACGACGCTGTCCGCGAAGTCCGCGGCGCGAGCGGTGAAGAGAGCGCTGGCGACGGCCAGCACGAGGAGAGGAACGGATTTCATGCGACTGGTCTCTTTCTGCTGGGCCCGCCGATGAGGACGGGCCGGGTTGTGTATTGAGGAGACCAGCGCAGAGCCTGAAAATGAAAAACCTTCAGACCCCGACGAAAGGAGGCTGAAGGCGGACTGCAAACTCCGCCGAAAACAGTTCGGCGGACTGGCCTCATCCTTCTCTTTGACGGAGAAGCCGGCCCCGGGGAGCGGAGCCGCGACGAGCACAGCCGGACCGGTATCCTGACTTGGGGTTCTGCCTCGCTCCCGCCTTCCCGGCCGCTTGCGCGGCCAGTGGCTTATTGGGAGTTCGTCACCCGTTACAGTGGCGCAACCGTCCCCGATTTACACGGGGTTCCCTGTCATCTGGCTGTGAATTTAAGCGGGCACTTGTCGTGTCCGATGTTTTCAAAGAGCGGCCTTGTGTTAACTTAGTCCCAGCTCCATGCCAAGCAAAAACTGTTGGAACATTCATTGGCGGGCGCATCTGGCCAGTACCGCCAACGTAGGGCAGGCGTCTCGCCTGCCCGGCCGAGCGAAGCGAGGCCCAGGAGGTGCGAACGCCGCGCCGTTCGGCGCGGCAGGGCAGGCGGGACGCCTGCCCTACGTTCCCGGCGCGCTCTCGGGCGTGGTCGCACTTCCAAGCTGCGCCCTGTTTTGGTGGCGTGGCGCAGCGCTGATCCTGTCTGTCATCGCGGCGCTGGCCGTATTGTCTTCGCGCTCTTCGGCGGCGCCCGCGGCGGTGCCTTATCGCGAAGACCGAATCCTGATCATTCCCAAAGCCGGGCACGAAGCCGAACTCGACCGCGCGCACGCCCTTGAGGGCGTGAGGATTTACCGCAAGTTGACCGGATTAGGAAACATCCACATCCTCCAACTGCCCAAGGGAGCAGACCCTCGGGCGCTCGTCGAGCGCTACCGCCGCGGCGGGCACGTGGAAACGGCGGACCTCGACTACAACACCTGGCGGCCGGCGGCCTCGCCGAACGACCCGCACTTCCTCGACGGCCTCCAGTGGCACCTGCACAACACGGGGCAAAGCTTCGGCACGCCCGACGCCGACATCGACGCGCCTGAGGCCTGGGACATCCAGAACATGGCGACCAATATCATCGTGGCCTTCACCGACACCGGTTTGCGCATCACCCATGAAGATCTCGCGCCCAACTTGTGGACCAATCCCGGCGAATCGGGCGGCGGCAAGGAAACCAACAACATCGACGACGACCTCAACGGCTTCATCGACGATGTGCACGGCATCAATGCGATCAACATGACGGGCGATCTGACGGACGAGTCCTTTATCGGACCCCACGGCACGCACGTCGCCGGCATAGCAGGCGCCGTGGGCAACAACGGCCTGGGCGTCTGCGGCATCGCTTGGAAGTCGCAGATCATGCCGCTCAAGTTCATTTCGGGCAGCATGGGTTCGAGTTCCGGTCTCATGATGTGCCTGGACTACGCCCGGCAGCACGGGGCCAAGGTGATCAATTGCAGCGCGGTTTCGGCGGAGACCACGGCCACGTTCTCGAATGCGTTCTGGACTCTGCGCCAGGCCGGCATCGTCGTTTGCGCGGCGGCCGGCAACTTTGCCACGGACAACGACGTGACGCCGTACTACCCGGCCAGCTTTAAGCTGGACAATCTCCTGGCCGTGACCTCCACCGACCACAACGACCAGAGATGGCCGTCCGGTAACTACGGCCAGACTTCGGTTCACCTCGGCGCTCCTGGGGTGGACATTTACTCGACCTCTGCCACAGCCGACAACGCCTACGGGTTCAACATCGGCACGTCGATGTCCGCGCCCATGGTCACGGGCGCGGCGGCGTTGCTTCGGGCCCGTTTCCCCAGCGAAACCGCGCAACAGATCGTCGCGCGCATTCTCGGTTCGGTGGACCCGTTGCCCAGCCTCGCCGGCAAATGCGTTACGGGTGGCCGGCTCAATCTCCGGAAAGCGCTCGACGTGGCGACGATGCCCTTGTTCGACTTCACCAACGCGCCGTTCGCCTGGGTGCCGACCAACGGGATGACCCCGATGACCTTCGCGACCAGCGACTCCGTCAACGGCCCCTTTGCTCTGCCTTTTGCGTTGCCCTTCTACGGCAAGTTCTACACCCAAATTTGGGTCAGCGCCAACGGCTCGCTCGGCGTCACCAACACCGGCCTGGACCTGAGCGTGAATGCCAACATCCCCCAGACGAGCGCGCCCAATGCCATTTATCCATATTGGGACAACTTGAACCCGACCCTGGCCGGCGGCGTCTGGTGCGGCGCCGCGGGCGCCGCACCCAACCGCAAATGGATCGTGAGCTGGGTCGACGTGCCGCACATGAACAATGCGCCGACGCTGTTCAGCTTTCAGGCGATCCTCCACGAGAGCGGCCACGTCGGCTTTCAATATCTCCAGGTCGAGACCGGCTCGGGCACCCTCGTCAAAGCCCGGAGCGCGACCGTCGGCATCGAGGATCCGTCCGGCCTGTTTGCTTCGCGCTACACGGTCAATGGCGTGCCGAACTTGCTCACGAACACCCAGGCGCTCGTCTTCACGCCGCAGGTCGTCAATCATCCCGCGCCCGGCTTGCAGGCGCAGCCGGGGCCGATGCCGGGCCAAATCGAGTTGCGAATTGCGGGTGAGCCGGCGCAGCCCGGCGCCATCCTTTACTCTGCCGACCTCGTGGGTTGGTCGATGATCTATTCGAACCGCCTCCCCGCTTCGGGCCTCGCCACCTTCACCGAGGCCAACTCAGCATCGCAACGGTTCTACCGCGCGGTCAGCGGGCCGTTCGCGCCGTAACTCCACGCTTCCTCGCACGGAGTCCCGGCTTCAGCCGGCCAGTCGCACGACAACCCGGAGTGATCGAAACCACCAACGGTTAGCCCCTCAAGTTCATCCCACCGGCTAAAGCCGGGACTCCATACACCGCGCACGGAGTCCCGGCTTCAGCCGGCCAGTCGCACGACAACCCGGAGTGATCGAAATCACCAACGGTTAGCCCCTCAAGGTCATCCCACCGGCTAAAGCCGG
>DASTLJ010000444.1:0-13697 GCA_035715125.1 Verrucomicrobiia bacterium
GACTCCTCGGCTATGCCGAAGTCCACATCGAACAAGGCCCGGTGCTTGAGGAGCAGGGCTTGCCGGTCGGCGTCGTCACGGCCATCGCCGGGCAGACACGCATTGCCGCGACCCTCACCGGCCAGGCGGCGCACGCGGGCACGACGCCGATGCCGTTGCGCCGGGACGCGCTCCTGGCCGCCGGGCGCCTGGCCCGCGACGTGGAAACGATCGCGGCGCGGCACCCCGGACTGTTGGCCACGGTCGGCCAGATGGAAGCGCCCTCCGGAGCGAGCAATGTCGTCCCCGGCCTCATGCGAATGACTCTCGACGTGCGGCACGCCGAGGATGGAGCGCGCGAAGCCGCTTGCGAGTTGCTCGAGATCACGGCCCGTTTTGTGGCTTGCCACCGGCGTGTCAACCTTGAGTGGCACACCGTGCAAGCGGAGCGAGCCGTGCGCTGTTCGGCCGAATTGACAAAGCTGCTGAAGGCGGCGGCGGCGGCGCACGCGCCCGAAGTGCTCGAACTGCCCAGCGGCGCCGGCCACGACGCCGCAGCGCTCGCCGCCATCACACCCGTGGCGATGCTGTTCGTGCGGTGCGAGGATGGCATCACCCATCACCCGGACGAGTCTGTCGCGGAAGCCGACGCGCTGGTGGCCATTCGCGTCCTGGTCCGTTTCCTGGAACTGCTGGCGAAGAAACATGGCTGATCTCGACGTCATTATTCGCGGTGGCGCCGTGGTGACCGCGCGCGAGGTCCTGAACACGGACATCGGGATTCGCGGCGGGTTGCTCGTCACCTTCGGCGAGAACCTTGGCGAGGACGCGCCCGAAACCATCGACGCCACCGGGTTGCACGTGTTTCCCGGCGTCATTGACGCGCACGTTCACTTCAATGAACCGGGCCGCGCCGAATGGGAGGGACTGGAACCAGGCTCCCGCGCGCTGGTTGCCGGCGGGGGCGCGGTGTTCTTCGACATGCCGCTCAACTCGACCCCGCCCGTGCTCGACGTCGAGGCCTTCGACGCCAAACGCATCGCCGCCGGCAATGACGCCATCGCCGACTACGCAATCTGGGGCGGACTGACGCCGGGCAGCCTCGATCAACTCGAGCCTCTCGCACTGCGCGGCGTTATCGGCTTCAAAGCCTTTATGTGCAGCAGCGGGCTGGACGAGTTTCCGGCCGCCTACGAGCGCACCCTTCGCGAAGGGATGAACCGCGCCGCGGCGCTGAAGCTGCCCGTGGCTGTCCACGCCGAAAGCGACACGCTCACCCGCAAGCTGGCCGGGGAACGTCTCGCTCACGGGTTGACTTCGATCCGGGATTGGCTCGACTCGCGTCCCGTCGAGGCGGAGCTGGACGCCATCCGCCGCGCGGCTGATCTGGCGGGCGAAACCGGTTGCAAGCTTCACGTCGTCCATGTGAGCTGCGGCGAAGGTGTCGCGGTCATTGCCGCCGCCCGGCAGCGCGGCGCGGACATCTCGTGCGAAACCTGCCCGCACTACCTGACGCTGACCGAGGACGACGTGTTCCAGCTCGGCGCCCTCGCCAAGTGCGCTCCACCCCTTCGGACCGGGCCGTCGCAGGACCAGCTTTGGACCGAACTGTTGGCCGGGGGCGTGACGACGGTCGGTTCGGACCACTCGCCGTGTCTGCCTGCCATGAAGTTGGGTGAGGATTTCTTCCAGGTCTGGGGTGGCATCGCCGGGGTGCAGCACACCCTGCCACTGCTGATCTCCGAGGGGCACCACCGGCGCGGGCTTGACCTGCCGTCCATCGCGCGGCTCACTTCGCACAACGTCGCCGTGCGTTTCAACCTTCCCCCGGAGAAAGGCGGGATCAAAATTGGCGCGGAGGCCGACCTGGCCTTCGTCGATCTGGCCGCGGAGTACGAAGTGAACCGCTGGGAACTGCTGAACCGCCATCCCCTCAGCCCCTACGCGGGCCGCTGGTTGCGCGGGAAGGTGGTGCGCACCCTGATTTCAGGCACGACGGTATTTCTCGATGGGAAAATCGTTTCATCCCGCCCGAACCGCCTGCTAAAACCGGCCGCCAGACCATGACCCACCTCTTCGGCTCCACGCGCAACGTCGTGACGAACCGCTACGCGCTGCTCACGCCCGCTGGTTTCGTTGCCGCGCCGCTGCCAGGCTGGCGTGACGCGGCGTGCGTCGTGCTGATCTCGCCGGCGATGGGCGCAGGTTTCTCACAGATGATCATCACTCTGGCGAAACGGGGCCGCGGCGACGGCCGGACAAGTAACGATGAACTGTTCGCCTTCGTGCTCAGTGGCGCGTGCCGGGTGACCGTGGGCCGTCGGAGCCACCGGCTCGCAGAGGACAGTTATGTGTTCATTCCGCCGGGAAACCGGTTCGAGTTCAGCGGGGCGGACGACGGGACGCGCCTGTTGTTCTTCCAGAAAAACTACGAGCGGCTCGCGAGAACTCCCCGGCCCGGCCTGTTCGTCGGCCAAACCAGCGAGCGGCTCGGCGTGCCGTTTCTCGGCGACGCGGACGCGAGGCTTCAGACGCTGCTGCCGGACGCGCCCGCGTTCGACATGGCGGTTAATCTCTTCACTTACGAGCCCGGCGCGACGCTGCCGTTCGTCGAGACGCACGTGATGGAGCACGGCCTGCTGATGCTGGCCGGCCAGGGCATTTACCGGCTGGATTCGGACTGGCATCCCGTGCAAGCTGGGGACGTCATTTGGATGGGGCCGTATTGCCCGCAATGGTTCGTGGCGATGGGCAAGGCGCCTGCCCGTTACATCTATTACAAGAACGTGAACCGTCCGCCGCAGTAGTCGAAGCCATTGATTGAAGCCAATGGTTGCCAAGCGCGCTGACGGCAGGTACAACTCCGCCAGCTTCTGTGAAAACTATTCTAATCGTCGACGATGACGCGGTCACTGCCCGCGCTTACAAGACCTCCCTCGAACGGGAGGGATACGAGGTCGCCGTCGCCACCGACGGCCATGCGGGGCTCGATCTGATGCAACAACTGTCGCCGGATGGGGTGCTGCTCGACTTGATGATGCCGCAGTTGGGCGGGATTGAACTCCTCAAGTGCATTCGGGCTCTGCCGCACATCGGAAACCTCCCGGTCATGGTCTACACCAATGCCTTCGTTCCCGGCCTGGTCGACCAGGCCAAGAGCGCCGGAGCGACGGAGACCTTCTCGAAAATGACGCTGACGCCACAGATGCTGGCCACCGCCTTTCACCAGGCGTTAAAGTGACCTACAGATGCGCCAATACCTCCTCTTGCTCCTGGCCTGCCTGAGCGGCGATTGGAGCCAGCCGCGAGTCGCCGCCGCCGCAACCAACCAGGCCGACGTTGAGTTCCACCAGCTCGCCGACGAGTTTCTCGCAGGTTATCTGGCGTGGCGGCCGGGGCTGGCCGTGGCGCTTGGGCTGCACGAGTTCGACGGGCGCGTGACGGACTACAGCCGTGTTTCGGTAAACCTCGAACGGGTGCGACTCGCGAATTTTGACCGGCGGCTGGCCCGGTTTCCCGCCAGACGCCTCAGCCCGCGCGAGGCTTATGACTTTCGCATCCTCCGCAGCGCCGTTCTGAAGCAGGTGTTCCGCTTTGACGCAATGCGCAGCTTCTCGCGCAATCCGATGACCTATGCCGGCGCGATGGACGTGAATCTCTACGTGAAACGCGATTTCGCTCCGCTCGAGGAGCGTGTGCGCTACATCATCGCCGTGCTGGAGCAGGCGCCGGCCACGTTCGCGGCGGCCCGGGCCAACCTCGATGCGTCGCTGCCAAGACCGTTCATCCAGACGGCTCTCCAGGTCGCCGAAGGCTCGGCCGACTTTCTCGAGAAAGACCTCGTCGAGGCGCTGTCCGGATTGAAGGACGGACCGCTCCGCGCCCGGTTCAAGGCGGCGAAGGAGCGGGCCGCCGGCGAAGTGCGCGCCTACGCGAAGTGGCTTCAGGAATCCCGTCTGCCAGGAGCGAACGACGACTACTCCCTCGGCCGCGAGAAGTTCGCCCGAATGCTTGGCGAAGGCGAACTCATCGAGCTGCCGCCCGAGCGCATTCTCGCCACCGGCCTGCGCGAACTGCGCCGTGAGCAGCAGCTTTTCGCCGAGTCGGCTCGGCTTATCGATCCTGCGAAGCAGCCCATCGAGGTGTTCAAGGCCATTCAGAAGGACCACCCCACCGAGCAGAGCCTGATTCCCGACACGCGCCAAAACCTCGAAACGATCCGGCGGTTTCTCGTCGACAAACAGATTCTCACCATCCCGTCCGACGTCCGCGCGCGGGTCGAGGAGACGCCGAAGTTCGACCGCGCGACCAGCTTTGCGTCGATGGACACGCCAGGGCCCTTTGAGAAAACGGCGGCCGAAGCCTATTATTACGTCACGCCCGTCGAACCCGAGTGGCCGGCGCCGCAGAAGGAGGAGTGGCTCACGGCGTTCAACTATTACACAACCGACGTCGTTTCGATCCACGAAGCCTATCCAGGCCACTACGTGCAATTCCTCTGCCTGAATGCCTCGCCGGCCAACCGGCTGGAAAAAATTCTCGACAGTTACGCGTTCGTCGAAGGCTGGGCGCACTACACCGAGCAGATGATTCTCGACGCGGGTTTCGGTCCGAACATGCCCTCGCGCGTCCCGCAGTCCGACGACCTGAAGACCGCCAAGTACCGGCTGGCCCAGTCGGACGAGGCGCTGCTGCGGCTCTGCCGGCTGTGCGTAGCCATCAAAATGCATTGCCAGGGCATGACCGTCGACGAGGCCACGAAGTTTTTTCAGGACAATTGCTACTACGAGCAAAAGCCCGCGCGACAGGAAGCCATCCGCGGCGCCTACGATCCGGAGTATCTCTACTACACGCTCGGCAAACTTCAGATCCTCAAGCTGCGCCGCGACTACGAGAAGCAAGAAGGCGCGAACTATTCGCTGAAGAAATTCCACGATGAATGTCTGCGCCACGGCATGCCGCCCATTCGGTTATTGCGGGAAGTGATGCTGAAGGATCCGAAAATGTGGGACCAAGTCTTTTGAAACTGCCAGGGCGATGATGTCGTCCAAAAAACCCCTCACCCCGGCCCTCTCCCCGTCCGACGGGGAGAGGGAGAATTGTCGGACGGTTTTGAGCGTTGCTGAGTCCGAGGACTCATCTGTGAGCGCAGGGCGTGTCTCCCTCTCCCCATCCGATGGGGAGAGGGCCGGGGTGAGGGGCCGGGTGGCAGCTCTCGACTTCGGAGCAAAACCGGAAGGTGCTGACACCAGAATTCGATTCCTTCTCCCGCTTCTCACTGGCCTGCTCGGAACCACCCTCGCCGGTTGCCTGTCGGCACCACGTACACCGACGGGCGCCAGCAGTGCTTCCGCGTACGCGGCGCCCCTTGTCGCGACCTTTTCCGTGGTCGGGTTCGATCCCGGGACCGGCGACCTCGGTGTGGCCGTGCAGAGCAAGTTTTTCGGAGTCGGGAGTGTCGTTCCGTGGGCCAGGGCCGGCGTCGGCGCCATTGCGACGCAGTCGCGGGCAAACGTGAATTACGGACCGGATGGCCTCGCGCTGCTCCAGGCCGGCACGAACGCGGCGGAAACCCTCAAGCGGCTCACGGGCGCGGACGCGCAAAGCGCCGTCCGCCAGGCGGGCATCGTCGACGCGCGGGGCAACGCCGCCAGTTTCACCGGCACCAATTGCCAGCCGTGGGCGGGGCATCGCGAAGGAAAACACTTTTGCGTCCAGGGCAACATCCTCGCCGGCCCCGAAGTCGTGGACGAGATGGCGAAGGCATTCGAAGCGGCGCGCAAGGTCGAGGGCAGCGAACTGGCCGATTGGCTCGTCGCCGCGCTCGAAGCGGGACAGAAGGCCGGCGGGGACAAGCGCGGCCAGCAATCCGCCGCGCTCCTGGTCGTGCGCGACAAGGCCGGCTACGACCGCGCCAACGATCGCTTCATCGACCTCCGCGTCGAAGATCACACCGAACCGATTAAGGAGCTCGCTCGCCTGCTGGAGATGCACAAGAAGTTCTATGCCGGCGCGCACAAGGCAAGGCCGTTAAATCGTTAAATCGTTGAAGCGTTGAAGCGTTAAATCGTTGAAGCGTTGAAGCACAAACCGCCGTCTTGTTTCAGCGTTTCAACGTATTAACGATTTAACGATTTCACGATTTCACGATTTCACGATTTCACGATTTAACGTTTCAACGCTTCTGCCATTTTCAATCCGCCCATCGATCAGTTCGATTACGCGCCGGGCCCGTCCGGCAATCTTCGAATCGTGGGTCGCAATGAGCAGGGTGGACTCGCGCTCGGCGTGCAGGGCGAAGAGCAGCTCGATAATTTCCCCTCCGGTGTGGCTGTCGAGATTGCCGGTCGGCTCGTCGGCGAGGATGAGTTCCGGACGATTGATCAGCGCCCGGGCGATGGCCACGCGCTGCTGTTCGCCGCCGGAAAGCTCGTAGGGCTTGTGCTCCGTCCGCTCCGCCAGGCCGACGCGCGCCAGCAGTTCGCGGCCGCGCGCCTCGGCGGCCTCGGCGGGCAGGCGGGCCATGCGGGCGGGCAGGCAGACGTTCTCGAGCGCATCCAGTTCGGGCAACAAGTGATAAGCCTGAAAGATGAAACCCACCTTCGCGCTGCGCCACAGGGCGAGCGCCGAGCTGTCCAGGCCCGTCAGACTGCGGCCGTCGAAGGTGACCTCGCCGCGATTGGGCACATCCAGTCCGCCCAGCAGGTGGAGCAGCGTGCTCTTGCCGGCACCGGAGGCGCCGCGCAACGCAAGGATTTCGCCGCGGGCCACCGCGAGATCGACGCCGCGCAGGACTTCGAGCGTGCGCCGGCCGATGGCGTAGGACTTGTGAAGGTCGCGCGCCTCGACCAATGGCGGCCCGGAGGCGGGCTTCGGCAGTTCACTCATGGCGCAAGGCTTCGACGGGACGCAGCCGGCCGGCGTTCCAGGCAGGGGCGAGTCCGGCGAGAACGCAGAGGACGAATGCCGCGCCGCAGATGCGGGCGATGTCCCACCCGTTCTTCACGGCGGGCAATTCGGAAAAGTTGTAGATGGAAGCCGGGAAAACTTCCACGCTGAAGAGCCAGTTGATAAAATGCATGAACGGATTGCGGATCTCGACGAAAAGCAATCCCAGGCCCAACCCGGCCACAATGCCGATGCTGCCCACAACAAGGCTTTGGCCGAGGAACAGCGCCATGAGCTGCCGTCGCGTGGCGCCGAGCGCCTTAAGCATCCCGATCTCGCGGGTCTTCTGGACGACGAAAGTGATTTGCGAGTTCATGATGCCGAAGGCGGCGACGACCACGATGACGCTCAACAAGTA
Source organism: Verrucomicrobiia bacterium (assembly GCA_035715125.1). Taxonomy (GTDB): domain Bacteria; phylum Verrucomicrobiota; class Verrucomicrobiia; order Limisphaerales; family JADJPG01; genus DASTLJ01. Next base: position 7,286 of record DASTLJ010000444.1, read on the forward strand.
GAACATCACATTCTTCTCGACGGCGATCGCGGTGAGGATTGCGGGGTTCTCCTCTGTCCAGACGCCAACGCCAAACTCGGGTCCGAGAAGCTGGCGCAGCTCGGCGCGAACGGCAGGGGCCTGATTCGGATCGTGCAACATGACCTGGAGGCCGTGGACTTTGCCTCGCAGCTCATAAAGCGACTGCGCAGTGCGAAGCGAGGTCAGGATGACGTTCGCGTTGTACTCGAAGTAGCCGACGTCGAAAATGCCGCGCACGGTGAAGTCGTCCGGGGGGATCGCCACTTCGTCCGCCTTCCCTTTCTTGTCGCGCATCTCCTGAAGCTGGCGCGGGGAGTAGATGGCGATGTGATCGCCCACGGACAGGCGGAGGCTTCGGGCGAGTTCGCTTCCGACCACAACGTTGTCTCCGTCGAGGGTGAGCTCGCCGGCGACGAGGCTGGTGGCGAGGGTGCTGACGTTGGTCTCGTACGCAGGGTCGATGCCGCGGAGGAACGGCGCGGCGACCTGGGGTTTGCCGACGCTGGGCTGGGTTTCCATCAGCACCTGGCCGATGATCGTGGGGGCAACAGCCTTGACCGCGGGATGGGCGGCCACCCTTTGCATCCACTCGCGGTAATCGCCCATCGCATCGTCGTACTTGTAAACTCTCAGGTGCGAGTTGAAGCCAAGTATCTTGTCCCGCAACTGCCGGTCAAAGCCGGTCATGACGCTGATGACGACGATCAGCACGGCCACGCCCAGCATGACCCCGATGACGGAGATGAGCGTGATGACGGAGACGAACGTGCGCTTGGGACGCAAATAGCGCAGGGCGAGGAACAGCTCGAACGGCAGCCGCGACATGGGCCGGAAGGCTAGTCGCCGGCCGAAGAGCTTGCCAATGTGAAATTGGCTGGAACGCTCAAGGCTCGGGCGCGTGCTTCGGGATGCTGCACGTGCACTTCTCTTCCACGGCATTCAACGCGTAGGCGCCCCCGGCGGGGCAGTCCGGTTTGTGCTCGATGTAGGCGGTCTTGCCAAAGAGGTCGGTGTCCGTCGGCACGGCTTCGCCAGGTTTTCGATTGTCAAGGGACCAGCGTTCTTTGGCGCCGTCGATCTGCTTCTGGTTTGCGGCGCAGACGCGCTTGCGGGTCGTTTCGATGGCGTTTCTGATGTTGGGAATCGCGATGGCTGTAAGCAGCCCGATGATGGCCACCACGATCATGATTTCAATGAGGGTGAATCCTTGCCTCGGTTTCATGACAAACCTTTCGTCTTGATGGTTGATGAATTGGCCGGCGGCCCGGCCGGATTCATGCTGAATCGCACGCCGCCGACTGGAGGTTGAACGACGCGCGCGGGAAAAAGTTTCGGCCGAGCACCGGGGCGCCTCTCAATTCGTTGCAGGGTGGATCTCCGGAGTCTTCACTCCTCACGGCCCATGAACCGCAACGTAGGGCAGGCGTCTCGCCTGCCCAGCGCCGAAGGCGCGTCCCCGTTTGGCCGCTACGCGGCCAGGGCAGGCGAGACGCCTGCCCTACGTTGGCGGCGCGCTGGTTCATGGGCGACCTGCGCGCCCTTATTCGGGGAAATCTTTCCCCGTTGAGGGGATCTCATGCCAGCGCCTTCTGAATCACGCGCCGGTCGAGCACGCCGGTCAGTCGCTGGTCCAGTCCCTGGTGGAAATAGGTGAGCTTGGTGTGATCCAAGCCCATGAGGTGAAGAATCGTCGCGTGCAAATCGCCGACGTGGCAGGGCTCTTCGACCGCCCTGAAGCCGACTTCGTCGGTCGCGCCGATGGCCTGGCCGCCCTTGACGCCCCCGCCGGCCAGCCACATTGAGAAGCCGTGCCAGTCGTGGTCCCGACCCGGTTTGCCGACGCCTTCGCTAGTCGGAGTGCGGCCAAATTCGCCGCCCCAGACGATGAGCGTTTCGTCCCACAGGCCAGTGCGTTTGAGATCGGCCATGAGCGCGGCGATGGGCCGGTCGGTTTCGCCGGCGTGCAGCTTGTGATTGTTGATGCAGTCGTTGTGGCCGTCCCAAGTGTCTTCGATGTGCCCGCCGCCCGAATAAAGCTGGACGAAGCGCACGCCTTCCTCGAGGAGCCGGCGGGTGATGAGACATTTCCGGCCGAAGTCGGCGGTGAGCTTTTGGTTCAAGCCGTACATCTCGCGCGTTGCCGAGCTTTCGCGGTCCAGGTCGACGACGCCGGCGGCGGTGGTTTGCATCCGATAGGCCAGTTCATAGGACTCGATGCGGGCGACGAGTTCGGATTCGTCGGGATGCTGCTTGAGATGTTCCTGGTTGAGCTTCTTGAGGAGGTCGAGGCTGCGCCGTTGCGTGCGGTCGTCGATGCCCTCGGGGGTGGCGAGATCGAGCAACGGCGTGCCGCCGCTGCGGAACAACGTGCCTTGAAACGCCGCCGGCATGTAACCCGCCGTCCAGTTGGACGCGCTGCCGATGGGGCCCCCGCGCGGGTCGGTCATCACCACGAAACCGGGCAGATTCTGGTTCGGCGTGCCCAGTCCGTAGCTCAACCACGCGCCCAGCGCCGGCTTGCCGATGAAGATGCTGCCGGTGTTCATCTGGAGACAGCCCGAAGCGTGGGCCGCCGTGTCGGTGAACATCGAGCGGAGGACGCACAGATCGTCGGCGAACTTCGCCGTGTGCGGAAACAGGCTGCTGATTTCCAGTCCGCTCCGGCCGTGTTTTGCAAACTCGAAGGGCGACTGCATCAGGTGGCCGACGGCCCGGTTGTTCGAGCCGACCTTGCAATCCCCCGAATACGCTGTGCCGTTGAACTTCGTGAGAGCGGGCTTTGGATCGAACGTGTCCACCTGGCTGGGCCCGCCGTTCATGAAGAGGAAGACGCAATGTTTGGCTTTCGCCGGGAAGTGGGGCTGCCTGGGCGCGAGAGGACCGGCATTCGTTGAAGCGTTAAAGCGTGGAAGCGTTGAAGCGCCGGCAGCCGAGGCGCGGCTCGAGAAGAAGCCGCTGCTGGAGAGCAGATCGATCAACGCCAGTCCGGCGAAGCCGCCGCCGACCTGCCAGAGAAATTCGCGGCGCGTCCGGCCGCAGGGCACGGGGTTGGGTATGAAACGGGAGGTGGCAGGTGTCATGTCAGACGGTCGGCCCTTTCCATAGATTTATCAGTGTGGATCGTTCGACGCCTGATCAGCCAGCAAATTGGGAACGAGATCACGAATGCCAAGGCTCCATAAAAGATAGCTGCGACGGCATAACCCGCCGGAGTGGGGATAGGACCGAACTTCTCCGCCGGAAACAAAGGCTCCCCAAATATGGCCGTTGGAAGAAGATAATAGAGTGCGTGCAATATCAGCACAGCGGCGAAGCCGAACTGTGGCAGTCCCAAGGACCCCAAAAGCCTCATTCCCTCCGTCCCGGCAATGAGCAGGAGAGGAAATCCGGGAAGCAGGAGACAGAGTACCGTCATCACCTTGATCCACGTTCGCCTTGCGCTTTTCGCACACATTTTTTCTTCCTGCCTACTCGGAATACACGAACTCATTCAGGTTCAAGATCACGCGACAGACTTGTTCCAACCCCGCCTGCCCAAGTCGCTCGCGGCAGAACTCCATCAACGTCGCCGTCTCCACTTTGGTCGGCGGGCGGCAAAGCGCCAGCCGAAATGCCAGCTCGATTTGCTTCCGTGGCTCGCTGCCCGCCTCGCGCTCCAATCGCGCCGCGAAACGCCGCGCCTGTTGGTTGACAAACTCGCCGTTGAACAGGCTCAACGCCTGCGGCGCGACCGTGGTGACTTGCCGTTGCGGGCAACTGTGAACCGTGTCGCCGAGGTCGAGCACTTCGAGCATCGGAACGACCAGGCCGCGCTTGATGAACGTGTAAATCGTCCGGCGCGATGCTTCGCTCTCATCGGAGGGTTTCCAGATGGATTCCTTGTCCGTGTTCGCCTCGAGGGCGGCGAGCGGGATGCGCGGCTTCATGGCCGGGCCGAACATCTTCGGGTTCAACTGCCCGCTCACCGCGAGCATCGAGTCGCGGATGGCCTCGACTTCGAGGCGGCGGTGAGTGAAATGCCAGAGAAAACGATTGTCGGGGTCTGCGCCGTGCGGGTTGGAGGAGTAATCAGTAATCAGTTTCCAGTGTTCAGTCGAAGCCGTGCGCGTCATGGGTGCAGGTCGGCGATGACTGATTACTGAATACTGATTACTGATTACTAACGCCCCCACGCCCTGCCTCCACGCCGCGCTGCCGAGGATCAGCCGGTGCAGTTTCTTCAACGACCATCCGCCTTCGTGGACGAACCAATCGGCCAGCCAATCGAGCAACTCAGTGTGAGTCGGCGCTTCGCCCATCAGGCCGAAGTCGTTCGGCGTGCGCACCAGGCCGTGGCCGAAGTGTTGTTGCCACACGCGATTGACCTGGACGCGCGCCGTGAGGGGGTTGTCGGGGCTGGCGATCCAGTCGGCCACGCCGAGGCGCCGCTGGGACGTGCATGAGGACGGGGCAGGGAACGTAGGCTGACGCTTGACGAAAACCGCCGGCGTCAGCGGAGGCACCTCCGCGCCGGGCCGTGAAGCCGAACCCCGAATCAGCACGTGCGTAGGCGGCGGCGGCGGAGAAGGCTCGTGCAGGCAGTAGGCTTGCGGGAGGTCGGGCGTGGCTTCGCGTAGACTCGCGATGCGCCGCTCGATTTCGGCAGCGGCCAGCGTGTTGGTCTGCTTTTTCAATTCCGCAATCTTCTTGTCGCGCTCGGCGAGCGCGGCGAGTTGGGCGAGATCACCGGCGGGCAGCGTGAGTTCGGTGCGGCCGTTGCGCGGGCGCTCCAGCGGATTGAACACCGCCACCATCCCGTAGTAGTCGCGCTGCGTGAACGGCTCGAATTTGTGGTCGTGACAACGCGCGCACGCGAGCGTCAGCCCGAGAAACGCCTGTGCGGTGGTGCTCACGATGTCATCAAGTTGATCGAAACGGTCGGTCGCCGGGTCGGCCGGCTCGTCGTCCCAGTGGCCAAGGCGAAGGAAGCCGGTTGCGATGACGGTCTCGGCGTTCGCGTCGGGCAATTCGTCACCGGCGAGTTGTTCGCGGACGAAACGATCAAAGGGTTTGTCGGCGTTGAGCGAGTTGATGACGTAATCGCGATAGCGCCAGACGAACGGTTTTTCGGCATCGCGCTCATAGCCGTTGCTGTCGGCGTAGCGAACGACATCGAGCCAATGGCGCGCCCAGCGCTCGCCGTACGCCGGGCGCGTGAGCAGATCGTCGATCACCTTGTCGAGCGCGGCGGGCGATGGGTTTTTGAGGAAGGCGTCCTGCTCGGCGAGCGTTGGCGGAAGACCGGTGAGGTCGAGATGAACGCGGCGCAGCAGCGCATGAGGCGCGGCGGGTGTCGAGGGTTTCCACTGGCGCCCTTCGAGTTTCGCGAGGACGAAAGAATCGATCGGGTTGCGCGGCCAGGACTTGTTTTTCACCGCGGGCACCGGCGGGCGGCTCACGGGCTGGAAGGCCCAGTGTTCGGCAGGAGTCGGCGGGATGATTTCGTCTTTCGGAAAATAGGCGCCCGAGTCGATCCAGCCCTTCAGAAGCGCGACTTGCTCGGGAGTGAGCGGCTTGCCTTCGGGCGGCATTCGTTCGTCTTCGGCCGTGGCGGCGATTTTTTCAATGAGCGGGCTGGCGCCGGCGTTTCCGGGAACCACCACGGCCCCGTGCTTGCCGCCTTTGAGGATGAGCGCGCCGGCGTCGAGCCGGAGGTCGGACTTTTGCTTGAGGCGGCTGTGGCAGGAATAGCAGCGATCCCGGAGGATGGGCTTGATGTCCTGTTGGTAGTCGGTTGCAGCAAGCAAGGCGGGCGTTGCGGAGTGGATTGCGGCGGCTACGCCAAGCCACGCTCGCAGCCGCCCACAAAACGCGCCGGCTGGCGCGCGGCGGCCGTCAGTTCCGCACGGGGTCATGTTCCGATTAGAGTCATCCAAGGCAGCGAGGTCAAGACGGCGATAGGCGGGAGGTAAAATTGGGAGGGCGATAGGGTCGTCGGGCAGCGTGTCGTCAGCGTAGCTGCGACCGTGAGGTCGCGGGAGGGGGCGGCCGGAACCTGGGTATCGGCATCGATTTCGTTCGCGCTTAAGCATCGAGCCCGCGACCTCACGGTCGCAGCTACGCTCATGGATTGCCGGAAAATGACGATCCTGTTACTGTGCCGGCCCTTTATGAAAAGCTCGCCCATCCTGAAGAACATCCTCTTTATGGCACTGTTCGTCCCGGCGCTCCACTCGCAGGAGAAACCCAAGGACTATAAACCGGCCGGTTCCGGCGACCTGCACCTCCGCCAGAGTCCCGGTGCGTGGACCCCGCCGCTGACGAACTGGGATTACGGACTGGGCGACAGTCACATCAGCAAACTTCAGCCGTACCCCGACTCGAAGAAGGGCGACCGCTCGCCATTCGACCT
>DASTLJ010000445.1:0-10058 GCA_035715125.1 Verrucomicrobiia bacterium
ACTTGCACCGTAGGCTGGGGTCGCTTCGTGTAGGATACTGTCAAACTCGCCGTTTCCATCGTCCTTTTTCTTCCGATTGGCTCTCGGCGCGGCCCGAAGGCGAAGTGGAATCGCGACGGCGTTCGGACGCAGCAGATGATAGTCGGGCAACTCTGAAGTTATCGTCATGGGAACATGTTCCTGCGGACGTTCAGCGAACATCCTGGTCACAAAGAATCTGTTCCCAGGCCAAGACTGCGCCACAAGCTCAGGACGGGGACGATTCCATAAAGTTGGGACTTCGGTGTAGTAGCACCATCGGAGGTCGAACGGATAGAGCGCGTATCTGCGAAGCTTTTTGGCGTCGAAACTCTCAAGACTTAATGCCCTTTTGCGAGCTTCCAACGGTACGAAGCCGCCGGCTTTGCGAGTGAGTCCCGTTTCCAAACTCTTGATGCTTTCCCAGTCCTTGTCGGGATTGAAATAAGCCCGCAGGCGTTGCGCGAGTTTCTCGCGGCCAATGTCCAGGAAGGCGCCATGGCGCATCTCTTGCAATCCGCTGATAGGCGTTACCTGACACAAAGAAACCACGCTTGGCCATTTGAAGTATTCTCCGCCGACACCGAGCGGACGAAACGAGTACCTATTGGCCGCGTTCGGCTGAGCAACCAAATACTGGTGCCCAATGTCTCGGAGCTTCAGGCTCTCGAGCAAGTCCGCGCGCTTCTTCAATCCCCAGAACTGGCGGAAGAACAGTTTGCTCGTCTTGGCGCGCGTTGCCTTCCGCACCATCAAACACACAGTCGTCCCAACCCGGATGCCTTCACGGTTGTATTGCGTTGAAAAGACCGACGGGTCGGACATCCCGTCGGGCGTGAGTTTGCCGGTCTCGCGGCTGTCGCCATTGAGGCAGTCGAACCACAGCGTGTCGAACTCCTTCAAGAAACGCTGACGCATCACGACGAACGATGGGTCGCCCAGGTAGGAGAAGTTCGAGATGTAGGTGACGATGCCTTGGCCTGTCTTTTCCGCGATGCGCCGTTCCGCCAGCCGGAAAAATCGAACGTAGAGGTCGTCCAGGTTGAACTTCTTGATGCCCCACTCTTTGACCAGCCCTTCCTTGTACGGCTCAACCAACCCCTGCTCTTCCTCCGGGCTGACGCCCGCGTAGGCGTTGTAGGGCGGATTGCCGAGGATGACGAGAATCGGCTTGTCCTGTTTCACTACCCCCGCGCCTTTGCGCTCTGCTTCCAATTCCGGCCAGTTCGCCAAATGTGGATTGTCGCCGGCAAAATCCCACCCCGTCAGCGAGTTGGTCAGGAAGATGCCAGCCCGTTCGTTGTTGTTTTCATCGAGCGGCGCATTGAGGCTTTGCAGCAGCAGGCCCATTTGCAGGTGCGCGACGACGAAAGGAGCCGGCATGATTTCAAAACCATAGACGCGCTTCATCGCCGCCTGCTTGGCTTCCAGTTGGGCGAGCGCCCCTTCGCCTTTCTCCTCCTTGAGTGTCTGAACAATCCGCCTCAACACGGCGACGAGATACGTGCCCGTGCCGCAGCAAGGGTCTAGGACGTATACGCGCGGGTCCGCGAGGCCGTCGGCGATGCCGAGTTCCTCGCGCAGCACCGTGTCCACGCGGGCGACCTGGTATTCCACAATCTCCGATGGGGTGTACCAGACGCCGAGTTCTTTTCGCAGCTTTGGGTCAAACGCTTCCAGGAACGGCTCGTAGAAGTATTGCACCGCGCGGGTCTCCGCAAAACGCGCGAAGAACTCCGTGCGGTCCACGCGGTTCAAAGCGGCCGCCGTCCAGTCCAACACTTCGACCAGACCCAGCGGTCCGAGTTTGGTGGGAGTGGCGACTTGCTCAAACAAGGCCTTGATCATCGGCACGCGCAAATTCCACGCGGCGGCCCGCCAGTCGAACGTGTCCTTCCTCAGCGGCTCAGCCTTGTGCCACAACACCCACGCGGAAAAGACGCCGTAGAAGATCGTTTGCACGAGGGTGGAGCGGAAGAAGTGCTCGCCTTTCTCCTGCTCGAATTTCATGCCCAGAGCTTGCTCCAATGCGTTGCGAATTCCGGCCAGCGCCGGCAGGTCCCCCGCGTTCTCGACGCGGGCACGAGCGTCGCGCGCGTAGGAGGCGACGAAAAAGGCGACGTCTTTCGGGTCGTTCAGCGGCGCGGCGTGGAGGAGCACGCGCTTGAGGTATTCGAGGCAGCGTTCGCCGAGGAGCGAAGCGGCTTTGCGTGGCGCTGCGGCTGCGCGCCAAAAGCCGGCTTCGCTGTCGGCGAGATGAAACGATTCCAGGCGGACGGTTTTTCCGGCTTTGCCGCGCTTGAGCAGGAGGAAGTCGCGGTAGTTGGTGAGCAGCAGTTGCCCGTAATGCTCGAGGTATTCAAGCACTTGCTTCGTCCCGACGATGTCCGCCAGCTCGTCCTTCGCGCCTTTGACTTCGATGACGCCGCGCGAGGGTTGAGGGATGCCGAGCAGCGGCTGCGCTTCGTCGATATTCTTGAGTTGGTCGGGCGTGAACAGTCCGCCGTCGGGCTTCCCCGCGCCCCTGTTCTTGAGACTAATGAAGCAGCGGACCTTGGGCTTGAGAGTATGCCCGGCCGCATCGAGCAACTTCGAGAGGGCCCCATAGCCGGAAGTTTCCGGGTCCGCCGCGCCGGAGGAACGGATTGCGCTGAGCTCTTCCAAGTAATTCTCCAGCGGATGCATTGGCGGGCATTCTGGGGAAATTGAAAGCGACGCCAAGAGTTTTGTTGCTCCGGCGCGTTCCTGGGTTCTCGAACCTCGGGCTCCACCAGAATGAAACCGCAGGTTCGCGTCTTCGGCTGGCCGGTTTCTTTTGGCGGGACAGAAGAATTCGCAGCACCGCCTTTTGACCCGCGATGCTTACTGGACCCGTAAACAAACGTGTCGATGCTGGCGACGGTCGAAAAGTCGACTCCCGCCAGTCCGCCGGGCGCGGCCCACTCGTTGGTCGTCAGCGCAAAGCGGTGCGTCCAGTTCGCTTCGCCTTCAGTCGCGGGCGCGCCAAGGTTTGGTGGAAATCCAGTTTTGTCTCCCTCGCCCCAATCGCGCAACATGCGGCGCAGCTCGAACGAATTGGGCGCGTCGCCTTCCACCGGCTGGCCGACGACTTCCACGACCAGCGAGGCCGGGAGGATTTGTGCGCCGCGCGGGACGTGCGCGGCGACGTCGAACTTCAGCAGGCCGCGGTTGGTGGTGTAGGTTTGAGTGGTGCCGCTGTTGATCCACGCCATGCCGCCGAAGTTGTTCGAGGGGAAGTGCTGCAACAGCGCCGTGTCGGCCGAGGGCGTGATCGTGACCGACTCAGCGCCGCGGGCCGGGGTCAAGCCCAAAGCTCAAAGCTCAAGAGAAGGACCAGGCTCCAAGGGCCAGGTAATGCCACTGGACCGGCACTTCTCTCCCTCCGAGACCCAAGAGTGGTGAGTTCTCTCCCGGAGGGAGAGTTGACAATACGTTCACTCACACCACATCCACTTCGCCCAGGATCGGCGTGCTATCCACGGACGAGTTGTTCGCCGTCATTTGCGCGCCCAGTTCCGGCTCCGTGACGTAGCCCGGGATGATGCGGTTGAGCTGGTCCGGAGTCGCGCCGAGGTGCTCGCGAATGATTTCGCCGAGCGCGGATCGGTAATCGACGGCGCGCTGGAGGTAGCGGCCGGCCACGCCGAACATCGAGCCACCCGATCCGGGGACCCAGGGGATGGGGTCGCCCGGCGTGCCCGCGATGACGCCACTGGTCCGCCCGCCCTTACCGCGGCCTTTGACGCCGCCGCCGGCGACCCACATCAAGCCCGCCTCGGCGTGGTCGGTCCCGCCGTTGCTGTTTTGCACGGTGGTGCGGCCGAATTCGCTGAGGGTGACGACCACGATTCTGCTCCAGTCCACTTTGTCGCCGTAGAGAGTGAAGTATTTGCGCAGGGCGTAGAAGGCCCAGCCGATGCGGCTCTGGAGGTCGGCGTGGCCGCCCGTCACCCCGCCCTGATTATTGTGCGTATCGAAGCCGCCCATCTCAGTGCCGGCGATGATGGCGTCGGTCTTGTTGAGGATGAGCGCCGCGGCTTTGAGCTGTTGGAAGAAGCTCTGACCGGCCACATCCACGACGTAACTCGCCGCCGTGCCGCCGCCGTTCTTCGCCGTGGTGGTCGGAAACAAGTAATACTGCTGCGAACCAATATCCGTGGGGACGTTGTCGACGAACGTATTGCCGTCCTCCGTGAAGTCGATGGTCGAGAACAGGTCGAGCGTGCTGACGAGGTTTTCGTAGGAAAGCTGGAGCAAGCCCCGGCTGCGCTTGGGGGCGAAGCACGCCTGGTTCCCCTGGAGAATGGAATTGGCCAGCTTCTGATCCGCCGCGGGAGTCGGCGTGCCGAGCACGTCGTAGCGCGTCGGGTCGGAAATGTTCGTGATGGCGGCGCCGGAGCCCTTGAACAGCGTCGGCAATGCGGCCTGAATCGAGACGCCCGACAGCGGGTTCGTCGCGGTTTGGCCCGATTCGAGCAGCGTGCGGTAGAAGATCCCTTCGCGAGTGACCGAATTCGGCTCGCCCGTTTCCCAGTAGGCCTGCGAGTCAAAGTGAGATCGGGACTGCCGCGGGTAGCCGACGCGATGGATCAACACGAGGTCGCCGGCGTTATAGACCGGCGCGAGGAATTTGAGCGAAGGGTGCAGCGCGTTGAAGCCGTTGCCAAGGTTGATGGCATTGGCGTAGGCGAACGTGGAGGCTTCGCCAGTGTGAAAATCGCACGGGCCAACGCCGGTGTAAGTCTCTCCCGGATCCTTCGGGATGAAGATGGTCGACCGGATGCCTTGGCCATACGCGGAATCCTCGATGGGGATGCACGAGTTCAGCGCGTCGTTGGCCCCGCGCAGGAAGATGAAGAGCAGCTTTTTGCCGTTGAGGCCGATGTTGCCCTCGGCCAGCGCGCGCCGTGCAAACGGCGGCACTTGCGTCAACGCCGCCAGGCCGAGCGCGCCGCCGGCCCGGAGCGTGTTCACGAGGAAATCGCGGCGAGTGAAGGTGCTGATGAAGGGAGTGGGACGCGCAGGAGGGTTCGGTCTCATAAGTCGGGTGCCGTGTGGCGTGGTCCGTGATGCGTGATGCGTGATGCGTGTTGCGTGTTGCGTCAAGCGTGGCTGATCACTGAATACTGATTACTGAATACTGATTACTGATTACTGCTCATTGAATCGTTGCAGGCTCAGGAGCAAAGCGACCGTGCCGCGCACGCGCGTGTCGTACGGCTGGCCGGCGACGTTGCTCGGCGTGAGCAGATTGAAGGCCGCGGGCGCCCCGACGTCGCTCGTGTTCAGGAACCCGACCGCCAGCGTCTTGTAGGCGTCGAGGCCGGCGCGGCCTTCGCCGGGCCATAGCAGCCCGAGGAACAGGTCGGCCACCTTGCCGGCGTCGCGCTGGTCGGTGCCGCTCGGCAACCGGAGTTGCAAGAGCCGCACCGGGTCGGTGACATTGTTGGCCAGGAAATTGTTGTTGTCGTTCTTGCCGGTCTGGCCGACGGCCTTCATCAGCGAATTGACGAACCGCACCCGCTCGGCCAGCGCGCCGGCGCTGACCCAGCCGACCCCCGCCTCGGGATAGCCGTCGGGTTCTTCGCGGTTGAACAGCGACATGCCGCCCATGCGCATCAGCACCGAATCGTTGCCGGCGCGCTGGCCGGTGCCCTGGCTGGAAGTGATGCCGAAACCGTCGGTCGCCGCCGTCCAGGTGCCGTGCAACCCGGTGCCATTAGCGCTCTGGCGGGTGGCGCGCACGGCGCTGGCGGCAAATTCCAATGGCGTCTTGACCTTGTGCGCATTGGCGCCCTGACCGCGGAACAGCGCGGAATTGAAGATGGTCGCGAGCACCGGGCGAAGCTGGCCCTTTGGATTGCTCCCCTCCCAAGCCGTCATGCAGGCCCGCACCAAGTCCTCCTCGGGCGTCGTCGTTCCGTCGGCGAAGTCGTAGCCGATGTGAAAATCGTCGTGCACGAACAGCCGGCAGAGCTTCACGCTGATGAACTCCTGAGTGAACGGAAGGTCGGCCAGGTGTTTGACGATGTCGGAGCCGTCCGCGAAGCCGTTCGTGCCCGCGCGGGCCGGAATGTTCAGCTCATACAGTCCCGGCGTGGCGTTGTTCCCGTAAAGCTTCGTCGTGTAAGGCGCGCCAAATCGGGCCGGCACCGTCTTCCCGCCGAAAATGCGTTTGGCGCCAGGAGCGTGGTTGTTCGGCCTGAAGTTCAGCGCCCAGACCCCGACGAGGTTGGTCACGGCGTTGGGCCCGGCGGGATCGATTTTGACATTGGAGCGCGGGGCAAACGGATTGCTGGCGTTGCCCGGCAGGACGATGTCGATGGTCCAGCCCGTCCACGCCGGCGCCATGTTCGTGATGTCGGTCTGGTCGTAGCCGTTGTCGACGCCACACGTGAACAGTTCGAGCAGCTCGCGGCTGTAGTTTTCATTCGGGATGTTCGGTGGATTGCCGCGGCTGGACACCGTGTCGAGGTAAATGATCATCGCCGGACTCTCGGCGCTGATCCCGAGCAGGTCGTAGAATGTCCCGTTGGTCTGCATCAAGACCTGGCGCCAGCGGGTGACTTCGCGCCATTCAAATTCGGCCGCGGCCCGCTGCGCATAGGCGCCGCCAAACTGGAACCCATTGAACTGATTGGCGCTCTTGCCCGCGTAAGTGACGAAATGGTTCTCGATGAATTGCGTGAGCACTTCGAGCAACTGCCGGTCGGCGAACACCGCGTTGAGCACCAGCCAGGCCTGGAGGTCCGGGATGGAGGCGGTGCCGGGGCCGGAGTTATTCCGAGGGTCGCTGATGATGTAGTTGGTGGGCGTGCCGAAGCGGGACTCGATCCACGGGATGTTCGTGTGCGCCAGCGAGGCCCCTTCGATAATCGACTCCGGATGGAGCTGTTCGTTGATCCAGCCGCTCGCGGAGTTGGGGCCGCTGTCCTGAAGCAGCCGGTCGAGCAGCGCGGGCGTCGGACCGTAGGCCAGCTTGTTCAGCGCCGTGGCCGTCAGAACCGCGTTGCTGCCCAGGGGCGTCACCTCCAGCCTTTGAAACGTATTGCTCCCGGCGGAGGTCCAGGTGCAGTTCGAGAACACGCCGCTCAAGTCCTCGAGCCACGCGCCCAGAATCGATCCCTTGCCCAACATCCTCAACACGTCCGCCGAGGGATACGCCAGGAACGTGATGCGTTTCTGCCCGTTGGAGAGCGCGCTGATGCCCAGGGCCGGCGCCGGCGGGTCCGCGTAATCATCCGCAACCGCCGGCAGAGCGAGAAACGACAACGCGGCCAGCGCCAGGAGAACTGTCCTGTTCGTATTCATAGGTCGTTTGAAGCGTCCCGCCACCGACAGCCCGCGGAACGGATGTTTGGTTAGTCGCTGGCCGCAGTGCAAAGGTTACATGGGGTTTTCAGGGACGCTTTTCTCCCGAACTGAACACTGCTAGGGTCGCCCCATGCTGAAGCTTGGCCTCATTTCCGCGGCGTCCTATGGCTACGGGGGCGCGCCGCGGGTGTCCGGCTCGAACCACGGCACCGCGTTCGCCACGACGTTCAACGGTTGGGACGACACCCAGGCGGCGCGGTTCCAGGGCACATTCGTCCGTTCGCGACGCCGGCTCGAAGGCGCCCGCGTCGTGCGGGTTTGGGATCCTCTGCCGGAGCCGGCCCGACGCCTGGCCGGCGCGTGCGGCATCGAGACGGTTTGTTCCAGCCCCGAGGAAGCGAGCGAAGGCGTCGACGCCGTGATCCTCATCGACGACGGTTCGGGCGAGCAATGGAAACACGCCGCGCATCCGCTGAAAAAGGGCGTGCCCGTGTTTTGCGACAAGCCGCTGGCGATGACCGCAAGGCAAGCCCAGGAGGTCGCGAAGCTTGCGCGGTCCACGGGCACCAAATTCATGTCCGGCAGCGCGCTCCGGTTCGTGCCGGACATCGTGAAGCTGCGCGAAGAGTTACCGCGCCTCGGGCCCGTCTACCTGGCGACGGCGGCGTGCGGCAACGAACTGGTTTACTACGGCCTGCACGCGCTCTCGATGATCTACGCTGTGCTCGGTCCCGGCGCGGTGTCGAGCCGGAACGCGGGCCAGCCGGGGCTGAACGTGGTCCGCGTGCGCTTCGCGGATCATCGCGACGTCGTCCTGTTGGTCGGCGAGAAAGAGTGGATGAGCGCCGGCTATCAGATCAGCCTGTACGGCCAGAAAGGCTGGCGAACGCTTCAACCCAACCTCGCGGACCTCTACTCTTACCTGCTCGAAGCGTTCCTCCGTTACGTGGGAACCGGTACTGAACCCTACCCCATCGAAGAGGAGGTCGAACTCATCGCCGCGCTGGAGGCGGGCAAACGTTCGTTGAAGGAGGGACGCGAGGTGACAGTGAAGGGAGTCATGGGGTGAAACACAGGGAGAGAATTCCACGAACGAATCCGCGCGTTGAATTCCTGAACCTGAAATCCGAAATCCTAAGCCGGAAATCCGAAAGAACTCCGAAGCCCGAAGGGCGAAGACCCAGCCGGGCCGTGGTGCGCGCTTTCGGAATTCGGAAGTCGGGCTTCTTTCGGGCTTCGGAATTCGGAATTCAGGTTGGTGGGGAGATGGTCGGGGCGGTGAGATTCGAACTCACGACCTTCTGCACCCCAAGCAGACGCGCATACCAGGCTACGCTACGCCCCGACCTGATCGCACAATTTTGTGCGGACCGCATCATAGGCCGCAACCGTCCCAATTCAACTTCTTTTCCCGTCCGATTTCGCGACCGCTTCCAGCGCTGGCGACATCGTGACACGCCCACCGCAGCGCGGCTGGACCTGAACGACAAGCCGCGGCGCGTCGCAGGTTCAGCACGTGTCGAACCGGGCCTGCCAAGGTAGCGCAGGCTGCCCAGCCTGCTGTTTCGCGGGTTGCCAACCCGCGAGCCTGCGAACCGAGCTGGACGTTGGTTGGCGTCCATGACGTCCGTCGACTGGCAGTCGGCGAAACAGCAGACAAGGCTGTCTGCGCTACGAGCCGGTAGGACATTGTCGGCTCAGGGACGCACCACCTGGAAGAACCGCCTGGACGCACCTGCGGTGCCTTCCATGAACTCGAAGAGACCGTTGGATTGCGCTTGCTTGGTCGAGTACGGAGTGAGGCCCGGCAGGTTCGTCGCGCTCAAGACGTGATAGGTCGCGCCGTCCTCGCCCGCGAAAACACAACGCACGACCCCCGCGGAGAGGCGCTCAATGACCAGCGCGTTGGATCGGTAGGATAGGAAGCTCACGTCCACCACGTCCGGCCCGACCGTCACCGAACGGGTCCTGGGGACGAAAACGCATTCGGGAGAGGAGATGGACAACAGGTGCGTCCCCGCGGCGAAGCCATGAAGAACGAACTGACCGTCCGGCGGGACGCTCGTTGAGGTGGAGGGCGCGTCGATCTGGATGCCGCTGGCCGGGGTCGTGAAGCCATGCACCTGGCCGAGGATGGTGTACGGTGGCGCCGACTCGAACGCGCCGATGTCGCAGCCCGCTCCAAACGGGCGCGCCGTGCCGCGCTGGTCGGTCGCCGGACAAAACGCCGGGTCGGCCGCGTCCAGCGCCGGACTGCCGGCGAGCAAGGCCATCGTCGGCGTGGGGCCGCCGTAATCGGCCAGCGGACCGAGCACGGGGTCGGTGTTGTTCAGGCTGCCGGGAGCGGTAAAGGAACAACTGGCGTCGGAGGAAAGATTGTGGCCCTCGTCCACGAAGCCGGAACCGTAGCAGTTGCTGGCTGAAAGGCTGCTGGCAAGGATGGTGCTTCGCAGCGATACCGCGCCCCCTGCCGCGGCGATGGCCCCGCCGCGTGACGCGCCAATCGGGTAGCCGTTCGCTCCCGCCGAAGCCGAATTTGACGCGACCGTGGCGTGGATCAGGGTCAAGAGCCCGCCCGCGGCATTGTAGAGTCCGCCCCCTTCCCCGTTGCCGCTCGGAGATGCCTGGCCCTGGCCGCCGAGCGCGGTGTTCGCGACGACTGTGCAGTTGACGAGCAGGACGGCGCCCGCGGTGTAAAGGCCCCC
>DASTLJ010000446.1:0-3117 GCA_035715125.1 Verrucomicrobiia bacterium
GCCGACCGGGCCGAGTTGATCGACGATGCCGTGACCGTCGCCGTGCGCGACCAGCTTGATGCCGGCCTCGATGTCATCAGCGACGGCGAACAGACGCGGCTGGATTTCAATCTTAGCTTCTACGGCTTCCTCGAAGGCATCGAAATGGAAGCCGCTTCGCCGCGCCGATTCGGGCCTCCGGCGCACGACCAGCGTGGCAGGCACAAAGTCAGCGGCGAATTGTGCGCCTCGCGCGGCCTCGGCACGGTCGAGGATTTTGCGCGCCTGCAACGCCTCGCGCAGTCCGCAATCGGCAATCGACAATCGGCGATCACGCTGAAGGCCAGTGTCCCCGGTCCATACACACTCAGCGGCCGGCTGTCGCCCAACGAACGGTACAAGGACCGCTGGGCGCTGACCGAGGCGCTGCTCCCCATCGTGCGCGCCGAACTCGAAGGTCTCCTGAAAGCCGGCTGCCGCGAGATCACTGTCGATGAGCCCTCGATGAGTTGTTACGCCCACCTGGAGGATCCGAAGCGCTTCGTGGACATTTTCAACCGCACCGTCGAGCCGATCGCTGGCAAGTGCCGGCTTTCGACACACCTCTGCTTCGGCAATTACAAGGCGCGCGCGGTCGGGCCGCGCCGCTACGCGCCGATGTTCCCCGCGTTCCTTGAATTGAAGCTCGACGAGATTCACGTGGAGATGGCGAGCCGCGAATTCGCCGAACTGGAAATCATTGGCGCGATCGCCAAGCGTCACGACGTGGCCGTGGGCATCATCGACGTGAAGAGCTACTACATCGAAACGCCCGAGGATGTCGCGAGCCGCGTCCGCGCCTGTCTCAAGCACGCGCCGGCCGATCGGTTGTCGTTGGCGCCGGACTGCGGCCTGAGCCAGACCGCGCGTTGGGCGGCAAGGCAGAAGTTGAAGAACCTGGTCGCGGGCGTCCGGATCGTCCGACAGGAACTTGGCGTCGACACGTAGCAGCCCGTTCAGGTACTGTAGCGGCGCTCTGTGAGCGCCGTGGTCCGACCAAAATCCTCCGGTTTACTCGGCGCTCACAGACCGCCGCTACAAGGCGGCTGCATGCTTAACGGTTTGCTGGTTCGCGCGGGACCTTACGGCACCCCCACAGCCACGCGATAAAACCGGGCTGGGCCGTCATTCGTGTCGGTTAGTGTGCGCGGCCCGCCGGTTCCGGGAATACCTATTTGGCCCGGGACGGCCACGAGTGTGTTGCTGCCGGCCAGGTTCGTGCTGGCCTGCAGAGTGTACAGCCGGTTCGTGGAACTGAGGAAATGCACGGTCGTCGATGGGCTTTTCGAGATCCCCGTGAGGCGAAAGTACGATTGCGAATTCGTTGGATCAGTGTCCGCCATCCATTCCTCGAAGGTGCTCTGGGGATCCCCGTCCGGATTGCCGCCGGCCACGCCCGGATCGACCGGGTTGAAGCCGAACTGCCGGCACCAGCCGTCGGGGATGCCGTCGCCATTCGAATCAGCGGTGGCCAGCAGCAATTCATACGCGCCGATATCGTTGGCCGCCGAACCGTTGCCGTTCCCGTCGAGCGGACGTCCCATGCCGTCGAAATCGTTCGACACGATGACGCTCAGGTTGGTGACAAAAGCCCCGACATTCGTGCCGGCATCGATGCAAGGGGAACCCGTAAGCAGATGGAAGTTGAGGCTGGCCGGGTTCGTGGCGACACACTGAGGGTTTGTGTTGATATTGCCGGGGCCCCAGATAAGCGTGGAATTGGCCGAGATGGAAAGACTGCTCTGACCGCCGCGCACATCGCTCCAGGCGATGGTCGCGGCGGAATGGCCGTTGGTGCTGTCGGTCAGTTCAAGGGGAGTGGTGACATTCCAGATGATGCAGTTGAGGATCGTTGCCCTCCCGCTGCCGCGAAACAGGCAATACGGCGGCCCGGCGCGGTCAAAGTGATCGAAGAATCGGATGCCGCGCGCCGAGTTGAAGATCGTGTTGTTCGCTATGAGCGCGTCGCACTGGTTTTGAACAGAGATGCCCGCGCTCGCGCAATTGTAGATGAGGTTGTTGAAGACGATGGGGGCGCATTTGTCGCGCAGCACGATCCCGTGGTCGTCGCTGCCGTTGACGATGTTGCCATAAATGATGGCCGAGCAGCGGGTGGGATTGATTTTGTCTTCGTGTCCCGGCAGGAACGTGTTGAAGCGGATGACGGGCCGGAGCGTGCTTTCGCCGTAAAGGTCCACATCGTCGTTGTCGCCGTGCTTGTCGGAGAACGTGCAATACTCGACCAGGACATAGGAGAACCGCGTGTGGACGCCCTGGCCGATGGACGTGAACTTGCTGTTCCAGACGTGCGCGGAAGCCGTGCCCGGATTCTGGATGTCGTCGGCGACGATGGCGATGGCGTCGCCGTCCCTGGCGCCGGTGCTGTAGGGCAGGTTTTGAAATGTGCAGCCCTCGATATCGAGGTGGGTGGCGAGCGCGACGATCGCTTCGTGGTAGGTGCGCGGCAGGGGAGGCGTGTTGGTGTTGCAGTCGTTGTCGTAATAATCCTGGTGGTCGCCGGTGCTGTTGGCGAATTCGATCACGCAATACCCCAGACGGCTGGGCTGAGCGCGCACGAAAAAGAGCCGGCCCCAGTTCGTCGTGGTCGTCGAGCGCGTGAAAGTAATGGGCTGGTTGCTCGTGCCGTTAGCCAGCAACTGCCCCTCCACGCGCAGGACCGCGGCGGTGTTCATCAGCATCCTCGCGCCGGGGGCGATGGTCACGACGGCGTTGGACCGGATATTCACCGTGCCGGACAAGAGGTTCGTGCCGGCCCAGGTGGCGCTGTTGGTCACATCGCCGACGATGAAGTTGGTTTGACCTAAAGCGCCGCCGCACGCAAGCGCCAGGAAACACAAAGCGGCCAAGTTGCGGGAGTTCATCGGCATTATCGTCCGCCCAAACGGACAAGATGGCAAGTCAGGGTACACTTTCCGCCACCGTAGGGCAGACGTCTCGCCTGCCTGCCCTGGGAGCGCCGAGCTCCTGCGCGGCGCGTCCCAAGCGATATATCGCGCCGAGCAGGAGCTCGGCGCTCCGTCCCGGTTCAGGGGCGCCCTGCGCGCAAGAACTCGGGGGGATCTCTGCCCAAGAAAGAGC
>DASTLJ010000447.1:0-18656 GCA_035715125.1 Verrucomicrobiia bacterium
TCTTGGCTTCCTCCGCGGCGGCCAGGACACGGCGCACGCCGGGTGCGTCGACTGCGACGGGCTTTTCCATGAACACGTGTTTACCCTGGCGGACCGCCTCCTCGAACTGCATCGGCCGCATGCCCGGCGGCGTGGCGAGGATGACCACGTCGGCTTCGGCGATGGCGGCCTTGTAGGCGTCGAACCCGAAAAAACGCTTATCCGCCTTCACGGCCACGCGCCCCGGCCGATCTTGTTTCGTCATCGCGTTCGTCGTTTCTTCCATGGCCTTCTCGATTGGGTTAAAGAGCTTTTTCGTGTCAGTGTTGAAGGCCTGTTCGGTGGCGTCGGCCAGGGCCACGAGCTTGAGATCACTTGGGCCCGACAGGGCATCTGCCGCGGCGCCGCGCCCGCGCCCGCCGCAGCCGACGAGTCCGATGCGCAGGGTGTCCCCCGGCGACGCTGCGTGGGCGAAGCGTTCGATGGGCAGCGCGCTCAGCAGCGTGCCGCCGGCGACGGCGGTGGAGGTGGACTTGAGGAAACTCCGGCGCGAGACGCCCGCGTCGGCCTGGGGCTTGAGGGAATCATTCATGGCGGTGGATACGGTGTGTATTGCGTAGTCAGTACTGACGTGATCCCATCCCCGCTATTCACGGCTCACGGCCCGACGGCGGAGGGAACGAAACGCAGGCTAGACCTTCGGCGGGGCGCTTGTCCAATGTTTTGGTTCATCACAGAACTCTCTGGAACGCCAAGGGCGTTCTGTCCTCCAGCCCAGGGTTGGCGCGCAGCGCCTACCCTGGGAAACGAGATCGAACGGTTTTCAACCCCAACGGGGTTGCGTCCAAGGGCGACGGTCAGGCCGCAACCCCGTTGGGGTTGAGAAGATTGACCCGTTTTACCCAGGGTAGGCGCGTGGCGCCAACCCTGGGCTTTGAGTCGGAACGCCGTTGGCGTTCAGAGGACGCCGGCCCAGCGTTCCCGGAAATCCGAGATGAACCAATGTATTGCGACTATCTGTCTTTCCGCAGTTCGCGCAGCAGTTTCACCGCGCTGTCGACCAGCAATTCGCCTGCGCCTTGCGCGCAGCGGGCGCTGACCACTTCGTAATTCCCCTCGGCGTAGGCGGAACGGTTTGGGACGTAGCCGATGGAGCCGTTGGCCAGTTCGGCAATGACGGTGACCGGAAACGGCGAGGCCTTTTTGATCGCCAGGCCCAGTTCGACGAAGATCTCTCCCGGCAGGCCGACGATGGCCAATTGGTCGCCGAGGGCGATGACCTGCACTTCCACTTCCCATGGTTTGCCCTCGCGGGCGGCCACGTCCAAGACTTTGAATGCGTCCACCTTGTCGAGGAACTTTGTCTGCCGGTCGGCGAGGCGGTTCACCGTGGCGCGGGCGCGTTCGAGATCGGCTTCTGTGATTTTTGGGAGCGGGAGGCGGACCATCTCGCTGCGGGTGCGGGGAGGGGCGTTGGTGAGCGGGAGGAGGCGCGGCCAGGTGCGCTGGACGGCACCCGCGAGCACGCCGCCGAGACGCTCGGCCTCGCCGGGGCCTTTTTGGGGGTCGAGCCAACGGAGGTCGCGGTGGTTGATGTTGCCGCAGGCGCCATTGGCGAACACGGTCAGCATGTCGGGGCCTTTCCAGGCGGCCAGGCGGCGGGCGAGCGCGCCGGGATAGTCCGCGGAGATTTGCGTGCCGCCGACGGTGTCCGGGTGCATCGCAAAATTGACCAGTGTAGCCAGCGCGTTGGTCGCGAGGCTCTCGAAATACACCACGGCGACATCAGGATCGATAGGGCCAGCGGGCCGGACAATGTTGGTGCCGAGTTTGGGCGGGTTCCACGCAACTGTGCCGTCGCGCAACCAGTAGCGGCGGTTGTGGCTCAAGTGTTCCTCCAGCTCGACGGCCGCGAAGGCGCGAATTGGCGCGAGCCTTCCGGCCGCTTCACGCACGCTGCGCGCTATGAGTTCGGGCACAGATGCAGCGAACTGTCGCGCGGCGGCATTGGTCGCGCCTTCGGACAGCTCGCGCGAAGAGTTGCGCGGCACGATGGGGCCGGTGTGCGTGTGCGTCGCGGCGATGAGGACGTTGCTGCCGGGAATGGCAGCGGTTTGCTCGATGCGCCGGCGCGCTTGTTCGACCGTCCCGCGGCCGAGCGTGATCAGGTCACAGATCACCACGGCGGCGCGCGCGCCGTCCTGCTCGAAAACGAGCGCCTTGGCGTAAAGATCATCGCGCACGGCGTCGGCGGTGCGCATCTCGTAGTAGCCGGCCAGTGGCGTCCCACGGGCCGGGGTGATGACGACGGACGCGGCGCCGACGCGAAGTTCGCCCGCGGCGCAGGGCAGAGCAGTGGCCAGGAGCAGGAGCAGGAGCAGGAGTGTGCGCATCAGTGATGCGTCTCAATTACGCCTGTCGAGGGAGGAGGACAATGGTTTTATCGGCGGGCCAGCATTGGGTCAGTGAAAGCGAAGCGTTGGCCGTGGGGCGACAGGCCATTGAAGCCCCATCCGACCGATCCGACCGACCCGACGGACCGGACTGATTGGACGGATCGTGCAGTGCAGGCGCTTGTCGCCTACTCCATCTCCGCCGTGACCGTGTTCAGCACTTCGACCTCGCGCGATTGGAGCAATCGGCCAAGCGGATTGAGCGCCACGCGGTACACGAACAAGGCCACGACGGAGGTCACTGCGGAGCAGGCGAGATTGACCGGCACGAACGCCGGCCCCTCGCACAGCCGCCACAGCAGTTCGGCCAGCGGCGCCAGATAAATCGGCAGCAGAAACGCCGGCATGAGGAGGGTGCCGAGCAACATCAACAAAATGATCTTGGCCGGCATCTTCGACGCCTTCATCGAGCCAGCCTGAATGCGATAGGGCGCAACGATGGAAAGATAATCCCCGGCAATGGAGAGAATACACAGCATCGTCAGCATTTGAAACACGCCGGCCAGAACCGCCAACGGCGGCAGTCGCAACAAAGCGCCGACGACCATGAGGACAATCAAACCCGCCCCGAAGGTAAGCGGCGCGGTCGCGAGGTTTTTGCCGAGCAGGATCAACCGCCGATCGGCCGGTGTCAGGACGAGCGTGCGAAAGCCGTCCCGATCATAGCCGAACTGGTTCGCATAAAACTGAAACAGGAAGTAACTGACAAACCCGATGACGCTGGTCCCAACAAACGGCTTCACCGCTTCCGGGAGGTTCGACCCCGCGCGGCCGAAAAAGACGACGCTAAGCACCACCGCCATCACCAAAGGCATCCCCAGGGCCATCTTCACCTCGGGCGCCCGGGACAGTGAGCGAAGAGTTGCCAACCCAAGCGCCGCGGCTTGTTCGGGCACGCCGCGCGGGCGAGCTTCCATGAAGCGGCTGACGGGTATCGGCATGGGAGCGGTCAACGGTGCGGTCGCCGTGACGGGGGCGGGCGCGCGCCTGGCGTCCGTCTCCCCGTGGTAGTAGCGCAGCGTGGTCTGGTAAGCGCGGCGCAGGCCCAGGACGCCGAGCAACACGCAGCCGGCCAGTTCGAGCCCGGCCGGCAGGGGCCGGCCCGCGGCCAGGTGCTTCGCCCCGTCCGGCAGCCAGAGGAACGGGACGAACTTGTGGGCGGCGACAAACTTCGTCTTGAGGCGGTCGTTTGCCGCCCGGCGTTCCTGCGATGCGGCGCGAGCTTCCTCCGGTTTCGCGAATCTCTCAGACGGCGGCGGATCGTGTTTGCGGACCAGGTTGAAGTACACATTGGGCAGTTGGCCGACGAGCACCATCGCCATCGCCATCGCCACGACGATGGTGCGGCGACGGCGTTTGTTCGCCATCAACGTCGCCAGCCAGCCGCGCAGGCAATAAGTCCACGCGGTGATCATGAAGATGAAGCTCAATGCCAGCGGCGCCAGGAACAGCATCCCCGGACCGCGCCCCCAGGTCAGGCCAAGCGCCAGGCCGAGCATCGTTGGCAGCGCGAGGAGCAGGCTGAACGTGACGTGGGACGCCAAGTAGTTGAAGATGAACACCTGCCGAAGCGACACCGGCAGGTGCATCAGGCGCGGAAGGTCGATGCTCTCGGAGCGCTGCAATTCGGTCATCAGCCCGACGGCCCAGAAGAACAGGAACCCTAGCGTCAGCCCATCCCAGATGAACAGGATGATGTCGGCGGGTTGCTTGGCCACTACCAACCCGCCCAGGAACAGTCCGCCCACGCAGCCGCCCAACGCGATGACCAGCCCCACGATAACCATCAACAACGTGAGCACCGTCCCGACAGTCCCGCTGCGCCGGACGACGTTTGACGTGAGCCGCCAGCGCAGCCAGAGAATCGTGCGAAATTGCGACCAGTTCATCCTTCAAGCCAGCTCAACTTCTGAACCTCCGGATTCGCGCCGCCCACGATTTCCAGGAATTTGTCCTCGAGCGAGGCGCCCTTCCGGAAATCGTCCATCGAACCCTGGTGCACCAGGCGGCCCTGGGCGATGATGCCGACGTCCGTGCAGAGCTTTTCGACGATTTCCAGGACGTGCGAGGTGAGGAAGATCGTTGCGCCGTGCCCAACGCAGCGCTTGAGCATGTCGCGCAGGACCCGCGACGCCACGGCATCCACACCTTCAAACGGTTCATCGAGAAAAAGCAGGTCCGGATTCGGAATCAGCGCAGCGGCCAGCGCGAGTTTCTTCTTCATGCCGTGCGAGAATTCCATCGTGAGTTTCTTCACTTCGTTCGCCAGGTCCATCAAGGCCAGCAATTCGTCGCAGCGCTCGCGCACGGTCCCTGGCGGGAGCAGATACATGCGGCCGACGAAGGTGAGGTATTCGCGCGCGGTCAGATTGTCGAACAGCCCGAGTTGTTCCGGCACGACCCCGATGCGCCGCTTCACCGTCAGCGCGGCGTCCGGGTCGCTCGTGTCCTCGCCAAGGATGCGGATGGAGCCCCCGCTGGGCGCCAGCAGCCCGGTGAGCATTTTCATGGTGGTGGACTTGCCCGCGCCGTTGGGGCCGAGGAAGCCGTAGAAGCGCCCGGCCTCGACGTGGAGGTCGATAGCGTTGACGGCGCAGAAGCTGCCGAAGTGCCGGGTCAAACCAGCGGTTTGAATGGCGATTCCCATGAGTGCCTCACAGCAAGGTGGAGCGCCTACGTTCCGAGCAGATGCTCGATGACCAGCTGATCGAGATCCTGGTAGTTGCGATCGGCGACCAGCTTGCGGGCCGCGGCCTCGGGAAAGGCGCGGGCCTTCTCGACGAGCAGCAGGAACGTGCGGCGGCTGTTGACGAGGTGGTTCATCCAGTGCCCGGGTTTCGTGGTGCGGAAGGGATGCACGTCAAAGCAGACGTATTCGCCGCGCCGGCCGTAGCCGTTGCGTTCGAGCGCGCGCACTTGATCGAAGGCGGAACGGAGGTTGGTGCAGCCGAAGGGGCGGTCCTGATCGTACTTGAGGCCGTTCTGGTCGTTGAGGTGAAGGGACCACAGTTTGTCAAAGGAACAGGCAAAGTCGATTTCATCGGCGGGATCGAGGCCGGCGAGGATGGCGTGGGCGCTTTCGATGAGGCAGCCGACCCGCATGGAATCGCGGGTCTGCTGGGCGATGGCCAGCGCATGGCCAATGGTCGGAAGGTAGGCGTGGTCCATCGGCTCGTTGGGCTTGGGTTCGATGGCCAGCCGGGCGCGTTTGTCGTGGGCGAGCATCGCGTCGAACGCTTCGACAAGCCGATCGACGCATTGGCGGGCGTTTTTGGATTCGCGAATGTAGCTGCCTTCGCGCGCCAGCCAGAGGACCAGGATGTCGGTGCCGAGGATGCGGGCGATGTCCATCGAACGCTTGCTGCGGTCGATGGCGTAGCGCCGATGCCTGGGGTCGTTGCTGGTGTAGGCGCCGTCCACGGTCTCGGGGGCGAACCAGAGCCGCGGGGCAACCATTTCGGCGGCGATGCCTTCGCCATCGAGGCGTTTCCTGAGTTCACGGGCTTCCTTGCGGATTTGGGATTCGGACTTGCCGTCGATGTCGGGCACGGCATCGTCGTCGTGGAACATCATGGCGTCGAAGCCGTGCTTCTTGAGCTGGGCGAGCTTCCAGTCGAAGGACTGCGCCGGACGCACCGGCGGGCCGTACGGATCCTGGCCTTCGCTGAGGTTCCACGGTCCGAAACAGAACTGATAGCGGGTGGGCATGATTCGTGTGGGCGCAGGCTACGGAGTCGGACGCGGATGGAAAGAGGAAAAACGCATTTACGATTTACGATTTACGATTTACGATTTTTTCAATCTCCTCGCACTCCATTGGCGAACCACATGAACAGCCTGTCCAGCCCTCGTGCGCGGTTGCTGGTGTGGATGGCGGTCTGGTTCGTATTGGCGGCATCGGATCTGTTGGGCGCGGCCGATCGGAGCGCGGCTGTCTCAACCGAGAGCGGCCTGTTAGCCTGGATGCTTCCCACTCGTATTGTTCGTCGAAGCGCCAATCTCATTAGCACCCCGCTTCAGCGGGGTGTATGCGCGACGGATGGCCTCGAAACCGTTTCAACGGTTTCGACAACGCTTGAGAAACCGTTGAAACGGTTCCTCCTCCCTACCCGGCCCGACACCCCGCTAAAGCGGGGTGCTAATGAGAGGGGACTGCAACGTCGAGAACTGTGTGACCTATCCGGGTTGGAGGCTCGCGCCCCCGAACAAGCCCGACACTCTTTTCCAGACGCACGCGCCGCGAGTCTGGAGACTCGTGCTGCGCCCCGGCTGGATCCGGCGGACGAGGCATTCCTCGTCGAGCTGGCACGAAGGGGGTGCCTTTATTTTTGGGAGAACGCTGACAGCCGCACGGGCCTCGTGAAGGACCGCAACCGGGCCGACGGGCCGGACGAACGGACCGTAGGCAGCATCGCGGCGACGGGCTTTGGATTGACGGCACTGTGCGTTGCCCATGAGCACCGATGGTGGCCGCGTTCTGAAGTGCAGGAGCGTGTGCGAGCGACCCTGCGCTTTCTTCGCCACGAATTGCCCGTAGAGCGCGGCTTCTACTATCACTTCGTGGACGTGCGCACGGGAGCGCGCGTATGGAAATGCGAGGTGTCGTCCATCGACACCGGGCTGCTGCTGTGCGGCGTGCTGACGTGCCGGCAGCATTTTCACGACGCGGAGATCCGCCGGCTGGCGCGAGAGATTTACGAGCGCGTGGACTGGACGTGGCTGCTGACAACCAACCACACCCTCGGCCACGGCTGGAAACCGGAGAGCGGCATGCTGAAGAACGACTGGGACTCGTACTGCGAACTGATGTTGCTCTACCTGCTGGCCATGGGATCGCCCACGCACCCGATTCCGGCCGACAGTTGGCGGGCGTGGCGGCGGCCGTGGGTGGAGCACGAGGGCTTGCGATTCATCAGCGCGCCCACCGACGCGCCGGCGCCGTTGTTCGTTCACCAGTACAGCCATGCCTGGTTTGATTTCCGCAGTCGGCGCGACGACTGGACGAATTACTTCGCGAACTCGGTCGCGGCGACGGAGGCGCACCGGCGATTCTGTGCGGGGCTTGGAGAACGGTTCCGGCACTTCGGCGAGGAGATATGGGGCATCACGGCGTCGGATTCGTCGCGAGGATACGTGGTGTGGGGCGGTCCACCGGCGCACGGGCCGCTGGACGGCACGGTGGTGCCGTGCGCGGCGGCCGGCTCACTGCCGTTTCTGCCGCGCGAAACACAGCGCACGCTGCGCCTGATGCGCGAGCGCTGGGGGGCGCGCGCGTGGGGCCGCTATGGGTTCGTGGATGCGTTCAATCCAGCCACGGGCTGGGTGAACCCGGACGTCATCGGCATCGACGTGGGCATCACCGTGTTGATGGCGGAGAACGCGCGCCACGGCTGGGTGTGGAAAACATTCATGAAGAATCCGGAAATGGAGACCGCGATGAAAAAGGCCGGCTTCCATCCCGATCGCCCGGCTCGGCCGCGGTAGGGCGCGTCGCTCCGCGCGCGCCGGTGCGGATTGGAAAAAGCCTGGCTTTTCCTGAAGATCGGACGCTTCGGCGCGCGCGGAGCGACGCGCTCTACCATTTATGAGATGGCTTCTAAACTTAGTTCGTGACTTTCCAACCTTGTCACTTTCTAACCTTGCAACCTTGTAACCTTGCAACCTTGTAACAATCCCCCATGTTCCGCCTCCAACTCCGCAACGAACTCCGGAAACTCTTCGGCAAGAAACGCACTTACATTGGCTTTGGCGCCTTTTTCGTCGCGCAAATGCTGATGTGCGTCTTCTTGCGTTTCTCCAGGGCACAGGGCGACCTTGAGACGATGCTCGCGGGCAACGGCTATGTGGCTGAGAACTATATTTCCGCGCTCACCATCGCAGTCTACATGCTCATCCCGCAAATCGCCCTCCTGATGCCGCTCTACACGACGCTGGTCGGGGGCGACATGGTGGCGAAAGAGGCGGAGGACGGCACGTTACGGATGATGCTCTCGAGGCCGGTTTCGCGATTGCGGCTGATGTTCCTCAAATGGCTCACGGGCGTCGTTTTCTCGTTCTCGCTCGCGCTGGCGCTCGGCATCATCGCCGTCGGCATCGCGCGGGTCTGGTTTCCGTGGAAAGGGATGTTCGTGTTCATCCCGGAGATGGTGTTCAGCGTGCTGGACGCGGACAACGGCTGCAAACTCTATGCCTGGTCGCAACTCTTCCTCGCCACGAACGCCGTGGTCTCGTTCTCCATCGCGTTCCTGTTCTCCTGTTTCAACATGAAACCGGCCGCCGCGACGATCCTCGCGCTCTCGGTGCTCTTCCTGAACGCGGTGATGGACATGATTCCGTTTTTCGAGCGCTACAGGGAATACTTCCTCCCGCACCATCTCCGAAGCTGGCTCTACGTGTTCGCGCAACCGACCCCGTGGGGCCGGCTCGGCGAGTCGCAATGCATCCTCCTTGGCGTGTCGCTGACGGTCTTCATCATCGGCGCCGCCGCGTTCCAGATGCGCGACATCAAGTCGTGAAGAGCTTGAGTTTGCGGCTTGCCAGCCAGCGATGTTCGTGGATAGTAGGATGCCCGACTGAAATGCGATGACACCGCAAGACATTTCCCAGTTGCTGGAACGAAGCCCTTTCGTGCCGTTCCGCCTCCATTTGACCAACGGCCAGACCTTCGACGTCAAGCATCCGGATTTTGTGTGGGTGTTTCGCTCGCGGCTGGAATTGGCCGTGCCCGCGCCGGGTGACCGCCGGATTATGGAGCGCGCGGAACACATCGCCCTGTTGCACATCGCCCGAATTGAGGACTTACCGGTGGCGGCCTGATGTTGAGGCTTTGACGGACTTGCGCTCGCGCTCCGGCCAGGCGCATCTTCGGGGCCGTCATGGCAACCTACATAGGCCTAATGACTGCCGGAAACTCAGAGGCTGCGGCAAAGCCTATGTCCCGAAGGGACAAATTGAGAATAGCCCAGCGTTTCAACGCTGGGTCCAAGGGGTACGGGGGGCCACGTCCCGAAGGGACGGCTGAACTCGTGCCGGAGATTCTCCCAGTCAGCCGTCCCTTCGGGACTGATTCAACTGCCGACAGACTCCCGGCGTTGAAACGCCGGGCTATTCTCAATCATCCCTCCGGGATGATGTCTGTGGCCCGCATGCGAAGCGCACTCGCAAACTCCCGAAGGGGAGTATGCTTAATTCTCACTTTGCTGGCGGCGGCCCTTGCCGTAGGCATCCCGTTGCACGAACTCCGCGCCGCCCAATCCCTCGCGCTCCACCCGGACAACCCGCGCTACTTCCTCTGGCGCGGCCAACCGACGGTGCTCATCACTTCCGGCGAACATTACGGCGCGGTGTTGAACCTGGATTTCGACTACGGCAAGTACCTGGACACACTGGCCAGGGACAAACTGAACCTGACGCGCACCTTCGCGGGCGGCGCGTACGTCGAGCCGCAAGGTTCCTTCGGCATCGCGCGCAACACGCTTGCGCCGGCGGCGGGGCGGTTTCTTTGTCCGTTCGCCCGGAGTGGCGAGCCGGGCTATGCGGGCGGCGGCAATAAGTTCGACCTCAATCGTTGGGACGAGGCTTGCTTCAAACGCTTCCGGGATTTCGTCGCGCAGGCGGGCCGCCGCGGCGTGGTCGTCGAGGTGAACCTGTTCTGCCCGATGTACGAGGAGGCTCAGTGGAAGCTCAGCCCGTTCAGCACGAACAACAACGTCAATGGCTTGGGCCGCATCCCCCGGACGAGCGTTTACACACTCGACAAGCACGGCGGACTTCTCGAAGCGCAGGAACGGATGACGCGCAAGTTCGTCGACGAGTTGAAGGACTTCGACAACGTCTATTACGAAATCTGCAATGAAGCCTACTTCGGCGGCGTGACGCTGGCCTGGCAGCACCACATCGCGGACGTCATCCATGAGACGGAAGCGAAGTTCCCGGCGCGTCAGCGGCATCTTATCTCGCAGAACATCGCGAACAACACCGCGAAGGTTGAGAAGCCCCACCCGGCCGTGTCGATCTTCAATTTCCACTACGCCACGCCCCCGGACGCCGTCGCAATGAACTGGAACTTGAGCAAGGTCATCGGCGACAACGAAACCGGCTTTCGCGGCACTAATGACGCGCCCTACCGGATGGAAGGCTGGGATTTCATCCTCGCGGGCGGCGCTCTTTACAACAACCTCGACTACTCGTTCGTCGCGGGGCAGGAGGACGGCACCTTCGTCTATCCTGCCAGCCAGCCCGGCGGAGGCAATCCCGACTTCCGGCGTCAGATGCGCGTCTTGCGCGAATTTATCAATGACTTCAACTTCATTCGCATGAAGCCGGACAATGCCGTCATCAAAGGCGGCGTGCCGGTCACCCTCACCGCCCGTGCGCTTGTCGAGCCAGCCAAGGCGTATGCCGTTTATCTGCGGCCTGCGGTTGTCACGCAATTCTCCGTGCGTTGGACCGGACAGATCGAGGCGCCGGAGTCCGGCGACTACACCTTCCACACGTTCTCGAACGACGGCGTGCGCCTCTGGGTCAACGGCCGCAAGCTCATCGACAACTGGACCGATCACGGCGAAACCGAGGACACCGGCCGCATCGAACTCGAAGCGGGCAAGCGCGCCGACGTGAAGCTCGAATACTTCTACAACGGCGGACAATCCGTGATGAAGCTGTGGTGGTCCCGCGCCGGTGGAAAGAAGGAGCCGCTGCCGCCGGGCGCACTCTGGCTGCCGGACGGCAGCGCGCACGGCCTGCGCGGCGAATACTTCCAGGGGACCAACTTCGACGCCCCAGGTCCCGTGCGCGCGGATGCACAAGTGAACTTTGCGTGGGGCACCAAATCGCCGTTCAAGGAGGCGAAAGCTGCGCCCTTGCGCGCTCTGGAGATGGATTTGCCGGCCGGCAATTACCGGGCCGAATGGATCGATCCGCCGACCGGCCGCCAACTCAAGCAAGAACGTTTCAAGCACGCCGGCGGCGTAAAAACCATCGACGCGCCGGCGTTCAGTGAGGACGCGGCTTTGCGCGTCCGCCGGAACTGATGTTCAGTAATCAGTATTCAGTAATCAGTAATCAGTATTCAGTATTCAGTGATGAGCGTCACGGCCCCCGCCCTGGCCCACTGAAGACTGATTACTGATTACTTCTCACTGAGCGTGGTCCAGGTAGTCAGCAAGGTGCATCGTTTCGACATCGTGCGCGCCGGCCTCGCGGAGACCCGCCTGGATTTGGAGCATGCAGCCCGGGTTGGTGGTGACGACAATTTTCGCCCCTGTTTGAAGGATGTTCCCAATCTTGCGGCGTTGAAGGCGCGCGGCCATTTCGGGTTCGGTCAGGTTATAGCTGCCAGCGCTGCCGCAACAGAGATCGGACTCGGGGAGTTCGACGAAGTTTTCCCCGGCGATGGCGCGGACGAGATCGCGCGGCGCTTTGGTGATGCGTTGGGCGTGGGCAAGGTGACAGGCGTCGTGAAACGTAACTTTCAGTTCCGGGTTCTGAGTTCCGGGTTCCGGGTTGGGCCGTCCGCTGACAACTCGGAACCCGGAACCCGGAACTCGGAACTCGCCGGCCGCAAGCCATTCGCTCAAATCCTTTATCTTGCCGGCGAAGGCCGCGGCGCGTTCGGCCCAATCGGGGTCTCCTTCGAGCAGATGGCCGTATTCCTTGAGAGTCGAGCCGCAGCCGGCGGCGTTGATGACGATGGCGTCGAGTTCGAGCGCGTCGAAGGCGGCGATGTTTTGCCGGGCCGAGGCGCGAGCGGCTTCAAGGTTGCCGCCGTGGGCGTAAAGCGCGCCGCAGCAGCCTTGCGCGGGCGGCGTGACCACGTCGTAGCCGGCGCGGTTGAGCAGCCGGACACTGGCGGCATTGGTGCGGGCGAACATCACGCTCATGACGCAACCGCTGACGAAGCCGATGCGGCCGCGGCGTGGGGCCGTGGCCGGGCAAAGCTCGGGAAGTGGCGAAGCCTCGGCATAGTCGGGAAGCAGCCCAAGCGCCTCGCGGGCGAAGCGAGGGAGCAGCTTGTCAAGTCGGAGACATTTCACGACGCGCGCGGCGCGCAGCGCGAGATCCATGCGTTCGGGAAAGGGGAAGATTTTCTCGATGGCGACGCGGCGGAGGAAAGTCTGGAGGAAGCCGCGGTCGTGATGGCGTTCGATGTGATCGCGCGTGGCTTCGAGCAGCGCGCCATACTGGACGCCACTGGGACAAGCGGCCTCGCAGGCGCGGCAGCCGAGGCAGAGGTCGATGTGGCGCACAGTGGCGTCGGCGAGGGGCAAGCGGCCGTCCTGGAGCGCGCGCATGAGATAGATTCGGCCCCGCGGCGAGTCGTTTTCGTTGCCGGTTTCCAGATAGGTCGGACAGGAGGAAAGGCAGAGGCCGCAGTGGACGCAGGCAAGCGACTTGTCGTAATCGAGGAAGCGAGTCGGAGCGCCGAGCCCCAGCTCGGCGCGTTGGTGCGTGGCTGGTTCGCGCCGGGCAGGCTCTCGGCGCTCTGATTCGGGTACGGCATTCACCATGGGAGGACAGGAAATACGCCGTTGGGATCGAAGGTCGCCTTCACCCGTTCCAAGAGTTTGCGCGGCAAGTCTGACGGAGCGCCGAGCTCCAGCTCGGCGTGTTGCTGGCCGGCGGGTTCGCGCCGAGCAGGAGCTAGGCGCTCCGATTGCGGCGCGCCGCGATGATGGATGATGCCATTGGCCACGCGCGAGACAAATGGGACATCGCCGAGGCTGCGCAAGTTCTCGACAAGGCGCGACGGAAGGACGGAGCGCCGATGCGGCGGCGGCAGGTCGGGCGCGTGAAAGCTGGCTTCGTAGTGGAGCGTGGCTGGCGCGGTGAAGCCGAGGGAGCGGGCGAGGGTGAGTTGCCAGTCGACAGCGGCGCGGGCGCCGGAGAAGCCGAGCGTGAGGGTGAGCGTTGAAGTGTTGAAGCGCTGAAGCGTTGAAGCGCTGCCGCCGGCATGAGGTTCCCCCTCACCCCGGCCCTCTCCCCCTCCGAGGGGGAGAGGGAGAATCACCGGCAGCTCGTCCGCGATTTGAAGGGTTTGCGGTTTTTCTACGAGCGGAGTTCCTGACTCCCTCTCCTTGGGGAGAGGGCCGGGGTGAGGGGGAACTAGACGTTCTCTTTCAAGGCTTGGGTCCAAATTGTGCAGATCGAACACCGTCGGCGTGAGTTCGGAGTCGAGGACGGCGGCGATGAGTCTTTCGGCCGATTCGAGAGATTCGCAGCGGGCTTGCACAAAAAATTCGGCTCCGGGTAGCGGGAGAAGCTTGAACGTGGCTTCGACAATTACGCCCAGCGTGCCGCGGGCGCCGATGAAAAGTTTCATCAGGTCGTAGCCCGCGACGTTCTTGACCACCTTGCCGCCGGAGCGGACGAGGCGTCCGTCGGCCAGCGCGACGCGCAGGCCGATGAGGTAATCGCGAATCGTGCCGAAACCGGCCCGGCGCGGGCCGCTGGCGTTGCTGTCGAGCATCGCGGCGAGCGTAAGGCGCCCCGGACGCGGCGGGTCGATGGGCAGCCACTGGCCGCGGGCTGCGAGCGTCCGCTGGAGATTGGCGAGCGTCGCGCCGGCTTCGACGGTCACGGTCATATCCTCCGGGGTGTGCTCGAGAATACACGAGAGTGAGGAGAGATCGACGGACCCGATGCGTGTGGTGGATTGGCTCGCTTCGCGCAGGCTTCGCGCAAGTTCCTCGACGCTGGCGGGACGGAGATTCATGACGAGCCACCACTTCCAGGTTTGGACCCGCTTCGGGATCCTGAAGCTGCCTCGCGCCAAAGTAGGGCAGGCGTCCCGCCTGCCCGCGCCGAGCGCAGCGAGGCGGATGCGGTGATTGCCTCAAAGCTCGCGCTGATGCGTTCGCCGGGCAGGCGAGACGCCTGCCCTACTTTTGGGTTCATTCGGCCCGCCGTCATGCTGAGGCCTGCTTGCGCGGTGCGAAGTCGGCGCAACGCTTCGAGCCGGGGAACATCTTATGCGGATTGCAACGGCCCTCGGGGTCGAACACACGGCGAAGCTGGCGCATCGCTTCGAGGTCGTCCGGCGAAAACTGCTTCGCCATGAAATCCATCTTCTCCACGCCGATGCCGTGCTCGCCGGTCACGCTGCCGCCCAGCGCGATGCAACGGTCGAGGATGTCGTTGCTCGCGGCCAGGGTGCGGCGCACCTGGTCGGCATCACGTTCATCGTAAAGGATGAGCGGGTGCAAATTGCCGTCGCCAGCGTGGAAGACATTCGGGATGCGAAGCTGATACTTGCGGCTGCACTCGGCGATGAAGCGCATCATTTCCGGCAGCTTCGAGCGCGGCACCACGCCGTCTTGCGTGAGATAATTGGGCGAGAGCCGGCCGATGGCGCCGAACGCGCGCTTGCGGCTCTTCCACAAGGCAGTCCGCTCCTCGTCGGTGCGGGCGACGCGCACCTCCCGGACCTTGTTCTGCTTGCAGATTTCCGTGACGCGCGCGGCTTGCTCGTCGAGCCCGGCGGCCAGCCCGTCCAGTTCCACGATGAGCACCGCGCCTGCGTCGAGCGGGAAGCCGAACTGATACGCCGCCTCGACCGCTTGGGTGATGAGCTGATCCATCATCTCCAGCGCGCCGGGCACGATGCCGGCGCGGATGATGTCACTCACCGTCTGGCTGGCGTCATCGACGTTTTCGAAGACGCCAAGCAGCGTCTTGAACGCCTGCGGCGCGCGCATAAGCCGGAGCAGCACGCGGGTGACGACGCCGAACATCCCTTCGCTGCCGATAGCCGCGCCGCGCAGGTCGTAGCCCTCCACGTCCTCGCCGCCATCGGGACGAGCCCCGAGCCAGACGACTTCGGCATCGGGCAGCACCAGCTCGAAGCCGAGGACGTGGTTTGTGGTGACGCCGTACTTGAGCGTGTGCGGGCCGCCTGAATTGGTGGCCACATTTCCGCCGATGGTGCACGCGGGCTGGCTCGACGGATCGGGCGCATAGAACAATCCGCGCGACTTCACGGCGTTGGTGACCCAGGCGTTGACGCAGCCCGCTTCGACGAACGCGCGGCGATTGCGGAAGTCGAGATCGAGAATGCGCGTCATGCGCGTAAGGGCGATCATGACGCCGCCGGTCACCGCCAGCACGCTGCCACTCAGGCTCGTGCCGGCGCCGCGCGGGATGATGGGCAGATTGTGTTGCGCGCAGAGCTTCACGACGGCGACGACTTCCTCCGTCGTTCGCGGTAGCACGACAACGCCGGGCAGGTGCTTTTCCAACGTGTATCCGTCGCACTCGTAGACGAGGAGTTCTTGTTCGCCCGCGAGCACGCCATCAGTGCCGACAATCCCGCGAAGCGCAGCCAGGCAGTGTGGCGAAACGGGCGTTTCAACGGCGGCGGACATGGGCCGAGGATACGGGCGGCGCGGCCCGTGTCGAGTCGCCGCCGGGGCCGGCGGAGCAACGCTTCCTCCGAGCAGATTCACTTCGGTTTCGAGCGAGGGGTGGCTGGATCCCGGCCTGGCGGGCACCTCGCCATGCGTTCGCCCATGCTGTTCTTGCCCAACCCGCTGTCGCGGATGTATAGTCGCCACATGATTGCAGTCAAAGCCGAGAACAACCAGGTGCAAGTGACCATCCCTACTGAGGGGATGACACCAGAGGAAGTCAACGACTTCGTCTCGTGGCTTCGTGTCGAGGGTATCGTCCGCCGCAGCCACCTGACGCCGGACGCCGCCTTGCAGTTGTCCGAAGACCTCAAGTCGGAGTGGTGGCAGGCCAACGAACGGCGTTTCACCCAACCGGGGACTGAGTGAACGACCACAAACTCGTCGTCGATACCAGCGTCTTCTTCTCCCTGCTCGTGCGCCGCGACACAGCCCGGCGCCGGAGCTTCCTGACGGACACGGCGCTCGCCTTCTACTCCCCGCGGTTCCTGTTCGTGGAGTTGTTCAAACACAAGGAGCGCATCGCCCGGGCGAGCGAACTGGCCGGAGAAGAGTTGCTGGAATGTCTCCACGAACTGCTGGCGCGCGTTCAGTTCGTCGAGGAAGGCGGCGTGCCGCTGAACATCTGGATGGAGGCCCGCCGCTTATGCCGGGAGATCGATCCCAAGGACACGCCCTTTGTCGCGCTGACGCTGCACCTCGATGGCCGGCTCTGGACGAGCGACGAGGAACTCAAAGCGGGCCTGCGGGCCAAG
Organism: Verrucomicrobiia bacterium; assembly: GCA_035715125.1. Taxonomy (GTDB): domain Bacteria; phylum Verrucomicrobiota; class Verrucomicrobiia; order Limisphaerales; family JADJPG01; genus DASTLJ01. The sequence goes on from DASTLJ010000447.1 coordinate 16,591, forward strand.
GGGATCGATCGCTTTTATGAGCCATGACGCCGCGTTGACCCGAAAATCCCGTGGACACCGCGCTTCCTGAAATCGTGACCGGGGACCGCCGGTCGGGGCACGGCCACGAGCGAGGATCCAGCGTAGCAGCGACCGTGAGGTCGCGGGCTTGCGTCTCCCATTTCGGGCCGATGTCTATTCTCTGGCTTTCGTGTCGAGGAGCAGAGTGACGGGGCCGTCGTTGACCAGGGTGACTTGCATGTCCGCGCCGAACTCGCCGGTGTGGACTGGTTTGCCGAGGTCTTCGGAAAGCCTGCGGACGAATGCCTCGTAAAGCGGCACGGCGACCTCGGGCCGCGCTGCGCGGATGTAGGAAGGCCTGTTGCCCTTCTTCGTGCTGGCGAGCAGGGTGAACTGGCTGACCACCAGCACATCGCCGCCCACCTCCAGAACGCTACGGTTCATGACGCCCTTCTCATCGGGAAAGACACGCAGCCGGACAATTTTGCCGCTGAGCCATTCGATGTCTTGGGCCGTGTCGGCCTCCTCGATGCCGAGGAGAACCAGCAGGCCGGTTTGAATCGCGGACTTGGCCTGACCCGAGATCATGACGGAGGCAGAAGCGACTCGTTGAAGGACGGCGCGCATGGAATTCGTTGAATCGGTAAGCGTTGAAGCGTTGAAGCGTTGAAGCGTTACACTGTAGGAGTGGCTGCAAGCCGGCACCATTTAACCATCTAACGATTCAACGATTCAACGATTCAACGATTCAACGATTCAACGATTCAACGATTCAACGATTCAACGAGTTCCGGCATCAGGAGATGATCTCAGCGATCACGTCCCCATGCACGTCGGTCAGGCGGCGGTCGATGCCGCCGTGGCGGAAGGTGAGCTTCTGGTGGTCGAGGCCGAGCAGGTGGAGCACGGTGGCGTGGATGTCGTAAACGGTCGTGGGATGGTCCCGGTCGAGCGGCTTATAGCCCCACGGATCGCTTTCGCCGTGGGCGATGCCGCCGCGGATGCCGCCGCCGCACAGCCAGTTCGTGAAGCAAAACGGATTGTGATCGCGCCCCTTGCCGCCTTGCGAACTGGGCATGCGGCCGAACTCCGTGGTCCACAGAATGACCGTGTCGTCGAGCAAGCCGCGCTGCTTGAGGTCTTGAATCAGCGCTGAGGCGCCGCGGGCGAATCCGCGGGCCAGCGGTTCGTGGTCGCGGCGGACGTCCTCATGCGAATCCCAGTTGCGGCGCGGGAAGGCGTTGTCGTTGCCGCTCCAGATTTGCACGAAGCGCACGCCGCGCTCGATCAAGCGCCGGGCGGCGAGGCATTTGCGGCCGAAGTAATCTATTTCCTCGCGGGCGTTGATTTCTTTCGGCCAGGTCTTCGTCGAGCGATCGATACCGTAGGCGTCCAGGAGGTAGTCCGGCTCGCGCGATATGTCGAGGGCTTCGGGCGCGGCGAGTTGCATGCGGGCGGCCAGTTCGTAGCTGCGGATGCGGGCGTCGAGGCGTGCATCGCCTTCGCGCGTGGCGGCGTGCTGACGGTTGAGTTGGGTCAAGAGCGCGTGCGCCGCGGATTCGCTCCGCGGGTTGATGAAATCACCACGCTTGTCGGCAAAGAGGTCGTTGATGGGATTGTCGCGGCCCGGATAAATCGTCGTGCCGGCGTGCTGCGGCGGCAGGAAGGCTGAGTCCCAATTCTTCGGTCCATTCGAGGCGAAGCCGCGATGGTCGGGCAGCACGACGAACGTCGGGAGATTCTCGTTGCTGCTCCCCAGACCGTAGCTGACCCAGCAGCCCATACCCGGAAAACCGGGCAGTTGAAAACCGGTTGCCTGAAGATAGGTCGCCTGACTGTGGACGCCGGTCTTGCCGACGAGATTGTGGATGAACGCCATGTCGTCCACGACCGGACCGAGCTCGGCCACGATGTCGCTCAGCAGCCGGCCGCAACGGCCGTAGGGCTTGAAGTCCCAGATCGGCTTCATCCACGGGCCGAGCCCGTCCTGGAACGCCTCGACGTGCTCGCCGAAGTCGCTCTTCTGCCCGTCGCGCTTCACCAGTTCGGGCTTGAAATCGAACAGG
>DASTLJ010000448.1:0-6487 GCA_035715125.1 Verrucomicrobiia bacterium
TTCGAGGGCACCCGGGGCATCTACGGCGCGGGATTCAAGCTGGCTAGCGTCCCACTGCTCGGCAGCACGAAGTCGCGGACGTTCTATCGGACTTACGGCGACGTATTCGGCTGGCTTTGCGTCGGGGTGTCCGGCTTGCTCGTCGCGGCGTCGATCGTAAGCAGGAAAGGTTCACCTTCGGCTAGTCGCTGACGCCGGGCGCACGTAGGGTAGGCGTCTCGCCTGCCCAGCGCCGAAGGCGCGTTCCTCGTTGGCCGCTTCGCGGCCGAGGCAGGCGAGACGCCTGCCCTACCTTGCAGCCGCGTTGCCAACCCGCGGCGCTCCGGTTATTCTCCGCCCATGCGCACCGCCTTCAAAGAGTGGGCAGTCGTCGTTGACGCGCTTGGACGCGGGGAACAAATCCTCATCCTGCGCAAAGGCGGTATTGCAGAGGGGCGGGACGGCTTCCAGGTGGAGCATTCGAGCTTCCTGCTCTTTCCAACCCTCTTCCACCAGCAGCGCGAGTCCGTCATCCCGGCGGCGCAGGAGCGATTCGACCAGATATCGCGACAGTTTACTTCCACGGAAGTCGTTCGCCTGGATTTCTTCGCGGAAGTCGTCGCCTGGCGGCGAATCGATTCATTGTCGGCAGCCGAATCTCTCGGCGGCCAGCACGTCTGGCGCGACGAAGTGATCGCGGAACGCTTCGATTGGGGCCGCGCCAAGAACCTGTTCGCCCTGGCGGTGCGGGTCCATCAGTTGCCGCTGACCATTGAACTGCCGATGCTCCCGGCTTACGGCGGGTGCAAGTCATGGGTCGAATTGGAGAAGGAAGTCTCGCTCGTCGGCGCCCATCCGGTGCTGGATCAGCCGGCGTTCGACCACAAGCTCCAGGCGTTTTATTCCGCGTTGAACCCCGTTTGACCTAAAAAGAGCAGTTGAAACCACAGATGGACACAGATGAACACAGATAGGAAGGCTTTACGACGGCGGGTAGCCTCCACGATTCGAGCATCGCGCATTGGGGCCATGAACGGCGGCTGTTGGCACGGAGTCCCGGCTTTAGCCGGCCGGACGTCCTGCCGCCTGAAGGCGGGACTCCTTGCAAGAACCTGTTCATGGAGAGGTTCACCCATTGGTGGAGAGGCTCTCTCCGCTAAAATCTGTGTACATCTGTGTCCATTTGTGGTTTCCGTTCTTCATTTCAGCCGCGAGTGCCGGATTCAGTTTCAATCGTGAACCCAAACCCAAGTAATCAGCGCCTCCCATGACCCTGCCTCCGCTTATTCTTGCCTCCGATTCGCCGCGCCGGGCGCAGTTGCTTCGGCAATCGGGAATGGACTTCCGCATCCTCCCGAGCCGCGCACAGGAAGTCGCGACGGAGCACTTGAGCCCCGTGGAAACCGCGCAGATCAACGCCTACCGCAAGGCCCGCGTCGTCGCGAAGAAAAACCCCGACCACCTCGTGATCGGAGCGGACACCGTGGTCGGGCTCGGCGCCGAGCAGTTCGGCAAGCCCGCCGACATGGCCGAAGCCGCACGGATACTCGCCCGGCTCCAGGGCCGCACGCACCAGGTCGTCACCGGCGTCTGCCTGATACATCTGCGGGCACACCGGCACCGGCTGTTCGCCGTGAGCACGGCGGTCACGTTCCGCAAGCTGCACACGGGGCAAATCCGCCGTTACCTCGGGGCCATCCATCCATTCGACAAGGCCGGCGGCTACGCCATCCAGGAGGAAGGCGACCTCATCGTCAAAGGCATTTGCGGCTCGTTCACCAACGTGGTCGGCCTGCCGATGGAACGATTGCGCGAGGAACTCGAGGCGTGGAGGGTGGGCGAGCGATAGCAACCTCAAAAAACTGATGTCGTTGCACGACATGTTGGCCGACCGGAAAGCGGTGCCGGCTTGACTTTGCCTGCGAAAGCGCAACGCTTCTGCTCGTGAGAACCGTATCGAAACACGAAGCTGCTGAGAGCTTCGAGACGCTTGGAAACCTTGTCCATTCCGGCCAATCAGTCCTCGTCGTCAACGGAGGCAAGCCGTGGCTTAAAATGGTTCCTGCCCATGCCTCCAAAGCCGGCAAATCCGCCGCCGAGTTCAAGGCCCGCTTGGATCGCATTTCCCGCAAGCCCATTTCCCGCGTCACTGACGTGCTCAAGCGTACGCGCCGGTGAGCACTTACTTCGACACATCCTTTCTCGTCGCCCTCTACGTCCCCAACGACCACAGCGCCGCCGCGCTCCGGCATCGTAGACGCCGTGGCCGCGAGAGCATCCCGTTTACCCCACTCCACCGGCTCGAACTCCGCACGGTCGTGCGCCAGTGCGTTTGCAGCCAACTCATCACCGAGGCTCACTGTCGGGACATTCTCCGCCACATCGAGCAAGACCTGGACGATGGGACCCTGGTGCATGAACCGTTGGATTGGACCGGCTCCCTTCGCCGCGCGGACGCCATCGCAGGCCGGCGGGCGATGAAAATGCCCTGCCGCTCTCTCGACTTGTGGCATGTGGCCGCCGGCTTGGAAATCAAAGCTGCCGGCTTTGTAACCTTCGACACCGACCAGTTCGATCTGGCCAGGGCCGAAGGTCTGCGCGCGGTAATTCCGCGGTAAGACGCGGCTCAACAGCGGGCGGCCTTCCGATGGAACGATTGCGCGAGGAACTCGAGGCGTGGGAGCGTGGTGATCGCTAGCAACCTCAAAAAACAGTTTTCGGCGGAGTAGGACGCACCGAGCCGTTGGTGCTTCAGCGTGAAAGCCTGGGACATGACAGCCTGGGGTGGAGCGCGCAGCGCGCAGCCCCAGGTCCGCAAACGCAAAGAACTCCCCAGCCCTGTAAGGGCGCTACCTGCGACACCGATCCGAGTGACGGCCTTTCAGGCCTCGGATAGGTTGTGGGTGACTTTGTCCTGGGCCTGCGCTCGCGGACTCGCTTCAGCCCAGGCTGTAATAGGACGGGCTTTCAGCCCTGAACGGTCAAGAATATTTGTCGCGCCAGGTCCACGCGGGGCACAAGCAAGATTCCGGACTGCCCGTACGGGCGGCCTGAAGGGCCGCAATATTCCAGCCCAGGGCAACGCCTTGGGACCACGGCCAGCCCACCCTGATTCGCCCTGAAGGGGCAGAATAATCCGCGCCGGGAGTCGAGGTGGTTCACGTTCGCGGTTTCATCCCAAGCAATGTCTGCGGCGCGTCGAAGAGAATCGCCCGGGCGACCGCCAGCGCGTCCGACCGGGTATACTGGCCTTGTTCTATCTTCTCCGCCAGCACGCGGGCCAGTTGCCGGCGCACGATGAGGGCCTTGGCATAGGTCCATTCGACACAATAGGCATCCGAGAAAAAGCCGGCCTGCTTGTTGGCCGGCAGCATGTCGAGCCGCTCGGCCATGACCTGCCGGATGACATCGGGAAAGAAGTTGTGCCACCAGTAGCCGGCCAGGCTGAAGTTGGGCAGCTCGCGGGCCAGTGTGCAAAGCGATTGGTTCGCCTGCCGGCTGGCCAGGAAACACTGGAAACGCAGGCGCGGATGGCGGGCAATCATCTCCCCCAATTCCCCAATGGTCCGCGAGTTCAGGCGGCTGGCGGTCTCGAACGGGAGCGGCTCGGCGCCCAGGCTGAATTGAAAGACAATCTTGTCACCGTGCTTTTCGAGTTCGGTGAGGAACAGTTCGTTCACGAAGGCCGCATAAGTGTCGCGTTCGTTAGTTCCCGCCTGGCTGCGTCCCTTCAGGGCGGCTTCCATCTGGTCTTCGCTCACCAGCCGGTAGTGAATGTCGGTCGAAAGATGGGTCGCCGTCGCCAGCACCTTGCCGTAGGGAATGGCGCCGACATAATGGCGCACCGCGGCATGCACGTCGGCCAGCGAGCGAATGGCACGTTCGGGCTTCGGCCGCCCGCTCGCGCCGATGGGCGAAGGGCTTCCCGGCCGACGGCCCCAACAGCGTTCCAGCTCGTAAAGCGCCGTGTCGAATTCGCCCCATTGGCAACGGGTGAAGAAACCCCATTCCAGCGCGTATTGAAGCCGGTTGTCGTCCTCGCCTTTGCTGCGCCGGGCGATTTCCGTTCCGGTGCGGCGGATGTTCAGCCGGTCGAGGATCGCGTGATGCCAGGCCCGATCGTCGGCCCGCTCCCGGATGAGGTCGTCCATGCGCCGCCAGTTGTCCGGTGTGATTGGCTCATGCCAGTCGTAGAGGTCGGCGAGAATGCATCGAACGCCCCACGAGGAACTCGTATTGCGAATGTGCGGCAGGAACGGCAGCGCCTCGGTAATGCGCGCATGGGCCTCGCGTCTGTCAGGCCAGTCCGGATATTGTGTTAGCCGCGCCCCGCTCGGGCAGCCGGCCGAGTAGAGATCGCTCACGACCATGTGATACAACAACACGTCGTGCAGCCCGCGGGCGCCCAACCGCCCGCCGACGAGATGGGTGTGAATATCTAGAACCGGGATTTCGCCGAGGGCGAACTCCAATTCGCGAGTCAAGGAAGCCGAGTTCATGCGTGTCGCGTTGCGCGCGCAGCTTACAGGCATCGGCACAGGGAAAGCAAAGGCTCGACACTGAGAGGGGCGCGCATCCCATTTTCCGCGCAGGCCAGGCCAAACGAACCGTCTCACCCCTCACGCCGGCCCTCTCCCCCTCCGAGGGGGAGAGGGAGAATCGCCGCTCGTCAGTCCGCGCAGTTGGCTGCGCAAGTCGTCCAAAGGCCAGATGCTTGCCACTCAGGAACCAACGGCGACACTAGACTCCCTCTCCCCCTCGGAGGGGGAGAGGGTCGGGGTGAGGGGGCACCCGTGTGACAAGCCAACTGCCGCGACTTCCGCCGCACACATCGTCTCGCCCTTGGAGGGAAAGGTCTGAGGTCAGGGTTAGAAGGCACATGGTTGCACAGATTTTGGGCTTCTGTTCGGTTCCCACCCTCCGCTAGCCTGCGCCGGCCATGACGAAGCCCATGGACCCGTTCATCGCCGACGCCGTGCGCGACATCCCGCGCTCGGGCATCCGCGATTTCTTCGACCTCGTGCAGGGGATGCAGGGCGTCATTTCACTGGGCGTAGGCGAACCGGACTTCGTCACGCCGTGGCACATTCGCGAGGCCGCTATTTACGCCCTGGAGCGCGGCCGAACCAGCTACACTTCCAACCTCGGCCTGCTCAAGCTTCGCGAGGCCATCGCCGCGCATCTGGCTGAAAGATTCCAACTCCATTACAGCCCGAACAATCAGGTGCTCATCGCGGTGGGCGTGAGCGAGGCGATGGATTTGGCGTTCCGCGCGCTGATCAATCCTGGCGACGAAGTGCTCTACCACGAGCCGTGCTACGTGAGCTACGCGCCGGGCATCGCCATGACGCACGGCAAGCCCGTGCCGGCGCCCTGCCGCGCCGAGGACCACTTCGCCGTGCGCGCCGAGGCCATCGAGAAACTGATCACCGCGAAGAGCAAGCTGCTCGTGCTGAACTTTCCGACCAACCCGACCGGCGGCACGATGACGCGCGCGGAATTGGAAAAGATCGCCGCGCTCGTCCAGCGGCACAACCTCGTCGTGCTCACAGACGAAATCTACGCGGAGCTGACCTTCGAGGGCGATCACGTGAGCATCGCCTCGCTGCCCGGCATGATCGGGCGCACGGTCTTTCTGCACGGCTTCAGCAAGGCCTACGCGATGACCGGCTTTCGCATCGGCTATGCGTGCGGTCCGGCCGAGATCATCGAGGCAATGATGAAGGTCCACCAATACACGATGCTCTGCGCCTCGATCATCAGCCAGGAAGCCGCCCTCGAAGCCATCGTCCACGGAGAGCCTGACACCAGCTCAATGCGCGAGCAGTACCGGCTTCGCCGCAATTACATCGTGGACGCTCTGAACAAGATGGGCCTCCAATGTCACCTGCCGCGAGGTTCGTTCTACGCCTTTCCGAACATCGCCTCCAGCGGCCTCACGTCGAAGGAATTCGCCGTGCGCTTGCTGAACGAGGAGAAAGTCGCCTGCGTGCCCGGCAGCGCATTCGGTCCGGGGGGCGAAGGCTTCCTGCGCTGCTGCTTCGCGACGGGGTTGGACAAAATCGAGGAAGCGTGCGACCGGATGGCAAGGTTTGTCGGCCGGCTGAAAGATCGTCAGTAGCCCAGCTCGGCTTTCCTTGCCGCGGCCGTCGGGAGCGGCTCCTTCTTCTTGACGATGGCGGCTGCTCCGGAATCCTTCAACCGCCTGGCTTCGGCGGCGTTGAATTCGGTATTGGCCTGGAACTCCGCCGGCACATCCGCTTCGGCGTAGATGGCTTCCACAGGACATTCCGCCACACAAGCCGTGCAGTCGATGCAGTCCTCCGGGTGGATCACCAACTGATTGTCCATCTCGTAAAAGCAGGCCACGGGACAGACCTCCACGCAGTCCGTGAACTTGCACCCGACACATTTGCTGGTAACGACGTGCGCCATGCGCGGTTGCTAACCTCTTCGGCACCGTGGAGCAAGCCCAATCGTTCAACGCGGGTTGTTCGATTGAACTCAG
>DASTLJ010000449.1:0-7177 GCA_035715125.1 Verrucomicrobiia bacterium
CGGCGATGCACGTGCGCGGGCTGGACCCGATGAAAATGCGCGGCACGCCGGTGCGCACCCGCATGGGCATCCACACCGGCGAGGCGAACGTCGGCAATTTCGGCAGCTTCGAACGCGTGGATTACACGGCGCTGGGCGAAAACGTAAACCTCGCTTCGCGCCTGGAAGGCTTGAACAAGTTCGTCGGCACCGATTGTCTTATCAGCGCGGAGACGGGCGCGGCGATCGGCGACCGGTTGGTGACGCGCAGGATCGGCCTGTTCACTCTCAAAGGGTTCGACAAGCCGTTGGAGGTCTTCGAGATCGTCGGCCGGCCGGAAACGGCGGAGCCGACGAAGACATGGCGCGAAGCGTTCGCCGAGGCGCTTCGCGGTTACGAGGGCGGCCATTTCGAGCTGGCCGGGATGGGGTTTCGCGGCGTGTTGGAGCTCAAGCCCGGCGACGGCCCGACGCAGTTCTACCTCGACCGCCTCGTGGACTTGAGCAAGCAGCCGATCGAAGGCGATTGGACCGGCGTGACGCAGCTAAGGGAGAAGTAGGGGACCGTAGATGTCTCAAGGCCCGTCCAGTTCAATTCTTCCCCCTGCTGGTCGGTCAACATCCCCAGCTTCTGGCTTGCAGATGCCAGGGACGGGGCTAGAACTGGCCCCTTGATGGAAGTTGGAAATTGGGGCCGGCATTTCCTCTCTCTCGAAGGGAGATTTGACAATAGCCTGGCAGTTCACTGCCGGGTTGAGATTCGACATCTCACAAGTCCCGGAGGGACGGCTGAATCGATCGAATGCCAGCCTCGTAGTAATAGCTCGGCCGTCCCTTCGGGACTTGATGCCCCTGATCGACGATTATCCCACCCTTGAAAGGGTGGGCTATTCTCAAATCTCCCTCCGGGAGACGGCAGACGAATAGCCATTGCTGGTTGAGTGACGGAGTGCCAAATAATTTGCGAACTCCAGCCAGTGCGGTGCCGTCGCGCTGGGTCCATTCGCATTTGAACGAAATGAAATGGTTTCGGCTCAGTGGCGCCGGAACGTGAGCTGATGCTCGATGCGCCGGGTCTGCGCATAGTCCAGCGGCGGCAGGTCGATCAGCGTCGGCGACTCGGTTTCATTCAGGATGCCCCTGGCCATTGACTGCAACGCCGTCCAGCGCGGCCAGTCCAGCGTCGGCGCCTTGGACAATTGCCGCAACAGGCTGCGCCACTCGATGATTACCCGGTCGATGTCCCCCGTGCCGAGCAATTCCGTGATCCACGCGCTTTTGCTCAGCGGATCCTTGTGGATGCCGGCGACGACAAGTTCGGCGCCGCTCCCGTAGCGCGGCGGCACGCCATTCTCCAGGTAGCCGGGAACGGTCTGAAGCCCGAAGAGCTGATGGCAGGCGATTGGGATGCGGCCGGCCCAGCGGTTCTCCTCGCCGCAGAAGCGGAAGCCCGCATCGAGGTTGGCCAGTTCATAGACCAGTTCGTCCAGCGGGAAGGACTCGTCCTCCAGCGACGCCGCGATGGCCAGCCCGTCCTCCTGATGGAAGAAGCTCACGATGCGTCCGCGCAACGTCGGCACGCCTCTCTCATCGATCAAGCCGAGCCGCCGCCACAACGACGCGGTGCCCGTGGCGGCCGGCAGGTTGCGGCAAATCGGAACGAGCGAGCATCGCGCGCAGTCCTCCGGGAAGACCTCGCGCTCGACGGGCTTCCAAAGTGCGACACCGTGCGCATCGACCATCGCCCGCGCCGGCAGTTCAGCCAAGCTGACCAGCGCGAGAATTTTCTGGCCTCGCTGCTCGAAGCGCGCGACGGGCGTCTTTTGTAGCGCGAGCTTTTTGGCGACCAGCGGTTTAATTTTTTCGTTCCACAGTGCCAGCGGCGCCTGCCGGCCGTTCCAACTCGTCAGCCGTCGAATCCACTTGGCGAGCAGCACGCGATCCTCGTTTAACAGTTCGGCGACCGTGAGCGCGCGGCCGAAGGTCTGTTGCCCGTTCTCAACGCCAATGACTTCGAGCGTGCCGTGGCCGGTCTTTTCGAGCGCCTCGGGGACGGAGAGGGCGGGGATAAGTTCCGGGTTCCGGGTTCCGAGTTCCGAGTTGTCAAGTTGCCTGCGCTCCGGCAAACCCGGAACCCGGAACCCGGAACTCGGAACAAAGACTTCTCCCAGCGGCCGTTCGGCCAGCGCCGGCACGCGCTCCCACTGGCCGCGGCTGTTGAGCATTTCGCGGAGGCGTTTGCGGACGTGGCGGGCACGGTCGCTGTCGGTCTTGAGGCCGCAGGGTGTTTCCGGGTGCTTCATCGATTCCTCGACGCCCAAAAAGATCGGCTTGGTCGTGAAGAGCCGTTGCTGCACTTTCACCGCTTCGGTAAACGGATCGCGTCCTTGATCGGCGGCGCCGGCCATGATGCCAAGCAAGGCGCTCCAGTCCACCAGCCCGCTGCGGGCCAGGTGCGCCGGATAGCCTTCGCGCAGCCGGATGCCTTCGCCGCCCACGAGCACGTAGCCCACCTCGTCGATGCCGCGCCGGCCCGCGCGGCCGAACATCTGGAGAATTTCGTCCGGTCGCAGCGGAATCTCGATGTTGTCGCGCCGGTAGCTCTCCGCGGCCATTGCGACGCTGCGCAGGGAGAAATTGATTCCCGCGGCCAGGCCCATCGTGGCCACCACCGCGCGGAGCTGCCCTGCCTTGGCCAGCGGCTCGAGGACGCCCGCGCGCGCCGCGTAGCTCAAGCCGCTGTGATGATAGGCCACGCGGCACTTGAGCATCCTGGACAAGGCCTCGCCGACGAGCAGTTTCTGGGCGGCGCTCAGCGCGAGCGGATTGGGGTTGGGAAGCTGGCGGGCCAGATCGGCGGCAAGCGACTCGGCGGCCTGCCGGCGCGGGGCGAAGATCAGGATCGGGCCAAGGTTGTCGGCCAGCGCCTTGGCCACCAGGCGCGGCCAGTGACCCCGTATGGCCCCCGGGAGGTGAAAACCGAGGCTTTCGGCGTGAACTTCCTCCAACGGCACTGGCCGGACGTCGTGCCGAATCAACACCGCCTCACGCCCCAGTCGCGCCAGCCACTTGACGATGTCCTGCGGATTGGCCACGCTGCCGGACAGGAGCAGGAGTTGGGTGCGCACCGGCGCCAGCGCGATGGCCAGCTCGTAATTCAGCCCTCGATCCGCGTCGGCCAGCATCTGGTATTCATCCACGACGAGCAACGCCGGCCCGTCGCCCGCGATGAGTCGGTTCTTCTGCGTCTCCAGCGTGGCGACGACGATGGGCGCGGAAAGGTTTTCCGACAGGTCGCCCGTGGCGATACCGACGTTCCAGCCGCGCGCCCGCCACTCGGCCAGTTTGTCATTGGCCAGGGCGCGGGTCGGCACGGTGTAGATGGCCTGGCCGCGAGGCTTGCCCAGATTGGACCACAACTCGAAGATGAGCGTCTTGCCTGCGCCAGTCGGGGCCTGCACGACGACATCCCGTCCCGCGCGCAATGCGCTTACCGCCTCCTGCTGCCAAAGGTCGGGCACGGTGACGTTTTGGAGGGCCGAGAGGGCGCCGAGCTGTTCGCCGATGGACTGCACACGGGGAAGGTAGCCGATGCTGGGCACAATCGCCACGTCCGCGATTCCCGTGGGCTGAAATGGGGCGCAACCGGGCACTGCCCCCGGAGCGCCGGACTCCGATCCGGCTCGTCGTGAAGCAATTTCCATCGAGCCGCATCGGAGTGCGGCGCTCCGGTCCACGGAAAGCCTCCACGATTCGAGCATCGCGCATTGGGGCCATGAACGACGGCTGCTGGCACGGAGTCCCGGCTTTAGCCGGCCGGACGTCCTGCCGCCTGAAGGCGGGACTCCTTGCAAGAGCCGGTTCATGGGCAGGGAGTTCGCCTGTGGGAAACGGGGGCAGTGTCCGTAGGCGGACCCGGCGAGCGGAACGTCCCCGGTCCACTTCCGTCTTGCGCTTCGGACCGGCTCCCCCAACCCTTGCCCAATGCAATTCGGGATCTGCAACGAGATCTTCAAGGGCTGGAATTTCGCCGACGTGATGCGTTTCGCGAAGCAGGCGGGCTACGACGCCCTCGAGATCGCCCCGTTCACTATTGCCAATCACGTCACCGAGATTTCCTCCTCCACTCGCGGGCAGATCCGCGACGAGGCAGCCCACGTGGGGATCGCCATCTCGGGCATCCACTGGGTGCTCGCGCAGACCGAGGGGATGTATCTGAACCACCCTGACCCCGCCGTGCGCGGGCGAACGGCGCGGTACTTCGTTGACCTCGTGGATTTTTGCGGGGACCTCGGCGGGCGCATCATCGTCCTCGGCTCGCCCCAGCAGCGCAACGTGATGGCCGGCGTCAGTCTGTCGCAAGCCTGGGAGTGGGCGAAAACCACGCTTCGCGATGCCTTGCAGCACGCAGGCGGGCGCGACGTGACGATCTGCCTGGAGCCGCTGGCCCCGAACGATACGAATTTCATCAATACGGCGGCCGAAGCGATTCGCTTCGCGCAACAGATGGAGTCGCCCCATTTCAAAATCATCCTCGATGTGAAGGCGATGTGTTCGGAGTCCACGCCCATCCCGCAAATCATCCGCGAGAGCTGGCCGCACTTCGCCTATTTCCACGCCAACGACCGCAACCTGAAAGGCCCCGGCTTCGGCGACGTGGATTTCAAGCCCATCGCCGCCGCGCTGCGCGAAGTCGGCTACGACGGCGTGGTGTCGGTCGAGGTCTTCAAGTTCGAGGAGGGGGCGGAAGCCATTGCGACGCGGAGCATCGAGTATTTGAATCGGGCGTTCGCATCGGGATTTGCTTAAATCTGTGCTGCGTGCTATAGCCGTCGTGCAGATGGCAGAACTCAGCACAGGTTATCGGTATATCACACGCAAAACCGGCGTTCGCGCTGGCCTCGCGATCCTTGAGGGCACACGAATCGGTGTCCACGACGTCATTGGCCTGCTGCAAAACGGCGAGACGGTGGATAGCATCCTCGTGACCTCCTTCCCCGGCCTCACGAAGGCGCAAGTTTACGAATGCCTCGCCTATTACGAAGATCACCGGGATGAGATCAACCTTTTGGTCGCCGAGCAGATGTCTGATCCGAATGCGTGAATTTCTTCCTGGACCACGATGTCCCCGCTGACGTGGGCCGTGTTCTGCGCCTCAAGGGCCATGGGGTGCAATTTCTCGAGGAAGCGCTGGCGAGTACCACGGACGATTTGATCGCACTCCGTCATGCAGCCAGCCACAGTCTCGTCGTCATCACCTGCAATCGTCGTGACTTCTTGCGCCTCGCGGAGACCGAACCGCACGTTGGCATCATCATCCTGGTCAGACGCCGAACCCGCGTCGCCGAATGTGCCGCCCTGCTTCGACTGATCGAGCGGGCCGGCGAAAGCGGAATCGCCAACAACATCAACTTTGCCTGATATCGAGGATGCGGGCTGGCTGGGACTGCCCGTGGCTCACAACGCCTTCACGACGATAGCCGTGATGTCGTCGATCTGCGGGGCCCCCTGGGCGAAGGTTCGCGTTGCGGCGTAGAGGGCTTCGATGATCGCGCGAGCAGGCTTGTCGCGGTGCGCGCGCACCACCTCGAGGGCCCGCTCGGCGCCGAAAAGTTCACCCGCCGGGGAGGAGGCTTCCTCGATGCCGTCCGTGAGGACCACCATGAGATCGCCGGAAGCCAATGTGAGCCCCGGGGCGGACGTGTAGTCGGTGGCAGCGCGCAGCCCGAGCGGGATCCCGGTGCGCTTGAGAGCCGCCTTCACCGTGCCGTCCGCGGCGAGGACGCAGCCGGGAGGATGACCGGCGCTGGCGTAGGTCAACTCGCGCGTCGCCGGGTCGAGTCGGCCCAGAAAAAGGGTGATGAAGCGCTCGCCCCCCATGTCTTCGGCGAGAATGCCGTTGGCGCGCGCAAGAATTTCACCCGGCTCCTCGCGGCGGCCGGCGAGCACGCGCAGGTAAGCGCGGGTTTCGGCCATGAGCAGCGCGGGCCCGACGCCGTGCCCGGCCACGTCGCCGACAACGAGGCCAACCCGATCGTGCAACATCGGGAGGTAATCGAAGTAATCGCCGCCCGTGGCTTCGGCGGGATAGGTCGCCCCGGCGATGTCGAAGCCGGCGAGCGCGGGGGCCGCCTTCGGGAAGAGCCGCTGCTGGATTTCGCGGGCGACGGCGAACTGTTCCTCGTGCTCGCGCAGCTCGCGTTCGGCGCGCAGGCGCTGGGTGATGTCGCGGATGAACCCCACGAAGCGGCGATGGCCGTCAAGTTCCATGTCGGAAAAGGAAACTTCGATCGGGAACTCGACGCCGTTCTTTCGTCGGCCGACCGTTTCCGTCGCGCGCCAATTGAGCTTGCGCGCGCCCGTCGCCAGGAAACGCGCCATGCCGGCCCCGTGCGCACCGCGCAAGGACTCGGGCTGAATGGCCTGGAGATTTTCGCCGATCAACTCGTCCGGCGTGAACCCGAACACGTCATAGACGGCCGGATTGGCAAACAGGATTTTGCCCTCGGTGTCCATGAGGAGGACGGCGTCGGGGCAGGTTTCCCAGAGGAGCCGGTAGCGACGCTCGCTTTCGATCATCGCGCGGCGGGATTCGCGCTGGCCGGCGCGATTGGCGGCCTCGCGCAGTTCGCGATCCACCGCGGGCGCCAGGCGACTGAGGCTGCCTTTCATCAGGTAATCGTGCGCGCCGGCTTTCATGCAGGCGACGGCGATGTCCTCGCCGATGCCCCCGGAGACGATGATGAACGGCAGGTCCAGTCCGGTACGCTGGAGAATCTGAAGCGCGGCGGGGGCGTTGAAGTCGGGCAGATTGTAGTCCGCCAGCACAAGCTGCCAGGTCTCGCTGCGGAGCGCCTCGCGCATGGCGTCGGCGGTCTCGACCCGTCGCGAGACGACGTCATAGCCGGCTTTGCGAAGCAGGCTGACCATCATCTGCGCGTCGAACTCGGAATCTTCGACGATGAGCACGCGAAGCGGAGTCTTCATGGAGCGGATTGGCCCGAGGCGAGGCTACACAAACGGGGCCGGGCGGGAAGGGAATTTCAGAGGGTGGCCGTGGAGCAACCGCAGTCTTGACCGCCATTCCTCACCATGAGCTTGAGGACACGACAGTCGGTAGCCGCCGACGTGAGGAGGCGGAAAACGCGGACGCGCCGTTCCTCCGCCTATCCATGACACAGGTAGGGCGAGGCTCCTG
>DASTLJ010000450.1:0-3176 GCA_035715125.1 Verrucomicrobiia bacterium
CGGCCGCCGCGATCCCGCGCGTAATCGGCAATGCCCTTCCAGAGCAACCCGAGCACGATCATATTGCGGTGGTCCTTGTGAACGCAAGCCCGGCCCAGCTCGATCATCTCGTCGCGAAGTGGTTCGTAGGGTGAGAAATCAAATTCCTGTCCGCTGTAGTAGCCCCGATGGCGGGCGGCGCTCGGGCCGGTCTGGAGGCGGTACGTCCCGACGACTTCACCGCTCGCCACGTGTTCGACCAGCAAGTGATCGCAAACGGAGTCGAACGGGTCCGCGTCGAGCCCGGTTTCGTGGGAACCTTCAAGACCCTCCTTGAGTTCGACGTTGAACACGGCAAAGCGCAGCGCCTGCGCGCGCCGGAGGTCCTCCTGGCCGCGGGTCAACCGCACGGCGTACGTGGCGTTATGACTGACAATCAATCGCAGCGCTTCAATGGGCGATTTCATTCTAGTCAACGGATTGGCGGCCTGGCTTGGCAGGCCGAATTCCTACACTGCGCCCGACACTTCTGAATCCGTTCTAACGTGAAGCATGACCCAGCGCCGGTGCGGATTCAACGATTAGTTTGTTCCGATTTTCACAATCCTTTTACAACTGTCTGACAAGTGAGCAGACTGGCCGCAGTCCAATTCCGCGTATGAAGACTACACTTCTCTCCATCGGCCAGCCGCTTGCGCGACTGGGAAACTTCGTCAACCTCCTCTGCGCCGCCGCGCTCCTCGGCGTCGCTGCCACCGGCGCCCGCGCCAGCGATCCCTACGGCGTTTATGCGTTCGTCGATCGGGTCGTCCTCGAGCCGAGCGACGCCGCGCCCGAGCGCATCCAGGTCTGGGGCGGCTTCGCACTCTCCACGAATCGGAACAACTACGAATACCGTGACGCCGAACGCGGTTACTTGTATTTCAAGCTGCGCGCGGGCGACGAGGAAATCTGCAAAAAGGAATGGGCCGACCTCAAGGCCGTGGCCGGCACCGGGCAGATCGTCACATTCGGCTCGCGCCGCGACAAAACGCCCGTCAGCGTGCGCAAGACCGACGCCAAGCCGGAGAATCCCGATACCTACCCGCAAAGCTGGGGCATAACGAAAGTGCGCCCGCGCGATTACGGCCCCGTTAATCAGCTCAACAAACTTCAAGGGAAGAAATCCGACGCACCCGCGCCGGCACCCAAGTCGAAGAGCTCCTGAGCCCGGGCCTCCTGGCACTACGCTCTCATTCGCCACGACCCATGAAGCTCCGCGACACGAGCCTTGGGACCGGCCGCTCCGCTTTGGCACTGCGAGCCGCAGTCAACGCGCCGGCGAGCACGGGCATCCTCCGGCACTCGCCCTCGGATGCGCTGCTCGTCGGCCTGGCCGCCTTGCACGGCGCGTTGCTCGTGCTCGTACCGTCGGTGCCGCTCGTCGCGTTGGGGCTGTGGTGGAACGCCAACACGGTGTCGCACAACTTCATTCATCTGCCGTTCTTCCGGTCGCGCGTGGTGAACTGGAGTTTCTCGGCCTATCTGTCGCTGCTCCTGGGCTTCCCGCAAAGCCTGTGGCGGGCGCGGCACCTGGCCCATCACCGTGACGAGCCGTTTCAGTGGAGGCCCGTTCCCCGCGCGTGGGTCGCGGAGGGTGCGTTGGTGTTGGCAATGTGGGCGGTGCTGTCAGCGCTGGCGCCAAGTTTCTTTCAGGCCGTCTACCTGCCGGGCTGGTTGGTCGGGCTTGGGCTGTGCCAGATTCAAGGCCATTTTGAACACGCCCGTGGCGCCGTCAGCCACCACGGCCGAATCTACAACTGGCTTTTCTTCAATGACGGTTACCACCTCGAACACCACGCGCGGCCGGCGCGCCACTGGACGAAGCTTGCACGCGAGTCCTCGGTGGACGCCGCGCGCGTGAGCCGTTGGCCCGCCGTCTTGCGCTGGCTCGAACACGCCAGCCTCGACGGCCTGGAGGAACTCGTCTGCCGCTGCGGCGCACTGCGGCAATTCGTGCTCGAGGTGCACGAGCGGGCCTGGAAAAAAGTCCTCGCCGGGATGCCGCCCCCGCGGCGCATCGTCATCGTCGGTGGCGGCTTGTTCCCGCGAACTGCGCTGATTCTGCGGCGACTCGCGCCGGACGCCACGCTCGTCATCGTCGACCTGCGCGAGGATCGGATCGAACGGGCCAGAATTTGGCTGGACGAACGGGTCGAATTCGTTCGCGGCTTTTGCACACCCGAGAACCTTGTCTCGCTCGCAGGCGACGCTGACCTGGTTGTCGTGCCGCTGGCCTTGCGCGGGAACAAGTCGGGCTTCTACCGAATGCGGACGGCGCGGCATCTCGTCGTCCACGACTGGGTTTGGCTGCGCCGGGGCCGAAGCGTCGTGGTGTCGTGGGCACTCCTGAAGCGGCTCAATCTTGTGACAGGGCGGATTCAAGAACGGAGCGCGGACAGCCTTGTCCGCGCGACTCAAAGTTCGAGCCAGGAAACACGCGGACAAGGCGGTCCGCGCTCCTGTATCGGCCGATTCTTGAATCCGCCTTGAACTGGTGACCCCATGAGAGCGCTCGCCTTGTTCGCCGGGCTCATGACAGCCAAGCTGCTCGCGGTGGCAGGACGCGACCTGCCGTGGTCGGTTTGGACGCCGCTGGCGCTGTTCTGGCAAGACGCGCTTGTGGCGCTGGTGTTCGGCGCCGTCGATTACACGCTGCGGAAAATGCCGGTGGCGGGGCGGTGCGTGTTTTGGCTCATCGTGAGCTACACGGCGGTCAACGTGGCCCTGGCGCGAATTTTGTCCTCGCCGCTCACGTGGCAAATGTCGCGCGCGACGGGTGGCGCGCTGGCAGATTCAATCCGGCATTATCTCACCGCGGGTAACATTGCCCTGATGTCAACCGTGATGTTGGCCGCAGGCGGCTTCCTGCTTCTCTGGCGACGACTCCGGCCGCAGTGGACGGCGCCCGGGTTGGCCGCGTTGGCCGCGCTGGCCGTGACGGGTGCCTTCGCGGCACGGCGCGTGGACTGCGCCGGGCTGCATCGCAACGCACTGGTGGCCTTCGTGGAATCCACCTTTCCGCGAGTGCGCGGCGGGTCGCCGGCTCTACAGGCCGATTGGCGCTCCGGATCGACAGAATCCAAGTCGGCCCGGCGGGGCGAGCGTACTCGCGAGTCGGCCGAGGACCTGACCCACCTTCGCGGTTCAGCCGTCGG
>DASTLJ010000451.1:0-6742 GCA_035715125.1 Verrucomicrobiia bacterium
GCCAAACTCAGCGTGCTGGTCCGGCCGACCGTCACGCTGCACCCCGTCAGCCAGTCCGCGGTGGTCGGGGAGTCGGTGGTTTTCAGCACGGCGGCGACCGGGCTGCTGCCGATGGGCTACAGTTGGCGGCGCAATGGCCGCATCGTTACCAACGTGTTGATCAACCAGTCCACCTGCTTCTGGGCGATTTACAACGTGCAATTGACCAACGCCGGCAATTACCAGGTGGGCGTGACTAACGCGGCCGGAATCGCCACGGGCGGCCTGACCACCAACGCGGTTCTCACTGTGCTCGAAGACACCGACGACGATGGGATGCCGGACCTTTGGGAATCCGCCAACGGATTCAACCCCGGCGATCCCAGCGACGCCGCGCTCGACGCCGACGGCGATCAAGCGAGCAACGTGCAGGAGTACCTGGCCGGGACCGATCCGAACTCGCGGGAGAACCATCTGCGCATCGAAAGCATCCGCTGGTTGCCCGCTGGCGCGTCGAAGCTGGAATTCACCGCGCTCTCGAACAAGACCTACGCGGTGGAGTTCCGGGACGATGCTTCGACCGGGGGCTGGAGCCTGCTGGAAGGAATCACGGCAGCGAACACGAACCGGTTGGTCGAGGTGATCGACCCGACGACCCCGCCGCCGGGCGCAAAACGGTTTTATCGGCTGGTGACCCCCCGACTGCCGTAATTTGCCAGCAGCCCGTCCAAAAACCTGGCCGCACTGTAGAGGCGTTCAGTCAATTCGGGGCCGGAGTAAGTTCACTTCCTCGGAGGCGCCTCTTCAATGGCGACAACGTGAAGCGGGTCGATCTTCGTCACGGATTCGTCCGGTCCGATCACCAACACCTGACTCGGCGAAACCGCAACGAAATCCGGGTGCAGAACCGGCACCCTCGTGCCATCGCCCAGGCGCAAAATGAATGGGCTGGCATCGCTATTGATCCGCTGGCTGATGAGGCTGCTGTTCATATTCAAAATTGCCTTTGTCCTTCGCGCTGGCCGGGAATCCGAGGAATAACGCCATGAGGCAAATCACGCCGAGTGAATGCGAAGATTTCATATAGTTAATATCGGTAAACCTCCCGTTCATCTTGAACCAGCCGATTTCGGACTCCTCGGGCCTCGCGCTGCAATTCTCTTTGCCGCGATCGTTGTCGCGCATTCGTCCAGCGTAGCTGCGACCGTGAGGTCGCGGGACCGGGGCATTGGGCCTCGGGCGTTGGAATCGACTTCCTTCCTGTATGAGGATCCACTTCGCGACCTCACGGTAGGGTGGTGCCCTGCGCCGTCCTCGCCGCGTTGAGCGGCGCAATGGGGTGACGAAGGACGGTCGTTCTGCCCGCTCTGCGCGGGCGGGGCCATCGCCGCGCGATGGCCCTACCGGTCGCAGCTATTTTCGCTCCCACGTCGCCCGGCTACTTCGCTGTTCCTTTGGGCTTTTCCGCTGCAGGCGGCTCCTCCTTTTTGTCCATCTTCAAGAGGAGAAGCCAGTCTCCCACATCCGGGGTGGGGAATTGGATGGTGTCCGAAGTGACAACTCCGACGGCGTTGATCGTATTCGTCTCGATTCTGCGCGGGTTGAACCAGGAGACAACCGGGGAGGAGGGAATGAGGCTCATGAGCACTTCCACTGTGCGGTCCTCGGGGACATACACAACGCACAAGTTGCGGTCATCGCTCTTGGCGGCGGCGAAGTATTTCGCGGGCGCGCCGGCGCCGGGGTTGTTGCGAATGACCGCCGGCGCGGGGCGCAGTTTCCACCACTCGATCGAGTCGAAAAAGTCGTGGAGGAGTGCCATCTGCTCGGCGCCAGGCATGGTGAGGGCCTGCTTCCAGGGGAGCGGCGTGCCGGTGCCGGCGTGATCGGTCGGGGCCTTCGTTCCGTCGTCCCAGCCCCAAACGCCGTGCCCGCCGTAGGTGACGCCGGCAGTCGGCGTGTTCAGGAGCGACCAGTAAACGGCGCGCCGGACGCTCTCGGGCGTATGCGGCTTCTTCGAATGGTAGGCGAGGTGATTTTCGTAGGGCGGTTCGAGGTTCACGAACGGCTTGTGGGGGAGCTTCATCCAATCCTCGGTGGACGGCCCGGAAATCATCCATTCCAGCGTGTTCGTGTTGTCGCCGTGGCCGCTTTGGTAGCCGACGAAATTGTACCACTTCTCGTCGATGAACTCCTTCCACACCCACTGCATGCCGCCGGGGTGCATGCTGACCGGGCCATGTGCGATGTCGTTGAACACCGCACGGCCAATCTTCTTCCACTTCTCGGATTTCTCACCGCGGTAGTCGGCGTCGCCGGCCAGCAGATAGGCCACGGCGCTGCCACTCCAGCGGGCGACCATGTAGCGGGCCAGGAGCGCGGCCTGATCGTCGGGAAGTGAATTACCGGGATTGACCTTGGAATTTCCGCCGCCCGCGATGGCCCACAACAGCACGGGCGCGGCGACGAGCCCGGCCTTATTCAGCGCGTCCACTTTTTCGTCGAGACGTTGGAAGAAGGCGGGGTTGATGGTGATCCTGTCCGAGCCGGTGAAGGCCGTTTGCTTGTTCACGTCGCCCTCGGGCGAGGCGCGCCATTGCGTGGTGACGAACTGGACGACGCTGAACCTCTGCCGCGTCCGCTCTTTGATGTATTGCTCCCACTCGGGCCCGGTCGAGAGCAGCGCGCCGTTCCATGCGGTGTCGCCGAGCCAGAAAAACGGCGTGCCGTCGGCATGCTCGAAGTAGCGGCCGTCATTGGCGACGCGGATGGGGCCGTGCCGGGCCAGGGGGGTGTTCGTGAGGGCCACGTTCGCGGTGAATTCGCCGGTTTGCCCGTGGAGACCCTTGTTCGCCTTGTCCGAGCAGGTCGTCTCGAACTTCCACTTGCCGGGCCTGGTCGGCAGGAAGCGCGCCCGCCAGTTCTTCCCGCCGTCCCAGAAGCCGGGGACGGTGAATTTCTCGCCCTGCGGCGAGGTGAACGCGGCGATCAGCGACGCCTCCTGCACGGGGTTCGAATAGGCGGTGGCGCTCTCGAACGCGGCTTCGAAACGCTCGTAAGTGGCCACCGTTTTGTCCGCCGCATTAACGGCGGCGGCGGCGAGAAACAGCGCCGCGAAAACGACCGCAGCGGGCGTGAAAATGTGACGAAAATGGAATCGTTCATTCATAGTTTACTCGATTCAGTCAGGTCGCGCGCATCTCAACGCAAAACCCCCGGCCTGTCAAACGGGCAGCGGACCGAAAACCACGCGTAATTCACGAACGAATTCTTCACCACGAATGAACACGAATAGACACAAATGATTGCAAACAGCAGCCGCATCTCAGAAATGCCACGGTAGGGCGCGTCGCTCCGCGCGCGCCGCTGATTGGACTGGAAAAAGACTGGCATCCCTCGAGAATCGGACGCTTAGGCGCGCGCGGAGCGACGCGCCCTACCAATTATGAAAGGCTGTCCGCGCTCCGTTCCCATCAAAACGCGCCCGCCTTGCCCTCCGTCCTGGGGTCGGCCACGCCGGTGAATCCGGATTTGCGCTCGTCGAGCACGACGGCCTGCGCGGCGCCGATGGAGTCGACGACCTTCAGTTTGTGCCCGCGCTTCTCCAACTCGCGGACGATTTTCTCCGGCATCGACCGTTCGACGCGCAATTCGTCCGGCAGCCACTGGTGATGAAAGCGGGGCATCGCCAGCGCTTTGCCGGCCGGCATCCCGAAGTCGACGACGTAAAGGATCGCCAGCAACGTCTGGCTGATGATGGTCGGGCCGCCCGCCGCGCCCACCGACAGGATGGGCCGGCCGTCGCGCAAAACGAGGGTCGGGCTCATGCTGGACAAGGGCCGCTTGCCGGGCGCGATGGCGTTGGCCTCCCCGCCGACGAGGCCGAAGTAATTTGGCACGCCCGGCTGAAGCGAGAAGTCGTCCATCTGGTTGTTCATCACGATCCCGGTGCCGGGGATGACGGCCTTCGAGCCGAATGAGGTGTTAATCGTCGCGGTGCAGGCGACCCAGTAACCCTCCGCGTCCGCCGCTGAAAAGTGGGTCGTGTGCTTCCCAAACACGTCCTCCGTGCTGCGCGGCGGCGTCTCGTGCCCCGCCACAACCGAAGCGTGCTTGCGATCGATCTTCGAGGCCAGGCGCGCCGCGTACTCCTTCGACGCCAGGCCGCGCGGCACGGACGCGAAATCCGGGTCGCCCAGCCAATGCGCGCGGTCGGCGAACGCCAGCTTCATCGCCTCGGCGACGAGGTGGACGAACTCCGGCGACTCCGGCCCAAGCTTCTTGAGATCAAAGTGCTCCAGGATATTCAGGATTTGCCCGACGTGGACCCCGCCCGAACTCGGCGGCGGGAACCCAACGACCTCGCAGCCGCGGTAAGTGGTGCGAACCGGCTCGCGCAACTTGAATTGGTAGCTCTTGAAATCCTCGGCCGTCACTAGTCCACCGCTGGCTTTCATCCACGCCGCGGCGGCCGAAGCGAAGTGGCCTACGTAGAACCAGGCCGCGCCTTCGGAGGCGATGGATTTGTAGCTCTGCGCCAGATCAGGTTGGACGAACAAGTCGCCCTCGCGCCACGGCGCACCGTCCGGCTTCAAGTATGCGGCGCGCGACGATTCAAATTGTCGCAACTCGCCGGCGTTTTCCTCCAGCCGTTTTGCCAGGGCGCGGGTCACTTGGAATCCGTTTGCCGCGAGCTGCGCCGCGGCCTCCAGGTGCCGCGCCAGTGGAATGCGCCCGTGAGTCCGGCTAGCGTAGTCGTAAGCGGCGAGCGCCCCCGGCACGGCGATGGCCAGCGCCCCGAACTGGCTGAGCCGCGGATTCGCCTTGCCCTCGCGCACGAACATGTCGGCGGTCGCCGCCGCGGGCGCCTGCTCGCGGCCGTCAATGGCCACAAATGATCCGTCCGGCGTACGAAGCAGGAGGAAACATCCGCCACCCAACCCAGAGTTGTGCGAATCGACCACGCCCAACGTCAGCGCGGCGGCTACGGCGGCATCGACCGCATTGCCACCACTGCGCAACGCCTCGAGGGCCGCCTCCGTCGCCAGCGGGTGCACCGTGGCGACCGCGCCGTGCGAAGCCGGAGCGGAGTAAACGGCGGGGGAAATCAGCAGAAGGAGACACAAGCGCCATTTCATGCGGCGCAGAATAACCGAAACGAGCGCATGGCCCAATGGGAATGAATTGCAGCGGTTGGTCCCGCGATCCAACCATTGAACTTGTGGCCTGCTTGGCTTTTCAGTAAGAACCCACGGTCGGGGGGGTGCGGCCTTCCAACGCCGTATGCGTTTAGGGTCACCATCCGCGCGTCCCGGCTTTGTCGGAAACTTTATCGGGGATCGCAGGGTCGACAAAGTTTCCGACAAAGGAAACGTCAGTGAAGGAGGCGCTAAACACATATCCAGCGCGCCGCGGCGAAGCTGACGGCGATCCAGAAACACGCGGCCTTGGAAGGCCGCGCCCCCGCAGAGCCATCAGGGCAGCAGAAATGGCTTCACCGGCTCCTTTGGCCAGAGGATCCTGTAGTCGTCCTCGTCCACGTGCCGGTAGGCGGCTGTCACCAGGTCAATAAGGCTTTGCTCGGCCAGCAACGGCTTCAACCGGTCGAACGTCCTGGCCGGACTGCCCGTGGTGATGAAAATGTGAAAGGCGGCGTCGCCGGCCTCGTGGCCGTCCACTTCCGCGGAGTCCTCGAGCCGCTCCACGAAATCGTCCTCGAGCAGTGCGAGACGCGCGTGCTGCTCACCGGAAGTGGCGTCAAACTGAAGGACAAGCTGGTAATCCATCGGCATCTGCCTGCTTTCTTTTGGTTCGATTGTTCGGCGCGTTCCGCGCACCCGCGCCGGATCGGATTCGTTGGATGTGTTTCGGCTGCTTCAGGCAACGGCGCGCCGGCCGCGTTCGGGCCGCGGCTTTCGCGCGCTGCCAAGGTCTACATTTATATCGTCCGATCCGCGCAACAGTTGAAGGGCTGCCCGCGCAATTCCTGCCCACCGGGCTCCGCACCGCAACTCTGGGGCTGATGCGCCCGGAGGCGCCGGCCAATCCAAGCAGGCCCCGTTGCCACGGAGCCCCAATGTCGCACCCTCTGCACAGACTGCAAGGCAGTCCGCCACAGATAGGCTGTCTGCGCTACGAATCGAGCGCGGGTGCGCCGGGGTAACGCCGGCCCGCTTTTAAGCGGAGGACGAATTCATGCGCATTTAGCAATCTGTATCCTCTACCACGCTTGACGGGGACGGCCCGCAGACCTAGCGTCGTCTCAATCGGGGAGCCGACCGGCTTCTGATCCGAAGTCAGAAGCGCGAGGCTGAGAGGGCGCGCGCGGGAGCGCCGCCGACCCGTTGAACCTGCTCCGGGTAATGCCGGCGAAGGGAGCCGCGAGCTTCCTCCTCCATTTCCCCGGGCCGCAAAAAGGCGCAAAAGGCGCAACGCATTCGCTGACACGCAAGGACGCCGCGAGCGTCCCTCAACCACCAACTCTCAACCCATTTATGATCGCCACTCCGGACTCCAGCCAACCCCACAGCGGCGACGTGCTGCCGAACAGCCGCCGCGTGTATCTGCCGGGCCTGCTTCATCTCGATCTTCGCGTGCCGATGCGGGAGATCGCGCTCTCGCCCACCAGGACCTTCAACGGCAGCCTGGAAGTGAACGAACCAGTGCGCGTTTACGATTGCTCCGGTCCCTGGGGCGACCCCGAATTCAAAGGTTCCGTGAACGATGGTCTCCCGCCGCTGCGCCGGGACTGGATCCTCAAGCG
>DASTLJ010000452.1:0-4437 GCA_035715125.1 Verrucomicrobiia bacterium
CTGATCATCGCGTTGGTCTGCGGCACGGCGGGATTGCCGCACATTCTGGTGCGTTTTTACACGAATCCGGATGGCGTCGCGGCGAAGAAAACCACGATGTGGGTGATGATCTTGATCGGCGTGTTCTATCTCTTTCCGCCAGTGTTCGGCGTGATGGGCCGCAATCTCATGCCCTCGCTTTACGAAGGCGCCGGGGCGAAGGGGACGGATAAGGTGGTGCTGGAGCTGCCGCGCATTCTAAACCAATTGCAAATTGAAAATTCTCAATTTTCAATTTTCAATTTCGGATCGCTCCCCTGGGGCTCGATCCTCAGCGGCATCACTTGCGCCGGCGCATTCGCGGCGTTCATGAGCACGTTCAGCGGATTGCTCGTGAGCATGACCGGCGCGATGGCGCACGATGTTTACGGCCGGATGCTCAATCCGCAGGCGACCGGCGAACAGCGGCTGCGCGCCTTCAAGATCGCGGCGGTGGCCATCGGCGGCGGGGCGGTGCTGCTGGGCTTCCTGGTCGAGAGTTTCGAGATCAACAAGATGGTCGGCTGGGCCTTCGCCATCGCGGCGACGAGCTATTTCCCGTTGCTGTTCCTGAGCACTTGGTGGCGCGGCATCACGATGAAAGGCGCGGCCACGGGCATGTTGGTCGGCGGCACGCTCAGCCTGGTCGCCATCGCCAGCACGATGTTCGCCGACCAGGCGGCGTGGGCGGCGGGGTTGAGGGACTACTACGCCGCGCATCCGCTCTTGCGCATCCTGGCCGAGCAACCGGCCATCTGGGCGCTGCCGCTGGCGCTGGGCCTGATGTGCCTCCTCTCGAAGCTCACCGCGAAAGACGTGCCCGCCGACATCCGCATGAAGATGCTCGTGCTGCACGCGCCGGAGAAGCTGGGGCTCAAGCAGGAATACATCCAGGAACATCAACACGGGCACTAACTACCAATCCTTGAACACGCGCTGCTGCCGATTCGTGCGCAGAATTGGGCGGAACGGCATGTTCTTTTCGTCGCCTTTCAGCATGTCGAGCAACTGCATCGCCTGCTGCGGTGTCATCCTGAGCATTTTCGCGGCCTGCGGTTCGCCGTCTTTTTCGTCCTGGTTCTCCTCCTTCTGCTGATCCGGCGAACCCTGCTGTCCCTGCTTGTCTTCGCCGTCCTTTTTCTGCTGATCGGCAGCTTTTTGTTCCTCTTCTTTTTTCTTCCGCTCCTCTTCTTTCTTCTTTTGCTCGTCCTGTTTTTGCTGATCCTGCTTCTGCTGCTGTTGTTGATCTTTCGACTGCTGATCCTTGGATTCCTGGTCCTTTTCCTTATCCTTGTCCTTGTTCTGCTGCTGTTGTTGCTGCTGCTCTTTTTGATTCAACAACTCCCACAGGTTCGTGAGCCAGGGATTGGTCGGATAGAGCGCCAACCCATTGGTCACGTCCTTTCGGGCCTGGACAAGGTTCGTTCTGCAATAATTCGTCACACCCATGTGGAAAAAGTCGGCCGGCGTCTGCGCCCCCGCCATGGCTACGGCGGTCAGGAGCAGGCTAAGTGTGATGCCGTGCCGGAATTTGCGAAATCGTTTCGCGAGCGTGCGGGAGGCATCATCCCGGAGGGATGATTGAAAATAGCCCGGCGTTTCAACGCCGGGAATCCCGGCCTCCGTTGAATCCATCCCGAAGGGACGGCTGAGGGTTTGTGGGACGCTTTCAGCCGTCCCTTCGGGACGTTGCCCCGTGCGCCCCGGAACCCAGCGTTGAAACGCTGGGCTATTCTCAGGATGTCCCTTCGGGACAAGGCCTCTGGCGCAGCCCGCGAATTTCCGAACGGCCTTAGGGCTAAGGCTGAGGAGCACTGATAATCCGATTGATTTCACTGAGTCGGTTGATTTGATCTTCGAGTTCCTTGGCGGCGGCGGCGTTTGTGCTTTGTTGGCTTTGGAGGATCCGCAGGGCTTCCGAATACTGGCGGAGCGCCACGCGTTTCGCGGCGTTTTCCTTGGCCTTTCGGGCCTCCTCGCGCAGCCAAATCATTCTTTCGAGTTCCGCCAACTGCTGTTGCACGAACTGGAGATTGTACCTGGCATCGGCGTCGTCAGCCTGGAGAGCGAGCGCGCTCTGGTAGTTCTTCGCCGCCTCCTCCCATAGCTTTTTGCGGCCCTCCAACTGTTCTATCCCCTCCCCCATTCGATAGCGCGCGCTGCCGAGGTTGTAGTAGGCGCGTTGCTGAAGTTTGACATCCGAGTTTGTGAGCGCGGCGTTCAGGTGCTGGAGAGCGGCGCTGAAATTGCCGCCTTGGAACGCGGCCGTCCCGGCGTTGAACCGGAGGCGCGGGTCGTTCGGTTTTGAGTCCAGGGCGCGCTCGTACTCCAACTGGGCTGCCTCATAGTCGCCCGATTCGTACTGCTTCAGGGCCTGTGTGGATGCCGAGCCAGCCGACGCGTCGCCCGCCGGCAGGAGCAGCAACGCCAGGGCAGCGGCTCTTGCCACAACCGCATTGGCGCTCTTCCTGGTCTCTTTGCGTTCCGGCACCAGCATTTCGGCCAACAATAGCACGATGGCCAATCCCAACAACCATTGAAAATGCTCGTGAGGCCGCTTGAGTTTTTGCGACGCCAGGTCGCTCTTCGGCAATGGCGCCAGGCCGCGCTCGTAGAGCAAGTCCATCGTGTTGGCGCCCGCCAGCCGCCGGTAGAAGCCTCCGGGCGTTTGCGCTGCGATCTCTTTGAGCAACTTTTCGTTGAGCTGGGAGCGGACGGCGTTTCCATCCGGCCCCTTGATGAACTCGGTGCGCCCCTGCACGTCGGTCGTGCGCAGCACGTCGCCGTTGGGTGTGCCGACGCCGATCGTGAAAATCACCATGCCTTCCTTCGCGGCTTGCTTCGCCGTCTCGACCGCCTCCCCGTCGTGGTCCTCGCCGTCGGTGAACAGGACGAGCACCTTGTGGTTCTCGTTGCCTTCCTTGAACGCGCTGCGCGCCGTCTGCATCGCCTCGGCCAGCGCAGTGCCGCCCTGCGGGATGATGTTCACGTCGAGCGCCTCGACGCTCTGGCGGAACGGATCGTCATCGAGCGTCAGTGGACACTGAAGAAACGCGCTGCCGGCGAAAGCCACCAGGCCGAGCCGGTCCGCCCTCGCCAGCCGCTTCAAGTCGAGCGCGGCCAGTTGCGCGCGGCGGAGGCGGTTGGGCGCCACGTCCGTCGCCAGCATGCTCTTCGAGGTGTCGATGGCCACGACGATGTCCAGCCCCCGCGAACGCGCCTCCTCCCAACTGAATCCGATCTGCGGCCGCGACAACGCCAGCAGCAACAGCCCGACCGTCGCGACCAGCAACGCCATGCGTGCCTTCTGCCGTTCCGTCGCCACGCCGAGCGTGAGTGAGGGCAGCAGCCGCGCCGAAATGAAGCGCGCAATGAGCCGTTTCTTCTCGCGCCACGCCCAAAAGAAAAACCCGCCCAGCGCCATCAGTGCGGGAAGCAGGAGCCACACGTAAACGGGTTGGTCAAAGCGCATGGTAAATCATAAATCCTACGGCAGTTTCCTCCACACCGAATGCCCCAGAAGCACCTCAATGAGCAGCATCCCCATCCCCGGCAATACGACCCATGAGAACAATTCATCGATGTGGAGGAACCGTTTTACCTCAACCTCCGTCTTCTCCAGCGCATCGATCTCGTCGTAGATTTTCTGAAGGGTCTCGGTGTTGTCCGCCCGGTAGTATTTGCCGCCGGTCTTCTTTGCGATTTCCTGGAGGGTCGGTTCGTCGATATCGACCCTTGTCTGGACATAGTATTTGCGGCCGAACATGTCCATCTGCGGGAACGGCGCCGTGCCGCGGGTGCCGACGCCGATGGTGTAGACCTTCACGCCCAGGCTCTGCGCGGCTTCGGCGGCGGTCAGCGGCGGCACCTTCGACACGTTGTTCTGTCCGTCGGTCATCAGAATGACGATTTTGCTTTTGGACTTGAGTTCGCGCAGGCGATTCACTGCGGCGGCCAGCCCGGCGCCGATGGCCGTGCCTTCCTCGATGGAGTGGAGTTGAAGCCGCTCCACGTTCATCTCGAGAAAGTCGTGATCGAGCGTCATCGGCGCGGCAATGTAGGCCTTGCCGGCGAACGCCACGAGGCCGATGCGGTCGCTGGGCCGGCGGTCGATGAATTTCTTCAACGTGTCCTTGGCGATGACGAGCCGGTTCACCTGCTTGCCCGCGAGCTTGAAGTCCTCGGACTCCATGCTCCCGGAAAGATCGATGGCTACAACGATGTCCACACCGCTGGCTTTGATGGAGGTTTCACTCTCGACGAATTGCGGTCGCGCCAGGCCGAAGATGAACAGCACCACGGCCAGCCAGCGCAGCGCCTCAAGCAGGCGGCTTGCGCCGGAACGGCCGATATTCGCCACGCCGCGCGCCAGTTCGACAGAAGAGTAAAGGAACGCGGCGTCCTTGCCCCGCCGCGCCC
>DASTLJ010000453.1:0-6749 GCA_035715125.1 Verrucomicrobiia bacterium
CTGATTACTGATTACTGATTACTGATTACTGATTACTGATTACTGATTACTGATTACTGATTACTGATTACTGATTACTGATTACTGATTACTGATTACTGATTAATCTATGCCGCGCCGTGATCCCACTCGAACACAAAAGCGTCCTCGTCCTCGGCCTCGGCAAGAGCGGCCTGGCCGCCGCCGGGCTTCTGCTGCGGCGCGGAGCGAAGGTGCTCGTGGTGGACTCGTCGGACTCACCACAGTTGCAAAGCGACGCGGCGGCGTTGCGTGAGCGCGGGGCGCGCGTGCAGCTTGGCGTCACCGAACCGCCACCGGGACCGTTTGAACTGGCCGTCGTCAGCCCCGGGGTGCCGTGGAACAACCCGGTGCTCTGCGAAATGGGTGAGCGCGCAGTGCCAATCATCGGCGAGTTCGAGCTCGGCTACCAACATTCGCTCTGCCTCAACATCGCCATCACCGGCACCAATGGAAAGACCACCACGACCGAGCTGGTCGAGCGCCTCCTGACCGCCCAGCGCATCAAGACCCTTGCCGCCGGCAACATCGGCACGCCGTTGTGCTCGGTGGTCGAGCAGACACGCGATTTGGATTTCCTGACGCTTGAGGTCAGCTCATTCCAGCTCGAGACGATTCAGTTCTTTCGCCCTGCCATCGGAGTGTTGTTGAACATCACCCCCGATCACATGGACCGTTACACCGGCATGGCGGACTACGCGCTGGCCAAGGCGCGGCTGTTCAGCAACCAGCAACTGTTCGATTGGGCTATCATCCAGAGCGAAGCCCTTGCCCAGTTGCAAGCCTTGAAGGCAAACATTCCATCGAAGGTCATTACCTTCAGCGCGAACAACCGCCGCGCCGACCTGCACCTGGATCGCAGCCTGATCGTCAGCCGGCTCGATGGCTGGGCCGGCCCGCTGCTGAACCTGGAGCATTGCCGCGTCGCCGGGCCGCACAACGCCGAGAATCTCATGGCCGCGCTGGCGGTCGGCCGCGTGCTGCGCATCCCGCTCGAGGCGATGGCCGACGTGCTCACGAGGTTTCAATCCGGCCCTCATCGCTGCGAACTAGTTGCCGATATCAACGGTGTGAAGTTCGTCAACGACTCGAAGGCGACCAACCTCGATGCCGTGCGCCAGGCGCTGTTGAGCGCCCCGGCCGCGCGTCCGGGCGAGCCCAATGTCTGGCTCATCGCCGGCGGACGCGACAAGGCCTTCGAGTATTATGAGATCGGCCCGCTGCTGTCCCAGCGCGTGAAGGGCGCCTTTCTCATTGGCGAGACCCGCGAGAAAATCCGCGCCGCGTGGAGCCTTTTTACTCCTTGCACTCTGGCCAACTCGCTGATAGAAGCCGTCTCCGAAGCCGCGCGCCACGCGGCTGCTGGCGACGTGGTGCTGCTATCGCCCGCTTGTTCCAGCTTCGACCAGTTCCGAAACTACCAGCACCGGGGGGAAGTGTTTCGACAGGCGGTGCTGGACTTGCGGAAGGCCGCGGACAGCGCCGGGGGCAGGACTGCCCCGGCACGGACAGCCATGAATTGATTTAGAATCTCGCCTCGAGGTCGTTTGAGGGACGACCCCGGGGCGGCGTTGTAACAAACAGACCTCAAATACCGACGCTTTGAGCGCTCAATCGAAAATGAACACACCGAATCCACTCGTCCCGCAGGGGACCTTCGCGGACAAGGGCAAAGCCCACATTCGCAACACTGTTTTTGTCATCCTCGCCGGCCACGTAGTGCTGCTGGTGGGCCTCTTGTTCGCCGGCTGCAACAAGAAGGACGCCGACGTGGCGGGCAACGACTCCACGCTCCCGCAAACCCCGCCGACATTGACGGGTGACCCCGCGTGGCCGGGAACGCCGCCCGTGCCGTCGAATCAGAGTCCCCCGGTCGCCAACACATTGCCGACGGTCACTCCCACGCAACAGCCCCCTGTGACGCCGCCGCCAACGCCGATCCATTCGGAACCGTCCGCACTCTCTGCACTCACCGAGCACACGATCCTCAAGGGCGAAACGTTCTCCAGCCTGGGCCAGAAATACAAAGTCGGCTATAAAGCCATCGCGGAAGCGAACCCCGGCGTCGATCCCAGCAAGCTGAACATCGGCCAGAAGGTCAAAATCCCGCCGCCGCGAGCCATGGTCGTCAACGCGCGGACACCGTCCGGGACAACCACAGGCGTGGGGGACAATGCTGGGGAGAAGATTCACGTCGTCAAGTCGGGCGACCGTCTCTATGACCTCGCCAAGACCTACGGGGTCACGGTTAAAGAGATTCAAGCGGCGAACCACCTGGCCACCACGGGAATTCGCGTCGGCCAAAAGCTCAAGATTCCGAGCAAGGCCCCGCCGCCCCTCGAGGCGACCACTCCGCCGCCGGTTTCTCCACCGTCAACGCCCGCCCTGCCACCGGATGGCACCGCTCCGGCACCGGCACCTGGTATTCGTTGATAGACGGTGCGCCGCGGACCCCGTTGCGTTCGCGTCGTTTTCAATCGTTGGGGTTGTGGCCTGACAGCCCTTGCCACTTCCCTCTCCCCTCAAAGGGGAGAGGGATTGAGGGTGAGGGGTGAGAACTTTCAAGCCTGCCTTCGAGAGTCCTTCTGCGAGTAATTGGCGAAGCATTCCGCCTCTTGATCTTAATCTCCAAGTTTATCCCCTCACCTGTGTTCTCACGCCGCTGACGTCTGGCGAGGTCTGCCAAACCAATGCGCGACTCGGATCGCTGCGCTGTTCGCAGCGACGCAGATTCTCCGCCGCCCGGACGCCGCGCGAGAACCAGTGTGAGGGGAGTGTTTTCCGGGCGTCGGTCGCGCCCGACATCAGTAATCAGTAATCAGTAATCAGTGTTCAGTAATCAGTGTTCAGTAATCAGTGTTCAATATCCGGCCTGCGCCAATGCAAACGTCATCCGTGTCCAAGGCCTTGCTCGGACGGACTACTGACTACTGATTACTGATTACTGATTACTGATTACTGAATACTGATTACTGAATACTCATTACTCATGCCTGAACACTGAACCGTGATGAAGACCGCCACCTCTCTCCTGCTCTTCTCGGTGCTCGGCCTGCTGGTGCTGGGCATCGTCATGTTGGTCAGCGCCAGCATGGGACAGCCGGAAGCCCGCTTCCTGATCATGCAGCCGATTTGGGCCGGTGTCGGACTCGTCGCCTGCCTGGCCGGCGCCGCGATCGATTATCGCTGGTTGAAAAAGTTCTGGTGGCTGTTCCTCGGGCTGGCCGTGGTGCTGTTGATTTGTGTTTGGATTCCACACCTGGGCATCACGAAAAAGGGCGCATCGCGCTGGATTGGCACAGCGGGCTTCCGACTCCAGCCGTCCGAGTTCGCGAAGATCGCCTTACTGATCGCAGTCGCGTGGTATGGCGACCGATTCCAGCGCTTCATGCCTCAGTTCCGCCGCGGGATTCTCCACCCCTGCCTCGGCGTGGCAGTCGTGCTCGCGCTCATTTTCAAGGAACCCGACGTGGGCACGACGGCCCTGTTGGCGGCAGTCGCCGGCGTGATGCTCCTGATCGCCGGCGCGCGTTGGCTCTATGTCCTGCCGCCGGTGCTGTTGGTGGCCGGCGGGCTGGCCACTTTTATCGCACTCGACCCGATGCGCTCCGATCGGGTCTACGCCTGGCTGCATCCTTACGAAACGCGTTTGGACAAGGGCATGCAAACCTGGCAGTCGATGGCCGCATTCGGTTCCGGCGGGGTGCAGGGCGTTGGGTTGGGTGAAGGCCGGCAAAAGCTCGGCTTCGTGCCCGAGAACCACACCGATTTCATCCTCTCAATCATTGGCGAGGAACTGGGATTGATCGCGACGCTCTCGGTGCTCGTGGCGTACCTCACCATCCTGGTTTGCGGCACCTACATCGCCTGGCGCGCGGCAGACACGTTCGGGATGCTCCTGGCCGCCGGCATCACGTTCCTGATCGGGCTGCAGGCGGTCATCAACATCGGCGTCGTCACCGGGGCGCTGCCCAATAAAGGCATCGCCCTGCCGTTCCTCAGCTACGGCGGCTCCAATCTCGTCCTGATGCTCACCTGCGTCGGTTTGCTGCTCAGCATTGCACGGCATGCGCCCGTCCCTTTCGCCGCTGCGGCGCGCCGACGCGACTATGAGACCGACGAACTTGCCGCCCCTCAAACCGCTTGAGCGTTGAGAAAACATTCCGTCCCCTCACTGCCATCGCGTGCGGGGGCACCGGCGGGCACCTCTTCCCCGGCCTGGCCGTCGGCGAGCAGCTTCTGGCGCGCGGCTGCGACGTCACGCTGCTGATCTCTCCGAAGGAAGTGGACCAGCAGGCCGTGCAAAGCCTTCGCGACATGACCGTCGTCACGCTCCCAGCCGTGGGTCTGGTGCGCGGCCGGCTCGGCGAATTTCTGTCCAGCATGGTAAAATCGTATCGCGCCGCCCGAACATTGTTCCGCCAACGTCCTCCGCATGCCGTGCTCGCGATGGGTGGTTTCACCAGTGCGCCGCCCATTCTGGCCGGCAGGTCGTGCGGCGCCTCGACTTTCCTGCACGAATCCAACGCCATTCCCGGCCGTGCCAATCGCTGGCTCGCTCACGCCGTCACGCAGGCGTTTGTCGGTTTCCCGGCCGCCGCGGCTCGGCTGCACCACCACAATATCCTTTGTACCGGCACGCCGGTCCGACCGCAATTCCAGCCTGGCGACACCGGCGCCTGCCGCATGTCGCTCGGGCTCGATGCGCGGCGGCCGGTGTTGCTCGTGATGGGCGGCAGCCAGGGCGCCGTAGCCATCAACGATCTCGTCCTCACCGCGCTCCCTGCGCTCGCGGCCGCGCTGCCCGAGCTGCAATTCATCCACCTGGCCGGTCCCGCGGACGCAGAAAAGGTCCAGGTCGCTTACTCGCAACGCGGCATTCGTGCCATCGTGCAACCGTTCCTCACCGAAATGGAATTCGCCTTGGGCGCCGCGACCGCGGCCGTCAGCCGTTGCGGCGGGTCGTCGCTTGCCGAGTTCGCCGCGATGCGCGTGCCCGCGGTGCTGGTCCCCTTTCCCGCGGCGGCGGACAATCACCAGTTCCACAACGCGGAAATCTTCGTCGAAGCTGGTGCTGCGTTCCTGCTAAAGCAACGCACCGCCACCTCCGAACAACTCACCAGTCTCGTCCGCCGCCTCGTCACCGACGCCGCCCTCCGGGCTTCGATGGTCGCCGCTCTCGAACGTTGGGACACCCCGCACGCCGCCGGGCTGATTGCCGAACGCATCGTCGCCACGGTCGAAGCGCTCAGCCGTGGGGCGTGGCGCCGCCCCAGCGACGCGCGCCATGACGAAATCGAGAGTCTCCGAATGCCCCGCAGCCATCGGAACGTGGCCTTCCGGCCGCTTGCGGTCAATTTGGCCGCGCATCCGTGTGCAGCCATGACGGTCGACCATTAGCTCGATCACCAACGCTCCCTCTTATGAAGGATGCCGAAAAAACTACGTTTCGGTCTGGTTCTGGCTTTTTGCTCTAATCGTGATGGCCATTCCGGCCATCAATGTAGTGATGGCGATCGTCTGGGCGTTCGCTGGCGAGAATGAATCGCGAAAGAACTATTTCCGCGCATTGGTTGTATTCTTCCTGATTTGGCTGGCTCTGTTTGCAGCATTCGTGGCGTTCGGGCTGGGCCTGGGCCTTTTGCCCGGGATCCTGAGTTTGTTTAGGAACGCGAACCCATGACCGGCGCATTTCCATCCCTGGTCAAAACCAAATGGTCCTTCTGACCCCAGAGCAGGCCGCCAACCTGCTTGAAAGCGCTATCCTCCTCCGCCTTTGAGCACTTGACCGCCATTTGTTCTGAGCGCATCGTCCTGCCATGAGCAAAACACCCGACCTGTTTCCCGCTAACAGCATCACTCCCCAGGAGTGGGCCTGGGTCCAGGAGTTGATCCAGGAAGTGCAGCGGCAGGAGTTGCGCGAGGCGTTCGCCAAAGGGCTTTGGGAGTGGGATCTGGCCGTGCGTCAGTTCCGCAAGGTCGAAATGCGCCGCATGATCCTCAACTCGCCTGCCGAGGCCGACCTGCTTCACCACGGCGTCTGCCTCCATGCGCTGTTGGCTCTTGGCAAAGTGCTGATTCTGGAAGCGCGAAGGTTTTCCGACGCGGAACTGGCCGCCTTCGGCGTCTCCCACGAGCATATCGTGGCCTATGTCGCCGACTTGGAACACAGTCTGAGAGAGTGGCATCACGGCATTTCCGAGGGAGAATTGAACGCGGCGCGCCAGCGCATTTTCGGTGCCGCGGCCTGATTACATCGCGCGGCTGCACGCCGCCAAGTACGACTTGAGGTTTTGCAGCGGCGATGAAAAGCCGGAGATGCTCCGCCACTACCGGGCCGCGCTGGAGGAAGCCTCACGGCTCTCCGGCGTCACGTCCCACGTGCTTGAGGCCGCCGTCGCCCGCGATTTCGGCGAGTGGGTCAGGCAAGAGCGATTGCCCAGGCCGCCAAGGTCTTAACCCGGATATCTCATACATCGCATGAATCACCCGCAGCCTGTAGCCGCCGACGTGAGGAGGCGGACTCGTTCGCCCGTTTGGTCCATCCGCCTCCTCACGTCGGCGGCTACGTCGGGCATAGAATGTCCGGGCTAATGATGATGGCTATTCCAGCCGTCAATGTGGTGTTGGAATTGCATGGTCCTCCTGACGCCAGACCAGGCCGCCAGCCTGCTTGAAAGCGCGCCGCGTGGCGCCACGATTTACCTCGTGGGCATCGGCGGCTGCGGCAT
>DASTLJ010000454.1:0-9231 GCA_035715125.1 Verrucomicrobiia bacterium
CTTGCCGATGGGTGCGTAGGCAATCACGAAGCTCCCATCTTCGGCTCGCGCCGCGATAAGGCGATGCGTGCCTTCGCCCTGCTCCGAGGCGAGGACCGACTGGTCAGGGACCAACTTGTGCCACGGCCGCTGCTCGAATAGCCGGCGCATCAGCCCCACTTGTCGGGAGCCCTCGTAAGCCATCGCCGTGCGCCAATGTTGGAAACCATTCTTCGGAAACGGTCCATCGGCATCCTTATAGAACCAAAATAAGTCCAAGGAGCCGTAGGCGTGTCCGGCTGCGCCGGCGAGCATGGCCGAGTAGGCCTGGGTGCGCACCTTGTGCGAGTCAACGCGCGGCTTGTTGGCGCCGGTGGGATGGTTCTCGTAGGCTGGCTCCATGTCCACGGTCGGCTTCGCGGGCTTCAGCGCGTAATCCTTGCTGACGAACGCGTAACTGTCCGACGCGAAATTATGCCCGGATTGGATGGAGTTGAAATCAAGCCAGTCCGCCTTGTGAAACCACATGGATGACGAAGTGCTCCCCTGGCCGTGATAGCAGACGAGTTGGCTGCCGCCGCTGCCCGCTTTCAGCCCCTTCGCCATCGCCACCCAAACCGCGTCGTATTTTCCTGGAGCGGAGTCGCCACCCGGAAACCACATCACCGCGTTGTTCCGATAGCGTTCGCCGAGGAATTTGCCAAACGTGTAGGCGTTGGTCTCATCGAACACTTTTTCCTGATGGTCCGCGACGTGCCACGACTTGGCGGTCACGAGGCCCATCACCAGGCCCAGTTCGTTCGCGCGGTTGACGACGTAGTCCACGTTCTTGAAAAACTCCTCGTTGGGCCGAGTCGGGTCGCGGTCGATGAGCGGCGTCGCGTCAAGAAGCGAGGAGTTGCCGTCCGGGTGTTTCTTGCCAAGTCCGCGCAGCACATACGCCTGGATGACAGTGAACCCCTTGGCAGCGCGGTCCTTCAGATACTCGTCCAGCTCCTCGCGGTTGGGCCGCTGGAAAAGCAGCCAGCAAGTATCGCCGAGGTAAAAGAACGGCTTGCCGTGCTGATCGACGAAGTATCGCCCGTTTGGGCTGACCTTGAGTTTGAGGTTCTTGACGGAACGCGCGGGCACAGCCTCCGGCGTGGCGGCGTGGACACACACGGCCGCCAGCAACGCTGTCGCCAGCGGGGTTAACGTCCTGAGACCGATGAGCAATGTGGGTGTTTTCATGAGCTTGGAGACCTATGAAGTCATTTCCGCGAGATGAGTCGTGTTCGACACCAAAAAAGGGTTCTTGCAGGCCCAACGCATACTTGAAATCTCTATTTCGTGAAGTTCGGCCGTTGATCGGCTCGGTTTGCTATTCGATCAATTCGAGCTGGATTTGTCTGCGGCCGGAAGCGGCACCTGGCTCTTGAACATCAGATAAGCGATGAGGTCTCGCGCTTGTTCGGGCGGCAATGCTTCGAGCAATCCCTCCGGCATCAACGACAGAGTCGATTCCCGGAGGTCAACAATCTCGCTCCGTTCGACTGTCAGCGTTTCGGTCATGGTCTTGAGCGTAAGGGTGCGCTCGGTTTTCGCGGCGATGACGCCATTGAGCACGCGGCCATCTTTGAGTTCCGCAACGGACATGCGGAAGTCCGCTGTCACCACAGCGCTCGGGTCCACGATGTTTTCCAGCAGATAATCGAGATTGTCGCGGCCTCCTCCGGTCAGATCCGGGCCGACTTTTCCTCCTTCACCGTGGAGGGTGTGGCAGGCCGCGCACACGGTATTGAAGACAAGACGGCCCTGGCTCTTGTCCGCTTTCGCCAGAGCCGCGGGAGTCAGTTGAACTCTCCATTTGGCCATCAACTGTTGTTTCTCGCCCGGCGAGTCCCGGAGTTCGCCCCAGACCCTGGCAAGCTTTGCGTTCAACCGGGTGTCGTTAAGGCCGCGAATCTGACGGGCGTGAAAAGCGGAAATGTCCGCGCGCGGAATATTTCCTTCGGTCACCGCGTCGAGAAGCGCCGAGGCGAAGGTCGAGCGCGAGACGAGCGCCGAGAGCAATTGTCCGCGCTCGGAAGCATGGAACCGCCGATATGCCTTCACCAATTTCGCGCCGACCGTCGGGTCGTCGAAACTCGCTAATCCGCGAGCCGCGACTGAGTTCAGAAACTGCTCATTGAGCAATTGCTCGCAAAGGTCCCGCAAATCGGGCGCGCGGTTATCGATGAGGGTTTGCAACGCGACTTTGCGGGCGTCGAGCTCCGCGTCCGGATCGAGCGCGACTTTCTTCACCGCGTCGAGCGCGCGACCGTCGCCGAAAAGCACGCTGAGGTCGCGGGCGCGATCCCGCAGAACGGGGTCGGATGAATTCGCCAGCGTCGTCCCAAGCGCGTCCCACGCGGCGGGTTTTCCGGCCTTGTGCCAGCCGGTCAGGCCATCGGCCATGCCATTGAGAACGTCGGCCTGAAAAGCCGCGGGACTGGTCGCCGTGATTTTGAGCAAGTCATTCAACGGCGCGGGATTTTTCTCGATATCCTCCGCGAGCCGGCGCGCGATGAGCCGGCGCGTGAGTGGCAGCCCGGACTTCGCGGCGAGCGCCGCCAGGCCGGCCGGGTCAGCGTCGGCCACGGGAATCAAGCCATACCAGATGAGCAGCGGAAGATTGTGATCGTTCGCGTCTTCCTTGCGGTCCAGCAACGGAACCGCGAGTTCAACGCGCTGCGACACGGGCAGGCGCTGCAACGTTGAAGCCAGCGCAAGCCGAACCAGGCCCGATGGGTCCGTTTTCGCCAGACGGACGCATTCCGGCAGCACGGCAGCCGGGCTCCGGAGGCTCTGTTCTATTTCGGACTTCGGATTTCGGATTTCGGATTTCACCGCGGGCCGCTGGCTCATGACGGTGTCCAGCGGCCAGGGGTCCGTGAGCAGTCGAATCGCCCAGGTGCGTACGTGCTCGTTCGGGTGGCGGAGCTGTGCGCGCAGAAACGGTGCATCGGCTCCACCGGTAATGTAGAGCGTCCAAAACGCCCGGAGCTTCACCACGATGTCTCTTTGCTTGTCGAACAACTCGCGCAACTGCCCTTGGGCAGCGCTGAGTTCGCGGCCGGCTTCGGCTCGCACGGCAAGTTCGAGCCGCGCCTGGCGAACGAACCATTCATTCGGATGCGTGTGCAGTTGCACCAATTCGCTCGCGCTCAGTTTTGCGAGGTCACCATTCCCGCTGCGTTTCGGTTCGCCATACGTGATCTTGTAGATGCGTCCGCTGGTCCGATGCACACCGCTGTATTCGTGACATTCGCCCGTGTCACTCCAGTCGAGCACGAACACGCCGCCGTCCGGACCGTAACTCAGTTCCATCCCGCGGAACCACGGATCGCCCGCGATGAAGAAGTCGGGCGCGTGTTTGGCGATGTAGCCGCTGCCGTGGCGTTCGAGGATTTCCTGATTGGCGCGGCGACCGTGGAGATTAAGCGTAAAAAGCCGGCCTCGATAATCGGCGGGCCAGTTGTCGCCCTGGTAAATCATCATCCCGACGTGGGCGTGGCCGCCGCCCAGGTCGTTCGCCGCGCCATCCCGTGATTTTTGCCAGCCATTCGCCGTGTCGAAATGCCAGTGGTCCGCGTGCTGGTCGATGAGCGCGTAGGCGCGCGGGTTTGGGTCAAACGTGTGGGGACGGACGAAGTGCGCGCCGGCGAAGTCGTGCCAGAGATGGCCGTTGACCGTGTTGATGAAAAAGAGCTCCCCGTGCTCGTTCCAATCGTGGCCCCACGGATTGGTGGTGCCGGAGCTGAGGGCCTCGACAACTTTTCGCCGCGGGTGATAACGCCAAATCGTGCCGCGCAACGGGATGCGTTCCTCCGCAGGCGTGCCTGGCACGCCCATCTCGCCCGCGCTCGACGCCCCACAGCGGCCATAGAGCCAGCCGTCCGGGCCGAATCGCAGGCCATTGGCGAAGGTATGGTGCATATCCGGCGAACCCGTGAGGCCGTCGAGCAGCACTTCGGGCGCGCCATCCGGCACATCGTCGCCATCGCGATCGGGAATAAAACGCAGTTGCGGCGGACACATGGCCCACACGCCGCCGTGCCCGATCTCGATGCTGGTGAGCATTTGCAGTTCGTCGGTGAATACCTTTCGCGTGTCGAACCGCCCGTCACCGTCCTTGTCTTCGAAGATGAGGATGCGATCGCGCAGGTTCAATTCGAACTTCCGGCCGCCCTCCGCGTAGGTGTAGTTCTCCGCGACCCACAACCGCCCACGCGCGTCCCAAGCCATCGCGATGGGGTTCCGCACGTCCGGTTCGGCGGCAAAGACGGTGGCGCTGAAACCGGGCGGCAACCGCAGCTTCGCGGCCGCTTCGGCAGCCGGCATCGGCTTCGATTTATCCGGCTCCGAGTCATACGGAACAGGAAACTCGGCGGCGCACAAGCTGAGCGATAGGCACGTGAACAATAGCGGGGTTTTCATGGCCCGGATGTTTGGTTCGGCCAGCCCGCGGATCGCATGGCAAGGTTTCATCTGGCTGAGTCGCTGCCTTCGCGCTCGACCGGCACGTGCAAATGCCCAATGGCCCTTTGACCATGTTCATTGGTTCGCTCGACGCGCACGAGGTAATGGCCCGGTTTGGCGAAGCGATGTTCTGTCACCGCGTAACCGTCCCTGGCGTGTTGTTCGACATTGCCATCCGATTTCACTGTGACCTTCCCGGTGCCATCACCGAAGTCCCATGTTTCGCTGCCAAAAGTCGTCCGGAAACTCCGCACTTTGAACGTCACCGGGGCGCCTGCGCGGAGGTTCATGGTGGGTGCAAACGCCGTGTGAATCGTGGGCGGCAGCCGGTCCGGTGCGGTCATGTCGATCACCAGCACAACCGCGAAGTCGTAGCCCACTTCGCCGCGGGCATCGGTGACTTTGAGGATTTCGCTATACTCGCCGGACTGAGTGTAGGTGCGTTCCACTGTTGCGCCGCTGGCCGTGGTTCCATCCGTGAACGTCCAGTCGTAACGCGCGAATTTGCCCGAAGCGCTCCACGATTTCGATCCATCGAGAAGGACCTTGTCGCCTGCGTAAACAAAATGATGCGGCCGGGCCACGGCGATGATTTTGGGAGCGAATTGCCGGTGATACGCTTCCCAAAGAAACGCGTAGCCCTCCTGAATACCCCACAGCCCCGACGGCTGACGGCTCGTGATGTCGAAGTGCAAATGCGACCAGCCGCCGCTCCCGCCTTCCTTGCCGAGCACACCGACTTTCTGTCCCAGAGCGACCTGCGCGCCCGGCCGCATCGCAGAATCGATGGTCTGCAAATGGCTGTAGCGATAGTACCAGCCGAGGTCATCGAGCAGATAAACCACGTCGTAACGCGGTTTCACCGGGCTATCCTCGTAGCCGGGCAACACATCCTTCCCGGAAGAAATGACACGCCCCGCCGTGGCTGAGATCACATCGACCATCCCTTCGGCTCCGCCACAATCCAGTCCGTAATGGTAATAAATCTTTTTCGCACCTGGCACCTCGCCTCCATCGACGAATGACGGCTCGTTGGCCATTTGCGTGTGACTGGCGAACCAGCGTTGTTTGAGCGGATACACGAACGTGCCCGGCTCGATCCACGGCGAAGCTCCGGGCCAAAGCCGCACCCGGGCGTCCTTCAAGAGTCCCCAGGCGTTGCCTTCGCTGCTGTTGCCGACATGGCCCTTGGTAATGGGACAATCCATCTGCACGCCGGCGAACGGCACCGGCAGGTGATACGTCGCGGAGGTGAGCACGAGAGACTGGCCGTTGACTTCGACTTTGACGCGCGCCTGACGCACCGCTTCGCGCATCGGGTCTCGCGTTTCATCCACGCTCAGCAGTTTCACGCGCACGCTGGTTTTGTCACCCAGCTTGACTTCCTGCGCTTCGTTCACGTCCAGATCCACGACGCGGACGGACGCCGTTCGAGCCGGAGGCGCGTCTGCCGCGTTCATTACCTTCGTGGCCAAGCCGACGAAAGCCGCAAGCGTGATCCAGCAGGCCCACGGCGAGTCGCAAAACAATCGTTTCATGGCCTGACCTGGATATTTCATACCCGCCGTAGCCGCCGACGTGAGGAGGCGGACGGGCCAAACTTGGAAACGAGTCCGCCTCCTCACGTCGGCGGCTACAGGCTGTAGTTGTTTCATGCTCGGTTTGAATGATCCGGGCTAAGTCGCTACCCGTCAGACTGCGTTGGCCGCTGGCACGACAAAAGGTTTGCGGTATTCGCGCGTGAGCAGCGCATTGGCGCTCGAATTATCGAGGAACCTCTCCTCCTCGGAGTCCAGCCGCAGGGCCCGTCCGAGCGTCAGCCTGGATCGTTCCAAATCGACACTGTTTTCGGCGAGATGCTTGCGCGTGCGCTCGAACGTTTCCAACACGTCGTCGTGGACTTTCAGCAGGGACAATTCCTTCTGGATCTCGCCCGGCGAAGCAGGATGGCCCAGCCGCCAGGAGATGTTGCCGACGTGGCAGAGCGCCGTGGATTGATGGCCCTCGAGAATATCCGCGTGCAGGTCTGAAACTTTCCGACTGCGGACGGCGCTCAGGAAATTGGCGAAGTGACTCTCGCTTTTGCCCGGGAAAGTGCGGACCAGTTTGCCGTCCAAATCGAAGAGCGAGGTGTCGGCGATGATTCCCTGAGTGCCTTTGAAAACCCAGCCGCTCTTGAAGCTCGGATTGAAGGGCTCGGTTTTCAGTCCCCGCGTTTCCGCAACGATGGTCTTGCCGCCGAAATCAAACACGCAAACTTGTGTGTTTGGTGTTTCCGCCGCATCGGTGTATCCGAGCCGTCCGCCGTAGCTGATGACGGCCCGGCCGAGTCCTGTCACGCCGAGGCCCCACCGGCAGATATCAAGCGAGTGAATGTTGTTGTTGCCCAACTCGCCGTTACCCGTGTTCCAGAACCAGTGCCAGTCGTAATGAAACTTGGGCCGTGTCAACGGAGCCATCGGCGCGGGGCCGGCGAAAAGATCGTAATCCACGCTGGCAGGGATTTCATATCGGCCGGGTCCGCCGATGGAATCGCGCCGGCCATAGACGATGCTGCGGGCCAGCTTCACTTCTCCGAGCTTGCCCTCGTGAATGTATTGGATGGCCTCGGCCAGCGCGCCGTTGGAACGGTTCTGCGTTCCGCCCTGACAGATGCGTCCCAGCTTGCGCGCGACCTGCACGATGCGG
Source organism: Verrucomicrobiia bacterium (assembly GCA_035715125.1). Taxonomy (GTDB): domain Bacteria; phylum Verrucomicrobiota; class Verrucomicrobiia; order Limisphaerales; family JADJPG01; genus DASTLJ01. The sequence goes on from DASTLJ010000454.1 coordinate 7,168, forward strand.
CGGCCTTCGCTGACATTGTGGCTGACCGGCTTCTCGACATAGACATCCTTCCCCGCTTGCATGGCCCAAATCGCCGCCAGCGCGTGCCAGTGGTTCGGCGTGGCAATGAAAACGGCGGCGATGGATTTGTCGTCGAGTGCCACGCGTAAGTCCTGGATCGCATTCGGCCGCGGACGATTTTTTGCAACGAGATCCGCGGCAAGTTCGGCCGCCCGCTCGCGATCCGGATCGCAGACGTAACCGATCTCGCAGTCCGCAAGGCGCGCCAGTTCGCCCGCGTGCTGCTTACCGCGAACGCCGCACCCGAGGATGGCCACCGTGATTTTGTCATTGGCACTCACGGCGCGTGAATCGGCCGCGACAGCTCGCGCGGGAATCGACGCAGTCGCCGCCGCGGCAGCCGCCGCCAGAATGGAGTCTTCGAGGAATTGTCGGCGAGTCAGGGAGTTCATAGGCTTTCGATGGTAACTGGGCCGTTGTAATTTTCAATGCCTACTCGAAGCGTTTGCCGGCATTGTTGCTAACACGTCAATGGCAGCGCTGTTGCGACCGGCTATCGTTGAACGGATGGCTGATTTCGGAGCCGGTCGACCGACAACCGTGGAACTGGCGTGCGAAGCGTCAGTCAACCTTTTCAAGTCCACTTTGTGCTTTCCGGCGATGTGAACACCAGACCATTCTCGAAATCATTGATGAATCCAGCAAATCAAGACGCCAGGGCACTCCCCCACGAGTTGGACGCGGCAGAGCAGGCTGTCTGGCGAAGAGTGCGCGCGTCCCAGCGCTTGAGCCCGTCGAACGGCGGCATGAATCTCGCCTTCCAGGCCTTGGGCAGTCCGTGCCGGGTCTGGTGGGCGGAGCCGCCTGCGAAAGTGACGACAACCGCGGAGGCGGTGGTGCGGTGGGTGGCGCAGTTTGAGGCCCGGTACTCGCGGTTCATCCCGACCAGTTTGGTGAATCGCATCAACGACGCGGCAGGGCGGGAGTGGGTCCAGATCGATCCAGAATTGGAGCGGATGCTGGCGCTGTGCCAGGAGATGCACTTCATCACGCGCGGCACGTTCGACCCGACGGCGCTGCCGCTCGTCCGCCTCTGGGATTGGAAGGCCAATCCGCCGAAGGCCCCGGAGGAGGCGGCCATCGAAGCGGCGCGCAAGCTCGTCGGCTGGCGCAAAGTGCAGCGCGCGCCCGGCAGGGTGTTTCTTCCGGAACCGGGCATGGCGCTGGACCTCGGCGGCATGGGCAAGGAATACGCGGTCGATCAAGTCACACAGCTCATCTCTGAAATGGGAGCAACGAGCGGGTTGGTGGACTTCGGCGCGGACGTGCGCGTTTTCGGTCCTCCGCCGCTGGGCAAACCCGCATGGCACATTGGCCTGGAAGATGCGGCCTTGCCCGGCCAGTGCTGGACGGGACTGGCGGTGAACGAGCAGGCGGTGGCCACGTCGGGCGATTATCGCCGACATTTTGTGGCGAACGGACGGCGCTACGGGCACATTCTCGACGTGCGCACCGGCCGTCCGGTGGACAACGGCTGCCGTGCAGTGAGCGTCATCGCGCCGAGTTGCTCGCTGGCGGGCACGCTCTCGACCGCGGCGTTCGTCCTCGGGCCCCAGGAAGGTTTGCGCCTGCTCGACGCGACACCGCAGGTCGAGGGCTGCATCATGACCGACGATGTGAAGTTCCCGAGCCGGCGCTTTCATGAGTTCACGACACGCTGAAACATAACTCACCCGAAATGCGAATCCTCGTAGCCGATGACGACGCCAAGGCCGCGGGCCTGGTGGTCCAGGGACTCAAGGCCGAAGGCTACGCCGTCGACGTGGCGCGCGACGGCGACGAGGCGGTGTGGCTGGCGGAGTCGCATCCCTACGACGTGATGGTCTTCGACGTGATGATGCCGGGCAAGGACGGTTTCACCGCCGTGCGGCATCTGCGCCGCAAGGGAGTCAACACGCCGGTCATTTTCCTCACCGCGCGCGGCGAAGTGGAGGATCGCATTCGCGGGCTGGACGCCGGCGGCGACGACTACCTGGTGAAGCCATTTTCGCTCGCGGAGCTTCA
>DASTLJ010000455.1:0-32360 GCA_035715125.1 Verrucomicrobiia bacterium
GTTCGAGGCTTTCAGGTACGCCTGCTGGGTCCAGTTTGTCCCATTCCGCACGAAAACATAAGCGGCACCGGAGAGAGGAGCGCTCGCGTCGGTATCGTCGCCATTTACTCCAGTGGCGTTGCTTCGCTCGCCATATGCACCCACGACCAACGTATCGCCCGAGAGCGCCAGAGAGGTCCCGAAGAATTGATTCGGTCCGTCATTGGACGGAAGCGGTCGCGCCTGTTGAGTCCAATTTGTCCCGTTGCGCACAAAGACATAGACGCCGCCTACCAGCCTGCCAACAACGACTGTGTCGCCAGAAGCCGCAACCGAATATCCAAATCCGAGCATAAAGCCGTTGTCGGAGGCTTTGAGGTATGCCTGCTGGCTCCAGTTCGTGCCATTCCGAACGAACACATAAGCGGCGCCCGAATCTGTAAGGTCGTCATTGTTTTGGTTCCCGTTGACTCCTCGCGCGCTGCTATCTTCATAAGGCGCACCGACAATTACGGTATCACCCGACACCGCCACTGAAAAGCCGAACTGGTCACCTTCATCTAAAGGCCCGAATGCCCCTGGCCCGGTATTGGAGGCCTTCAGATATGCCTGCTGCAGCCAATTCGAGTCGGTACGGACGAACACATAGGCTGCACCGGCGTCCCGAACGCTGTTATTGTTCTGGTCACCGTTTACTCCAGTCGCATTGCTGTCTTCACGAAACGCTCCGACCACCAGAGTCTCCCCTGACATCGCCAGAGATTTGCCGAAAACGTCAGCCGCCCCAGTGTTGGAGGCTTTGAGATACGCTTGCTGGGAATGGGCGGCCTGCGCACCAACGAGCGCCACCAGGCTCATCAGTAACAGGACGAGACGTGCAATAGATTTCCAAGGCATCCGCATATTGGCTTCCTTCAAAATCGTCAGTTTCGTTTCGCGATGGGGGACGCTCGAGTGTCCCTTCGTATGGTTTAGACTTTACATTCATCCCAGATTTGGCCGCTTTTCTCAAGTCGATTTTGTGACCATGCGAGAGTCGGGTTTGTCGCATCGATCTTCACCACGCGGGGCGAGGACACAACATTCCGCGCGCGTCCGCTGCAGCCATTGCTGTTCACTCGTACCTAAGCGATTCAATGGGATCGAGGTTCGCGGCCTTGTACGCGGGATAGGTGCCGAACACGATGCCGACGAACGAGCAGAGCAGCAGTCCGAGGATGACCCAATCGATCGGCACGGCCGGAGGCATCTTCAGAAAGTAAGCAGTCGCATTGCCGCCGAGAACGCCGAACACGACGCCAAAAAGCCCACCGATTTCGCAGAGCACCACCGCTTCGAGAATGAACTGCGTAAGGATGGCCCGCTTCTTCGCGCCCACCGCCCGGCGGATGCCAATCTCGCGGGTGCGTTCGGTGACGGACACGAGCATGATGTTCATGATGCCGATGCCGGCGGCCAGCAGCGCAATCGAACTGACCACCGCCACGCCCCAGCGCACGGTCGAGGTGAAGGACTTGAATTGCGCGATGAGCGAATCGTTGGAGAAGATCTCGAAGTCGTCCTCCTTGCCCGGGGGCACCTGGCGCAGCGCGCGGAGGACCCCGCGGGCCTGCTCCACGGTGTCGTCGTAACTCGCGGCGTCGCGCGCTTGCACGAGAATGCGCAGGCTGTGCCAGGCCCGGCCGAAGCGGTTCAATGCGGCGGTGATCGGCGCGACGGCAAAGTTATCCTGATCGCCGCCGAGGGAGGCGCCGCGCGGTTCCAGCACGCCGACGACCGTGTAATGGATGCCGTCGAGCTTGACGCGATCGCCCAGCGCGGAGCCGAAAGGGAACAGGATCTTGGCCAGCCCGGCGCCCAGGACGCAGACTTGATGGGCGCTGTCCACGTCGGAATCGGTCAACTGCCGGCCCTCTGCCACGACCCAGTTTCGCGCCGGGAACACGCCAGGGGAGACGCCCAAAAGTCGCACGCCGGGCGGCGTCTTGTCGAAACGCGAACTGGCCTCCCCAGCCCAGAAGTTTTGTTCCAGCCCGATGTTGCGGGCGAGGTCGGCCCGTTCCTGGAATTGCCTGCCTTGCGCGAGGGTGATGTTGCGGCGCCGCCAGAATTTCTCGAAGCCATCGGGTCCTCCGAAGTAAGCGCCCGGCCATTTCTGAATCTGAAAGGTATGGCTGCCAAGCCCGCTTAGCTCACGCTCGACGTTTTGTTGGAGCACGCGCATGGCGGTCATAACGACGATGATGGAGAACACGCCCACCAGCACGCCCAGCAACGTGAGCGCGGAGCGCAGCTTGTGCGCCACCAGCGCGCCCAGTGCCATGAGGAAGCTTTCTTTGACTTCACCGGGGTGCATGAACGGGGGGAGTGGGGAGTTGGAGTAGTGGAGTGATGGAGTAATGGAGTAATGGAGTGATGGGGTGGTGGAGTAATGGAGTGATGGAGTAACGGGGTAATGGAGTGCAGGCCGTCCGGCGGGCGACCCTCCGCCCACTCCCATACTCCAATACTCCATTCGGCTTGTTCATTCGTTCCTCAGCGCATCCACCGGGTTCATTCGCGCGGCGCGCCAGGCGGGCAGGAAGCCAGACACGACCCCGGTTACCAGCGACACCGCCAGCGCGATCACGACCGCCGGCAACGACATCTGCGCGGGGAAAGCCTTTTGCAGCAGCAACGTGATCGGCCAGGCGATGGCCACACCGAGCAGCCCGCCAAACAGGCAGATGCCCGACGCTTCGATAAGGAATTGCAGCAGGATCGCCCGCCGCTTCGCGCCGATGGCCTTGCGGATGCCAATCTCCCGCGTGCGCTCGGCCACCGAGACAAACATGATGTTCATGATGCCAATGCCGCCGACGAACAACGACAGGCCGGTGATAAACAGACCGACCGCCGCGATGGTGCCCGCGATACGGTGGAAGGTGCTGATCAGCGTCTCCTGCTGGTTGATGGAGAAATCGTCTTCCTCGCCCGGCGGCACGCGGCGGATTTTTCGCAGCACCCCTCGCAGTTCCTCTTTCGTTTCCTCCAGGCGCCCGGGCGCGATGGCCTTCACCTGGATGATGAACGAAGGATTGCCCCAGAAGCCGCCGATGAGCTGCTTGACGGGGATGAGAATGAAATTGTCCAGGCTGAACTCGCCCATGAAATTGCCCTGGACGGCCAGCGTGCCGACGACCTCGAAGTTGTACGGCCCCAGCCGAATCGTTTGCCCGAGCGGCGATTGGCCCTGGAAGAGGTTCGTCACCACCTTGGCTCCGATCACGCACACGGGCCGGGCGCCCTCAGATTCCTCGGCCGAAAAAAAGCGTCCTTCTCCCATGCTCATGCCCCCGGTAAAGAGGTATTGCTCGGTGGTGCCGATCACGAACGCGCTGCTGGAGCTACGATTCTTGTAGCTCACGGGAGCGCGGATATCGGCGTAAGGGGCAACGGCGTATGCAAGCGTCATCCGTCGCTCGACCTCGCGCACCTGGGTTAGCGTGATCTCCTGGCGGTTCTGCGCCTTGATCCAATCCTGGTGCGAATGGGTGAACCACGAAAAACGGTCCACGTGCAGCACGTCGGCGCCGAGTGTGGAAACGCTTTTCAGGAATGCCCGATTGAGACCCTGGATGGCCGCGCCCATGAGCGTGACGGTGACGATACCGATGACGATGCCCAATGTGGTGAGCAATGCGCGCATTTTGTTCGCGCGAAGGGCGTCGAGCGCGACCAGCAGGCCCTCTTTGATTTCAATTCGATTCATGCGGCGGGGGCGGCTTCGCGGCGTTCGTCGGCGGCGATCAAGCCGTCGCGGATGCGCAGGATGCGCCGGGCGTGGCGGGCCACGGCTTCCTCGTGGGTGACGACGATCAGGGTGTTACCCATCCGCCAAAGTGCGTCGAAGAGTTCCATGATTTCCACGCCGGTTTTCGAGTCGAGGTTGCCGGTCGGTTCGTCAGCAAGGATGATCGAAGGACTGGTGACCAGCGCGCGGGCGATGGCCACCCGCTGGCGCTGGCCGCCGGACATTTCGTTCGGCTTGTGCTGGACGCGGTCGGCCAGCCCGACACGCGCGAGAGTGTCGAGGGCCTTTCGGTGGCGCTCGTCCGCCGGCAAACCCGAATAAATGAGCGGCAACTCGACGTTCCGCAACGCCGTCGCCCGCGGGAGCAGGTTGAAGGTCTGAAAGACGAACCCCACCTCGCGGTTGCGCACGTCGGCCAGTTCGTTGTCGTCCATGTGGCTTACATCGGTGCCGTTCAGTTCGTAGCGGCCGTCGGTGGGCGTGTCGAGGCAGCCCACCAGGTTCATGAGGGTCGATTTGCCCGAGCCGGACGGTCCCATGATGGCGACGTATTCGCCCCGGTCGATGGAAAGCGAAACGTCCCGCAAGGCGTGGATGGTCTCGGCGCCCATCTGGTACCGGCGCGCGATGTTCTGGAAGCGAATCAGGGACACGTGAGGTTACTTCACGGGGGTCGCCGGCGCCGCACCGCTCTTCTTCACGCGCTTCCCGTCCTCGAGATCGCGGCTGATGGCCTTGTAGCCGCCGGAAATGACTTCCTGACTTTCGCTCAGGCCTTCGATGATTTCCGTGAAGTTCTCATCGCTGATGCCGCGCTTGATGGGCAACGCTTTGACGTGATCTCCTTCGAGCGCGAAAACGACTTCGATGGGCTTGGCGCTCTCGCGGGACTTCGGATCGGAGGGATCGGAGGAATCCCTTTTCGGCGCAGCAGCCTTGGCCGGAGGGCTGTTCGACCCGCCGGCGACGTCGACGTTATTCGTCTTCGGCGGACGGGTCGTGACGCTCTGGAAAGGGACGCTCAACACATTGGTGCGTGAGCGGGTCTCGATCGTGGCCGTCACCGACATGCCGGGACGGAACGTCTCCTTTTCGGTGACGCGAATCTTCACCTCGAAGCGCGTGGCTTCCTGTTGCTGGCCGCCGCCCATGCCGCCGCCGCCGCGGGCATTTGGATCGCCCAGGCCCTTTGACGAATTCGCAATCTCCGTCACCGTGCCGTTGAACTTTCGGTCGCGGAACGCATCGACCTCCAGCCGCGCCTTCTGGCCGGCGGCAATGAGCACGATGTCGACCTCGCCGATGTCCACGCGCGCCTCCATTTCATTGAGGTCGGCGACCGTCATGACTTCGGTGCCGGTCATCAGCGCCGTGCCGACGACCCGCTCCCCGAGTTGCGAGATGAGTTTGCTCACGGTGCCGTCGAGGGGCGAGTGAATGGTCGTCTTGGCCAGCTCCTCGTCGGCGCGGGCCAGCGCGGCGCGCGCCACCTCGACCTGGTGCCCGGCGGAACGGACCGAGGCCTTGTTGACCTCGAAGGCAGTTTTGAATTCGAGGAAGGTGGCTTCGGAGATGAGCTTGTCGCCCAGCAAATCCTGATTGCGTTTCAAGTCGGCCTCGGCCTTCTTGAGGTTGGCTTCGGCCAGCGACACGGCGGCCTCGGCCGCCCGAAAGCTGGCTTCGGCGGAGCGCCGGCTGGCGGCATAAAAATCCGGCTTGATGCGCAACAGCAGGTCGCCTTTGTTCACCGCCTGGCCTTCCTTGACCGGCAACTCGATGATTTCACCGCTGACCTCCGGGCTGATCTTCACCTGCAACACCGGCTGGATGCGCCCGTTGGCGATGACCAGTTCGGTCAGACTTCGCCGCGCCACCTTGTCGGTCTGCACGTCGATCCACACCTCGCGTTTCTTGAGGTAAAATCCCAGGCCCGATCCCGCGGCGGCCAGCGCCAGGATCGCGAACACGAGGAATTTTCGGCGAGACTTCTTCTTTGGTCCGTTCATGTCGGTCCCTGAATTGCATCCGGAACGCGGCCCGGCTTGCAAGCTATTTGGCTGCCCGCGCGGGTGAGGGCTCCCAAAGGACGGCCCCAGCCAGCAAGCCGGCATCTGCTATCTCGTAGCTGCGACTGTGAGGTCGCGGATTGAATTCTCAAGCGGGAACGGAATCTATTTCGACGCGCGACTTGCCGCGTCCCCGTCCTGCGACCTCACGGTCGCAGCTACACCAAATTGATACGAAAACCGGCGCCGGGATTAAAGGTTATCTGCGCAGTTGGACAGGGAACCGCCAGAGTCGTCACGGGCTCGCTAGCATTTCACCACGGCCGCTGCCTGGCCCGATAAATCAGCACTCCTATCCGACGACCCCAAAAGAAGGACTGGCGGCCGAAACTGCCGGCCGCCAGGTAACAACCTCGACGGAAGGACACCGGACCTTGCGGCCCAGTGTGTGTCATTGTGGGGATTTCGGTGGGACTTGATTGCGCCCGCCGGGAAGCAGGCGGCGTTGGACTCTTGGTTGATTCATACGGAAAAATCTTCGTTCATTGTTTCGTCGTCGTTCATTCGGTCGCCATCAGGTCGAGGAACATCGCCCGCTCGATGCGCGCCGCCGCTTCGGCCGCGACCCAGTCCGCCACCGCCGGATCGGGCAAGCGGCTGCCGGTCTCGACAGGTCGGCCGTCGAGAGGGGCGCTGGCGGTCTGATGCGCGCGGCAACTCAAACTCCAGGCGCTGCGAAAAGTTTCTTCCAGCGTGCGCTGAAGCAGCGCGTGGTTCTGGCGGCGAAATCGCTTCAGCCTTTTCCAGTCCGGAATTTCCGTGCCGCACAGCGCGCGCAGGCTGGCGTCCTCGCGCATCATGAGTTCCACGTCTTCCGAACCATACACGCCGATGGCGTAGCAATAGGTCAGCATCGCCAACATCGCTTGCGGCCGGAACGCCGGGGCCGAGGCGCTGGCGGCAGGCGGATTCAGTTCTCCTTCGTCCACGAGTCGGACGCTCTCCAGCACCAAATCCGCCAATTCCTTGTCGTCCAGCATCGCAGCCCCGTCTCCACCACGCGGCCCTGGCTGCGCTCCACACAAAACCTCCATTCTGTTTCTCCGCGGCGTCATGTCCCGCTCCAGCTTCAGCTATTCTCCACATTGGTCCCACAATCCTATATACGCAGGAAGCAGGGGGGATCTTTCAGAAAAAATGATGGAGACGGGTAATTGCTGCTCTACGGTCAGCCTCCGAACCGATAAGACTGGAAGCCGGCGTGCCTCAACATGAAAACTATAGAGCTGTGACCGCGGAGCTTGAAAACGAAAGCGGGGCCGATGACGTGCTGGCCATCGACGGCTCGGCCGGCGAAGGGGGCGGGCAAATCCTGCGCAGCGCGCTCAGTCTTTCGCTGGTCACGGGGCGGCCGTTCCGATTGTACAACATTCGCGCGCGCCGGCAGCGGCCGGGCTTGCAGGCGCAGCATCTGGCGGCGGTGCGCGCGGCCTCGGCTGTTGGGCAGGCCCAGGTACGGGGCGACGCCGCCGGCTCGCGGGAAATCACGTTTCGGCCGGCGGCGGTCACGCCGGCTGATTACGCCTTTGATGTCGGCACGGCCGGCAGCGCATTGCTCGTCCTGCAAACCGTGCTGCCACCGCTGCTCGCGGCCTCGCGCCCTTCCTCATTGCTAATCGAAGGCGGCACTCACAACCCCCTGGCCCCGCCGTTCGAGTTCATCGCCAGGACGTTTCTTCCGCTCGTTGAACGGATGGGACCGCGCGTCCAGGTGAAGCTCGACCGGCATGGCTTTTATCCGGCCGGCGGCGGCAAGATTCGGGTGACGATTCAGCCCGCGACGGCCCTGGCGCGGCTGGATCTGCCCGAACGGGTCGAATGGCGCCGCCGCCGGGCCGTCGCGCTGGTTGCGAATCTCCCCCGCCACGTTGCCGAACGCGAACTGAAGGTGCTCAAACGCGGGCTCGGGCTCGCCCTGCGCGACTTGCGCGTCGAGGAAGCCCAGGCCCGCAGCCCCGGCAACGTCGCCTTTGTTGAACTCGAATCCGGCGAACTGACCGAAGTGTTCGCCAGCTTCGGTGAATTGGGTCTGCCGGCGGAAACGGTCGCGGCCCGTCTTGTCGAGTCCGTCGGGCAGTTTCTTGAAGCCGGCGCGCCCGTCGGGGAGCACCTGGCCGATCAGCTTTTGCTTCCCATGGGACTGGCCGGCGGCGGGTCGTTCTTCACGGCGCCGCTCTCGTCGCATGCGCGAACGAACATCGAGGTGCTCAAGCTGTTCCTTCCGGTCGAGGTTTGCGTTGCGCCGACTTCCGGCCGGAACGTGCGGGTCGAAGTCACCCAGCGCGGTTGAAGCCCAACGCGGCTGGCGCCTCAACCCCCGGCTAATTTCTGGCATCGCTGCGCGATGCTCGGCCCAGGGGGCTCTGGTCGATCGTTGTTCAAAAGCTGACTTGTCCCCGGCAACGTCCACCGCTCCATGAAGGGAGCCTGGCGCCAGCGACGAAAGGGGGCGGACAACCGCGCGGTCGCTGTGCCAGGGACAGTTGGAGCGCCCCGGCTCAGAACTTGTTCGACGGCGCGCCCGGTGCTGGCGTTCCGAACTTTGCCTCGTGGCTGCTCAATCGGCGCTTGCCGTCGAAGACTGATCCATCCACGTAACCGAGATGACCGTGCGCCTTGCATCGGAGGAAGACATTCGTGGGATTGCTCTCAGGGATGCCGGGATTGACGAATTCGTAGCTGCACCGTCTCTCGTCGAACGCGCTCCACAAAGCCATTTGCTCGCGCAGTTCCTGAGCGCCTGGGTCTGCCATACAAAAGAGCACCTTCGGCGAGCAGAGTTCGTTGCTCATCTCCGTGAGCGTCTGCGGCATCAATTCCGCGTGGTCGTTGGCCCACATCCGACCGCAGAGGTTGATTGCAACCATGTCGCCGAGACAGTTCTGCTTGTGCGCACGTTGCGGGGCGCGGAAAATCACGGGCAATAGGCCAGCTATGACCGGCAGAAGCACGAACCCGAGGGCGAGGAGTTTCAGCCGACGACCCGGTTTGCTCGGCGAATCGTTCATTGGAATTTCGACCGCATCGCTCGCGAAGTCTCACGCCCAAAGCGGCCGGCGTCACCTGGAATTTGACGGCATTCGCCGTCGATGGCAGATTCGCTGCGTGAAGTCGAAGAAACCCGCCGCTGAAGCCGTGCCGAACACTTCCGGTATGAAGCTGGTGCAGAAATACCGCCCGCGCATGAGCCGGCTGACGGACGCTCAGCGGCAGAGGCTGATGGCCCGCGGGCTGCAAGTCATCTATGGCGACACGCCCGCGGCGAAACCCTCTCATCGCGGTTGACACCAACGTTCCTCTCGACCTTGCCGACCGCAAGGCACACGCCCTCGACGCGCTGGACGTAATCAGGCGGCTGCTCACTTGAACTGAAAGCGTTTGACGTGGAGATGCCGGTGATCGCGACGCCGCGCGAGATCGTGCGGGAGTTTTTTCGATAAAGGGCGCTCCCGAAGTCTTACGCTTCACCCGCCCGGCGGCGTTGGCCCGAGCAATCCCGCTGAGCGCAAGACCCAGTAACCCACGCCCAACCCAACCAATCCGGCCAGGAACAATACCAGCGCGCTCGACCCTCCCGAGCGTCGACCTTTCGCCGGAGGCTGCGCGGATTCCACGATCTCAACGACCGCTCCGTCCGCGCGCCTCGTGTCGCGATACGCTTCGGCGACTCGGTTCGCAAGGGTCGCGGCTTCGGCGCGGTCGTAACTCTGGATGCGAATCTCGAGGATCAACGAGTTGTCGGATTGGCGGACCTCCATTTGCTTCGTGAGAAGCTGATACGTCTTGTCCATTGGCAGAGGGCCTTCCTCCTTGAACTGCTCGGCCCTCTTCCGTTGCAGGTCAAGATTGGTGATCACCTGGTACAGCACGATCTTGGCCCGGATGCGCTCCAGCTCGGTTGGAGTCCAACCCGCGCCGCCTGCAATCCGAGTGGACGCGGTCCCGTGATCGGGCGCCGGTCGCGGGGGCGGAACAAGGACGCGCGCGGTGGCGACGAATACGATGGGGGCGAGCCACAACATCGCCAGCGCCAGCGTGGTCATCGCCAGGCCGGCGCACATCAGGAGCAGGCCGGCGAGCTGGCGCGGAATGGGTTTCATGCGCTTGCTTCTACACGACGACTCGTGGGCGGTGCAATCACAGTGCGTATCCAAGGACCGCCCGAAACAGGAGCGCGGACAGGCTTGTCCGCGTGAATTTGAAGTAATGCCAAGAATCTCGCGGACATGGCTGTCCGCGCTCCTTCCTTGACTCGTTCCGCACGCCGCAGCTTCAATGCCGCGCGCCCCTTGATGCTTATGCGCCGAAAGTCCCACGCGGTTGCCCTGCTGCTGTCATTCAACGTTCTGGCCGCCACTTCGGCTCTTTCCGGAGAGCCCGCTTCAGATCGGCAGGGCGAACATCGGTCCGCCGGCCGCGACGTCGGCTCGCAGGAGGAAAAAGACTGGGTCGACAACCGCTGGAGCCGGACCGAGGTCGGGCAATTCCTGGCGTCGTTGGTCGATGCGCCCGGTGGAGTTGTCGCCAAGGGACTCTCGATAAAAGTTGGCGAGCGCGATGAGGGGACGGTCTGCTTCGACACCGCCAACCTCTCGTGGCGAGCCGCGTGGACGGGCGGCTTTCTGAAATTCGACGCCGCGCGCTTCGGACTAATCAAAGTGCCGAAGGTGGATGGCGCGGTCGCTTTCCGCACGGCGTCCGGACCGGCGTGGCTGAGCACGAGCAACCGCTTCTCGGGGCTGCACCTGAATGGAAAGCGAGTCGTGCTCGAATACACCGTCGGCGGCGTGCGCGTGCTCGATTCGCCGTGGCTGGAGCGGCCCCACGGGCTAATAATGTTTTCCCGTTCCCTGGAGTTGGCACCCTCGGACCGGGAGATGCGCCTTGTGGCGGCCACGGTGGACAACAAAGAGGTCGCCTTCGCCACCACGGAAAAGTGGGCGAAGGCGTCTGGCGGCTCCATAGAAAGACGCTGGTCCATCATGGCCGTGGGTTCGGGGACGAAACTCACCAACGATGGAGCCAAAATCATCGTGTCCATTCCGCCACACTCAGCCGCAGAACGTGTGCAGTTGCTTTTGTGGTCCGGATCCGTGTACGAAGTGGCGGCCTTTGCCCGGTTTGAAACCGAACTGTCGCAAGTGGAAGACGTCGCTTCCCTTGCCAAACCCGGCCCCGCCCGCTGGCTGCCCGATCTCAAAACGACCGGACAGCGCGGGCTGGACACGGACATCCTCGCCGTCGATACGCTCACGGTGCCTTACGACAACCCGTGGAAAGCGCTGATGTTCCTGGCCGGCGTCGACTTCACTCCCGACGGCGCGATCTGGGTCTGCAGCATCCACGGTGACGTGTGGCGCGTCACGGGCGCCGACGATGGGCTGCGCGACCTGCGCTGGAAACGATTCGCCACCGGCCTCTTTCAGCCGCTGGGCCTCAAGGTGCGCGACGGAAAAGTGTTCGTGCTCGGCCGCGATCAAATCACCCGCCTGCACGACTTGAACGGCGACGGCGAGGCGGACTTCTATGAGAACTTCTGCGGCCTCCTCGACACTTCGACCGGCACCCATGATTTCGCCACCTGCCTTGAGCAGGACACGGCGGGCAATTTCTACTACGTCGATCCGCGTGGCGTGCATCGCGTCTCGGCGGATGGGCAACGCAAGGAAACCATCGCCAGCGGCTGGCGCTTTGCGAACAGCCTCGGCGTCAGCCCCGACGGCGCCATCGTCACCGTCAGTCCGCAACAAGGCGAATGGACGCCCTCGTCGCAAATCTCCGAAGCCAAACCCGGCGGCTACTACGGCTACGGCGGGCCGAAGGTCACGCCCGAAAGGCCGCTCGGCTACGACGCGCCGCTCTGCTGGATTCCGCACGGCGTGGACAATTCGAGCGCCAGCCGGGTCTGGGTGCCACGCGGCCAGTGGGGACCGCTCTCCGAGCACATGGTTCATCTGCTCTGGGGCCGGTGCGGGTTGATGCTCGTGTTGCGCGACGTCGTGGACGGCGTGCCGCAAGGCGCGGTGCTGCCGCTGCCGGGCCGGCTGCTCTCGGGGCCGAACCGCGGCACATTCAACTCGCGCGACGGGCATCTCTACATCGCCGCGAGCACCGGCTGGCAGACCAGCGCCGCGAAGGACGGCGCGCTCCAGCGCGTGCGATTCACCGGCAAGCCGGTGTTTCTCCCCGTCGCCTGGCACGCGCACAGCAACGGCCTGGCGATCACGTTTTCGCAGCCGCTCGAACGCGCCAGCGCGGAGGACGCCGGCAGCTTCGGCGTCGCGCAGTGGAACTACCGTTACGCCGCCCAATACGGCTCGAAGGACTGGTCCGTCGCCAACCCTGAGAAGCCGGGCCGCGATGAAGTGGAAGTCAAATCCGCCCGCCTGTTGCCGGATGGCAAGACGGTGTTCCTCGAAATGCCGGCCCTGCGCCCTGTGATGCAGATGGAAGTGAAATACAGCCTCAGCAACGCCGAGGGCAACCCGGCGCGCAGCCAGCTTTGGCTGACGTTGAACAAGCTGGACGCCGATCGCCGTTGAGCGCGGGGGTGCAGATCCTGGACTGTCAGAGCGAGTGGCGTGTAGGACAGCAGGCTCGTTTTCTCCCGCACACTGTTCGCGAGCATCCGATTTGTCGCTTAAACGGCAATCGGGCCGGAGTGTCGTAAGAACGCTAACATGCGCTCCCGCACCTCACACCTTCTGCGGCGCGTGCTTGAACTTCCTCGCCCGACCTTGCGCAAGCCACTCGACGACGTAGAAGTCCCCTCGCGAATCGACGCACATCGCGTGCGGCGTGGCGAAGAGCGCGGGATTGGTCTGGGCGTCGGGCTTGTCGGCCTTGCCGTCCCATTCCTTGCCGTCCCCCAGATGCGCCACGGCCTTGTCGCTGCCGTCGAGGATGGCGACGACGCCGCCGAGGTCCGGGATGTAGGTGTGACCTTTGTGCTGGTAGAAGCAGCACGGCATCCGCACGTCGCCGAGGATGTGACGCTTGAAGTTCAGCTCGAGATCGAAAACTTCGACGCGGCCGTTGTGCCGGTCGGCGATGTAGACCTCCGGTTCATTGCCCAGGAGGCTCACCCAGACTCCGTGGCAGGTGTTGAACTCCCCCTTGCCCGTGCCGCGTTTGCCGATGGTTTTGATCTCTTTGAAGTTCTTGTCGAACCGCGTGACCTTCTGGCTGCCGTAGCCGTCCACGACGTAAATGTCGCCATTGGGTGCGACCGCCACGTCCGTTGGGTTCGTCCATTGGTCGAATTTCTGCGCGGTCGTGCCTTCCTGTTTGACGTTGCCGATCTCGAACAAGATTTTGCCCTTGAGGTCGGTCTTGTAAACACGCCGGCCGAAGCTCGGGTCTTTGCCGTCTTTGCCGGCGTTTTCGGTGAAGTAAAAGAATTCGCCGCCGGGTTCCTTGCTCCAGTAGATGCAGTGGGCCGAGAGGACGACTTGTTCGGTGGAATAACCGACCTTCTCCGAAAAGTCGTTGCTCCAGGTCTCCAGCAGAGCGCCGTCGCGGTCGAATACGGCAACGCAGGGATTGGCGGAGCGGGAAGTGACATAGACGCGATCCCGGCTGTCCACGACCACGCCGCAGCCGAGGCCGTACTTCATGTCGCCGGGCAGCTTGCCCCAGCCGGGCACCGATTCGTAGGTCCACTGGCCGCCGCCGATGCGGACGGGGCGTTCATTCGGCTTCGCGGCTTTTTCAGCGGCAAGGGCGGAGGTCGACGTGGAGGTCGCTGCGGCGGCCACCGCGGCGGTGGCGGTGCCGGCCAACTTGACGAAATCGCGGCGCGTGAGGCGGCGCGGGAAAACATAGTCGTTCGTGTGCATGTGCGATGTGGGTTAAAAGTTGATGCTTAATGTGATTAGATAACGGCAGCCGGGCGTGTCGAGCTTGAATTTGCCTGATCGGGGACGGCCCGGTAGTGTCCGGAGCCACACAACCAACGCCCATGAAACCTGCTTCCTGCCTCGTTCTCCCGGTCTTCCTCATTGCGTCGGCATTTCATCCTGTCGCGAAGGGCGCCGCTGCTGCAGTCCGCGCCGAGGCGGCGCAATGGCGGGCGGAACGGCGGACCATCGACATGCACATGCACATCGATTTCACCACGCAACACCTGGCGCGGGCGGTGAAGATCATGGACGCCGCTGGCCTCGGCCTCGGCGTGAACCTTATCAGCGGCACAGTCACGAAAACGAACGCCGACTCGCCCACAGAATTCGAGCGCAACAAGGCGATCACCGACCGCGTCGCCCCCGGCCGGTTCCTGCTCTACTTCAACCTCGACTACAAGGGCTGGGACAAGCCGGACTTCGCCGAGCGGGCGGTCAAACAGGTCGAGGAGGCGCACCGGCTCGGCGCGGCGGGCTTGAAGGAATACAAGCGACTCGGCCTGTACTTGCGCGACGGCGAGGGCAAACTCATCAAGGTCGATGACGCCCGGCTCGACCCGGTGTGGCGGCGTTGCGGCGAACTCGGAATGCCGGTGTCGATCCACGTCGGCGACCCGAAGGCGTTCTGGCTTCCCTTCGACGCGAAAAATGAGCGGTGGAAGGAATTGAAGGACCATCGCTCGTGGTGGTTTGGCGACACCAACATCTACCCGCCCCGCATGGAGATTGTCGAAGCGCTCGACCGCGTCATCGGACGGCATCCGAAGACGACCTTTGTCTGCGTCCATTTCGCGAATAACCCCGAAGACATCGACTGGGTGGACCGCGCGCTGGACCGGCGGCCCAACATGATGGCCGACCTGGCGGCGCGCATCCCGGAACTCGGCCGGCACGACCCGAGGAAGGTCCACAAGCTCTTCGTCAAGCATCAGGACCGAATCGTCTTCGGCACCGACTTCATGGTGGTTCGCGACAAGCTCATTCTCGGTTCGAGCGGCGACGCCGAGCGGCCCACCGATAACGACGCGCAAGTTTTCTACCAAAAGGAATGGCGCTGGCTGGAGACGTGGGACAAGGACTGGGAACACATGACGCCCATCCAGGGCGACTGGACCATCAGCAGCATCGGCCTGCCCGCGCCGGTGCTTCGGAAGATTTACTTCGACAACGCCAGCAAGCTGCTGGCCCGTTCGCTGCCGCCGCCGGTGGTCAAGGCGGCGCGCATCGGAAACGATTTCGAGCTCGACGGCGTGCTGGACGACCCGGCGTGGTCGAAGGCGCGGGTCGTGCGCGTCGAATATGGCTCGCTGAAGCACGATGCGCGGCCCGAGCTGGCCACGGCCGTGCGCGTGCTCTATTCGGACCAGTTCCTCTACTTCGGCTGGGAGTGTCCGTTCACGAAGCTCACCGTCTTCGACACTCCGAGCGCCGACCGCGAGCGGATGGGGCTTTGGGATCGCGACGTGGTCGAGGTGTTCGTCGGCAGCGACTGGACGAACGTCAACCGCTACGCCGAATACGAAGTCGCTCCGACGAATGAGCGCCTCGACGTGCTGTGCAATCTGCCCGACAAAAACTTCGCCTGGGACGGCCGCTGCCAGTCGGCCGTGAAAGTCGACCGCAAGCGCAAAGTGTTCACGCTGGAGATGCGGATGCCCCTGGAACTGTTGAGCGCGACCAGGCCACAGGCCGGCGCACGCTGGCGCTTGAATCTGTACCGCTGCGACCGGGCCAACGGCGCGTTCCTGGCATGGAGCCCCGTTCTGACCGGCAGCTTCCACACACCGGAGAAGTTCGGGGTGCTGGAGTTTGGAGAGTGATTGCCCACGTGCAGAACGCACTTGCGCCGGTCCAACGGAGTGGTACAGGTCGTTGGACATGACGATTGATGCCATCAAAGAAGCCAGGGACACTACGCCGTTCAAGCCGTTCATTGTGCGCACGGCAGATGGGAAAGGATTTGAGGTTCCCAACCATGATTGTCTGCTGGTGGCCGAGCAGGGCCGCACCGTGATCGTGGTGACCCCCGATCAAAAACTCCACATCCTGGCGACTGAATTGGTATCGGGCATCTGCCGTTGACGGACTTGGAGGAGAATAGGCGCCACGCCTGATGTCTCAGTGACCGAGCACACGAGGCTGAATTTCCTTTGATGAACAATATCAGGCTGCGAGCCTTTGGCTACGTCCGTTCCTGGTCCAGAAACACAACGCGCACTCCGCCCTGCCGCGGCTGGCTGAGGCTCTCGTTGAGGTTTCCGGTCGGCGCAGGAGCGGCCGCGGGCGCGGCGACCGGGGCCGGCGGCGCCGCGTTCGGATCGAGCGCGGAACGGAGCGCGCCCTCGACGAGTTGGGTGCAGTGAACTTTCGTCGGCGGCAACGGACCAAGGTCTTTGGCAAATTCCCCTCCTCGCATCCGGAGCGCTTCGTCGGGCGTCTTGCCGCGGATGAGTTCCATCGCGAGGCTGGCAGCCGCAATGGCCGTCTCGCAGCCGAAACTTTGGAAGCTGGCTTTGTCGATCACTTTGCGGCCGTTCTCCTCCTTAAACTTCACCCACACGCGCAGCATGTCGCCGCAATCGGCGTTGCCAACGGTGCCGATGGCATCGGCGCCGGTCATCTCTCCCATGTTCTCGGAGTTCTTCAGCGCGTCGTCGATGCGCTGTTGCAAGTCGTCGCTCATAACGGGAATTTAACCACGAATGGACACGAATGAAAACGGATTTTCACACTGAGATTGACTAACACGACCGCGGAGGCCGTCAGAATAGTGATGCGACTGTTCCTGAGCATAATGATCCTCGTGGCCCTTGGAGTTCCGTTGATCGCCGCCGAAAGCCCGACGCCCGACTTCTATTTGCAGATCGTCCGCGGCGCCAATGATTCCAAGGCCCAGGGCCCCGGCTGGAAGCCCATCGGCCCGAAGCTGGCGGATCGGCTGAAGCGGGTCGATCCATGGAATTATTATTGGGAGACCACTCGGCAGGAGATCGTGCCGTCGAAGGGCAAGCCGCGAAGAATCGAAGTTTCACCGGGCCGCGAGCTCGAAATCGTTTGGGTCGGCGACCATCAGGTCGAATTGTGCATGTATCGCAACGGCGTGCTGCGGCGGAAATCCAGAGTCGCCGTGAACTCCGGCATGACGATCATGGGGGGAGATGCGACGGGGAAAGAAGGTTGGTTCGTGGTCGTGCGCAAAGAAAAACCGTCCGTGAACTAACGCGGCGCGACTTCAAACCAACCCGCGCACGACGTTCTCGAGGATGGCAATGCCCTCGTCCGCCTGCGCCCGCGCGAGGTTCAACGGCGGGAGCAGGCGGACGACCTGGTTCCCGGATGGAATCGTCAGCAAGCCCGCTTCATGGAGGCGATTTACGAACTGCGTGGCAGCGGGCTTGTCGCTCGCGGCGAAGGCCGGGATCGTCTGCTTTTCCGCAATCTCCAGGCCGAGCATGAAGCCCAGCCCGCGGGCGCTGCGAAGCACCGACGGATAAAGGTCCACCAGCCGCTGCAGTTCGCCCTTCAACCACTCGCCCAGATTGCGCGCATTCTCCGCCAGGCCGTCGCGTTCGATCACTTCGAAGACCTTCAGCGCCACCGCGCAACCCAGCGGCGTGCCACCAAAGGTCGTGGCGTGCGTGCCTGCGCCGAGTCGGTCTGCGTGCCGGTCGCGCACCCAGAACGCGCCAATTGGAAATCCGCCCCCGAGCGACTTCGCCATCGACAGGCCGTCGGGCACGAATTTCTCCGCGCCGGGGACGCCCTCGAGAATGCGCTGAAAACTCTGGAAGCGTCCGGTGCGGAAGTGACCGCATTGCACCCCGTCGATGAACAGCAGCAGCTTCTTCTCGTCGCACAACGCACGCAGCCCGAGCAGATATTCAGGTGACGCAGGCGTGATGCCGCCTTCGCCCTGGATTCCTTCGATGAGGATGGCGACGGTCGCGGGCGACAACGCGTCGCGCATCGCCGACAGATCGTCGAACGGCACGTGCCGGAACCCGGCGACCATCGGCTCGAAGCCCTTCTTTACTTTTTCTTGTCCCGTGGCCGCGATGCCCGCCAGCGTGCGGCCGTGGAATGAGTCGGCCGCCGTGAGGATCTCGAAGCGGCCCTCGTCATGGCCGAACTTGCGCGCCAGCTTGAAAAGGCCCTCGTTGGCCTCGGCGCCCGAGTTGGAGAAGAAAACCTTGCCCGGCGCCAGTTGCTTCACGATGCGCTCGGCCAGCCGGCCTTGCGGCTCGTGATAGTAGAGATTCGAGACGTGAACGAGCTGCTGCGACTGCTCGACCAGCGCCTGCGTAATCTCGGGATGTGCGTGCCCCAGCGCGCAGACCGCGATGCCGCCGCCGAGATCGAGGAAACGGCGCCCGCTCACGTCCCACACGTGGCAGCCCGCGCCGCGGGCGAACGCGAGGTCGAATCGCCCGTAGGTGGGCACGACATAGCGGGTGAACAACTCGCGCACCGATTCGAACTGGTTTCGGACGATGGGCGGCGGAGGCGGAACGATTTCTTTCATCGCAAAACTGCCTCAAAGAGCACGCGCGGCGGGCGGAAAGCAAGTCCACAGTGCGTGGAGGGGACGCTTGGGGCAATCTGACAACGCTTCCTTGACGGTGGCGGGCCGTTGCTTGAAGCTTTGGAACAACGAACGACAAGCCTGTGGCACGAGTCCGCCGATACGGCTATATTCTGGAATGGTTCATCGGCGACCACGAGCCGAGACACGTTCACGTCTATGACAACAAGAGCCGGCTGCTGGGCCGACTTGACGTGGACCGCCTGGTGGGAATCGAAGGCTGGCAACCGGATCGGAAGCTGGTGAAATTGATCGAAGAATTGCGAAGCGAGGGACGGCTATGAAGACCCCTGTGCAACTGAAAAAGCCTTACGGCAAAGGCAGGTTTTCCCGCGTCAAGAACGCCCGCTACCTGGGCTGGGAGGACGCCTTTGACGTGGAATTCGAAGACGGGCTTTGTTTCCTTGAGCCACACGCGGCCATCCGGAAAGCAAACCGGATCTCCGCCAAGGCGGCGCCGGTGTGCGTGGAAGTGGACAAGGAACTGGGCAGCCACTTCAAAGTGACCTACGACACGGGCGAGACGGCCGAAGTGTCCTGGTCGTTCATCCGGGAGTTGCCGCCGCGGCGCGGCAAGACATCGTCCTAAGCGCAATTCGAGATCGCCGCGCAATGGGCCATGCGCCAGGAATTCAAGGCACTCATCGCCGATTCCCTAGCCCAAGACCGCCGTTGCGTCCCCGAGGTGGTTCGGCCATAAATGACCCATGCAATACCGAATTCGGCTCGTTCAATCCGAAGAAGGCTGGGCGGTCAGTTGCCCCTCCTTGCCCGGCTGCCATTCTCAGGGCGCCACCCGGGAAGAAGCCGTCGAGAACATCAAGGTTGCCATCCGCGAATGGCTGGAAGTCGAGGCAGAGGAATCCGGGGCCGCGAAAGTGGAGGAGGACATCGTCGCTCTCTGAGCCATGCCCAAGCTGCCCGGCATTAGCCACGCGACCGCCGTCCGGGTCTTCAGCAAGCTTGGATTTCGCATCGCTCACGAAGGCAAGCACACAGTGATGTCGAACGGCAAGGTTCGACTTACGATCCCCCGCCACAATTCCATCAACGCATTCACCATGGCCGGTATTGCGAAGGATGCCGGCCTGACGCCCGAGCAATTCCGCGAGTTGATGTGAAACGCACGACGTTCGAGAGCTTCCGATTGCGCGCTAAGTGAACCTCTTGCGTGCGCAGATAGGCGAAACCAAGTTTCTGTCAAAGCTGCAACGCGGGCACCGGCGAAATGTGTTCCTCGTGGAACGAGGGAGTGTTCAGGATTCAGGGCGCAAATCCTCAAACAGTTTTTCGTGAGCAATCCGGCCGTGGTAACCGATGCGATAAATTCCCGACAACCACTCAGCGCAATGCTTGATCCATGAGGGCCAGTACGTCACTATTTTCGCGTCATTCACGCCTGCCTTGCGCCAGATGGCTCTCACTTCCTCGGGAGAGCGCAAAAGCAAACGATAGGCTTTCTGACGAATGTCCTGGGGCAAACCATGGTTCATCAGTGGAACATCCAACTCAAGTTGCTTGTGCCCTAAAATCTCCTCGCGGCCACCAGCTAGCACGTCGGCCAATTCCTGAATATTGAGCGCTAAGTAGTAGGCGCATAGTGCAACCTGGTAATCCTCAACGCTCCCGAAAATCTCCAATAACCAGGGCCACTTTTTCGGTAGGTCCGCTAGGAACTCCCAAGCGACGGAGCAGTGCCCGGACAACGAAGCCGGCCAGCCGATCAAATGGGAGTCCTGATAAACAACTACGCTCTCACCCTGGTGTTGGCGCTGAACCCGGCTGCGCGCAAGTTGAAGCGCCAGCGGAAGTTGGTCGCTTTCCATACACACCGCACCATGCAGCGCTTGGTAAATAAACACGATTGCGTCGGTCACGTCCAGCACGACCGTCAGCCCGCTGCCAATCCAATCCTTAGGCGATAGGAGATCATCGAGCACTGCCACTTGGCTCGTAAATTTCGCTTGGCTGGACTCCACACCGGCCAGTGCGACGCTCATCAATGGCGCGCAGACTGTCGCCGCCTCCAGAACCATCGGCGGCAGCTCCGCGTGTTTCATGCTGTGGCGATGCGCATAGGTCTGCCGCCACGCTAGAAGCTGCACCGGGAGCGGTTGCCGGATCTGCTTGATTAAGCGCCGCCAACCAATGAGGTCATTACGCCGTGCAAATTCGAGAGCCGTCGCGTAGGTTGCAGCAGGGTCGCCCAATGCGGGCGCAGCAACCGCATTTAATTTTCTCGTTGGCCCGCTGCCCTCCATTTCTGGACCGGTGGCCGCTTGCTCCGCAAATGGGTTCGGCCCTATGGCTGGCTTTTTCAGCTTGGGTACCTTGTGCAATTCGCGGAGCAGCTTCTCAAACTCCTCATCGAAATTCTGCTCCTCGCTGAAGTTGACATAGAACCTCGTGCTGACACACTTGGGAAGTATAGGTTGGGTGCCCTTCTGCCGAACGATGGGGATGAACTTTGCGGTGCCTAAATCTTTTACCAATTCGCCGGTCACAACCATCGCTTCGTAACCCACGCCTCCTTTGCCGTCGTCGGCTTTGCGAACGTAAGTCTCAGTGCAAATCATCAAAACGCGATCTGACTCGGAGACGGCCTTCTCCATGAATTTGGGCACATCATCTCCTAGCCCAAGATCCCATTGGTCCAGGATCACATCGATGCCTTTGCCCATCAGCTTGGAGGCGAATTCGCCCACCCACTTCTTGTGATCCGAAGTGTCGTGCGAGTAAGACACAAACACTCTCGGCGGATTCTCTGCCTTTGATTCTTCTTTCATTTCTCTTCCTTCACTTTCACTTGGACTTGTCCGGTCGGCAAGATGTGCATCAGACTGCGCTTTAGTTCCTGGAGCGTGTCCAGGTGGTTTAAGAATAGTTCGATTTCGCGGTCACAGGTTTCCACCACACCGGCAATCCGGCGCTGCACTGGCCTACTTGGCAGCTGCACCTTTATGCGCGCAAATTCATGCTGAGGGAACGCGCCACGGCGGTTGAAACTCCCGATCGTGTTCGCTTCAATGATGTTCCTATACCGTTCTGTCTTCACGAGCATGAACAAAAAAAGAATTGAGGCGAGGCTTGGCCGGAGGTCCAGACGTTGTTCATAATCGTTGATACTTTGATCGCTACGGGGCTAATGGCTCACGGCGGTGTGGCGGTCAGCACGATCCGGTGGTAGCGCGTCAGCGGCGGGGCGCCCGCGTCGGTGACGACGAGGATGACGTGGAAAGTTTGTGGGGATTCGACTCGTGGCGCGGTGAACGAGGCGCGGGGCGACGAAGCATCTTGAATCTCGACGGCGGGGCCACGGTAACTGCCGGGTTCCGGGTAATGGATCCACTGGAATTGCAGCGGCTGGCCGTCGGGATCGGCGGAGGCGCTGGCGTCGAGCAGGACTTGCTGGCCGGAAGTCGCCGTTCGGCGCAATTCGCCAGCCACGCGGGCGACGGGCGGATGGTTTGCGTGCGCGAAATCGTTCACGCACCAGTCGAGCCGCGCGCGGAAATCGTTCTGAAGGTGGACCGCCCAGCGAAGCAGCGTGTTGTCACGGTTCGTCGTGCCGTTCCAAGCGTCGCGTTCGGTGGCCCAGAAGTAAGGGCGGCCCGGATGATTCGTGTTTGGGCCGTAGCGGCCTGCCCAGCCGCCCCAGGAGGGCTGCTCCGGTTCGCGAAGGCCGTTGGGAACAAGGTAAAGGAACGTGGTCGTGTCGCCTTCCTTGCCCCAGTGCGTCGTGTTGGTCGGATAAAGCGCGCCCAGCGGCCCGTGGCCGGTGCGGATGTCGCGCACAATGTCGAAGCCGCCGGCCTTGGCGGTCAGCGCGGAGAAGCGGTGATACCAGCGCTTGCCGTCCATCGGCGGCTGGAAGGTGTTCACCCAGATCGGGAAGGGCGGTGCGAGCTTGTCCGTGTGCTCGCCATACAGGTCGTAGGAGGTCAGGCGCAGGCGCGACTTGAACTTCGCGTAGCCTGCCGGGTCGCGTTCGCGCCGCACGCGGTCGAGCGCGCGTTTGAGATTGTTGGTCGCCGCCCCGTTGTCAGTGCCCCAGTCGGAGTACCAGAGCGGCCGCGGGTCGGGCTTGTCGACGGCGGCAATGATGAGTTGCACGGCGTCGTCGGTGTCGTTGTAGCCGGCGACCGTGCGCTGGCGGAGCAACTCGGGGGCTGGATAACGGCGGTCGTGCTGGAGCAGGTTGGAGTGGCATTGGCCGTAGGCGTCGATCAGCCGGCGCACAATGCCCAGACCAGTGCGTTCGGGATTGAGGTTTTCGCGCGGGCGGGCGACGGGGCGGTTGGCGATTATGCCCTCGATATCCCATTCGTTCGCGTAAAGCAGAAATCGGACGAGCGACTGTTCGTCATCGGGATCCCCGCCCGCGTCGGTTTCGATCAGCACGCGAAGACTATCAGAGGCCACGGCAGCCACGCCGGTTGCCAGTATGAGCAGTGTGGCCGCGGCCAACCGACAGGCCGTGCGGCGAATCGGGGGACGCATCACGCTTCGGCCTTCAAGCCGTCCCAAAGCTCCTCGTAAAGCGGCCGGACGACAGGTGCGACGGCCAGGTCGCGCGGGAGATCGCGGCGCTTGATGAGTTCCGCAACGTCAGCCTTGTCCTTAAGGCGATTCAGTGGGCTGCCAAACCAACTGTCCAGTTTGAGTGAAACGAGTTCTGGCAGGCTGACGAACTGCGGCGTGTCCGACGCCTCGCCGGGTTGCGGGAACGGCACCTTGCAACCGCGCTTCAATAGCTTCCCGGCCGGCAGCAAATCGATCTTCACTCCGGTGCGACGATCTTCCACGCGGTCCTCGCAGCCTGGGATGCGGAAGAACGGCCCGGTGAGGTCCGAGGTGAGAAACTCAACGGCCTCCAGGATGTCCGGCACCACGATGTCTACATCCAGGGTAAGGCGCGGATAGCCGTGTTCCTGCACCGCCAGCCCGCCGACGATGAGATGCGGAATGTCAAAATGCGCCAGCACCGCCACCGCCGCGCGGGCGGTCTGCTCCAGTCCGGATGTTCCGGTGTTCTCGCGCAGCAACCAGGCCGATCGGTCGTTCACGCTTGCAGCATGGCACTTTCGCCGATCCGCCGCAATGACATTAGCCCCTCAGCTATACCGAACGTGCTCGCCAGCCGTCCTTCGACACGGCGGGCTGCGATGCGTGAAGCGACCCCGTGGGTAATGACGAATGACGAATGACGAAAAGGGACAGCGATGAAGATTTCGTCATTCGTCATTCGTCATTCGTCATTCCTCACTGGTCCCTTGCCCCAACCATTCAGCGAACCACTTCGGTTCCCACCCCCGCGTCGGTGAAAATCTCCAGCAACACGGAGTGCGCGACCTGGCCGTCCACGAAGGAGACTTTCTCCACGCCCGCGGTGATCGCGGCCACGGCGCTGTCCACTTTCGGGATCATCCCTTTGTCCACCACCCCGAGGCGCTTGAGTTCGGGCACTTCGCCCGTGCGAAGATGCGAAATCACGGTGGCCGGGTCCTTTGGGTCGCGCATCAAGCCCGGCACATCGCTCATGAAAACGAGCCGCCTGGCCTTGAGGGCAATGGCGGCTTGCGCCGCGGCCACGTCGGCGTTGCAGTTGTAAATCTTCCCGTCGGCGCCGCGCGCCGTCGGGCTGATGACCGGCGTGATGCCATGTTGGATGCACTCCAGCAACGGCGCGGTGTTCACCTCGACCACCTCGCCAACGAATCCGAGGTCGAGGTCTTCGCCGCCGGCGTCTTTGAGCGCAATTTTCCGGCAGCGAAAGATCTCCGGCCCCGCGAAACCTTTGGCCGCGCCGCCGAGCGCGTTGATGGCGGCGACGATGTCGGGGTTGATCTCGCGGGACAGCACGTCATCGACGATCTGCACGGCGGCCTCGTCCGTGACGCGGTGGCCCTGGATAAAATTCGCCTTCAATCCCGCCTTTTCCATCGCGCGCGTGATGGCCTTGCCTCCGCCATGCACGAGCACCGGGTTGATCTCAACCGCTTCAAGAAAAACGATGTCGCGAATAACGCCGTGGCGCACGGACGCATCGGGCGAGTCCATGAACGAGCCGCCGTACTTCACGACGAACGTAGCGCCGCTGAACTCCTGGATGTAGGGCAGGGCTTCGAGCAGCGTCGCGGCTTTGGTTATCAGATCTTGCATCGGCCCAAATGAATCACCCGAAGTGGACCGGGTTCAATCCCGTTATTTGACCGGAGCACGAGCCGCCAGCCGTCATGCTTCCTGGGTTCCGCCGGTTACAACACTTTGTGGAACCACTGCGATTAAGGTGTTTGCGGTCTTACTCTGAAGAAGCGCGAAGGCTCGCCAACAGAATGTGGGCACGCGATTTCAGTGCCGAGGTCCGAGGCGTCGAGCGTGCGCAACCAGGTCCAATGGACCAGATCGGTCGAGGTTTCGATGGTGCAACTGCCAATGGGATCGCGGCTGACAACCACCCCCAGGCCGCTGCGCTGGCATTCTTCAAGGGTGAGGGGAAGCAGGTGGACCCGCGCGGCTTCTTGCGCCGGGGACGAGCGGCCACACTCCGACTGCGCAGCCTCGTGGATAATCGCGCCGCGTTGCTCGGCGGTGATGATTCCCTCACGGTAGAACTGCCAGGCATGGCGGATGACGCAGTCCACGTATTCGGCATGGTGTTGCCACGGGCCTGCACACGGGCACAACTGGGCTATGGCACATCCATCGCCATTGACGATGGCGCCGGGCGGCGTGTCAGGGCAGGCATCACGTTCGTCCGGCACGCCATCGCCGTCGCTGTCGCAGTCGCGCAATTCCCCGCTGATGATGAAGCCATTGGGTTCAACCACCGCGCCCGCGACGGCGAGCCGGGCGCCGTAAATGTCGAATGCACGTTGCGGGCTGTACTCCTCCGGCGGCGCGGTGCGCGCGTCCTGCCAGACGGCCAGGAAATTTTCGCCGCTGAACGCCAATGCGGCGAAGCTCTGGTCTTGCGGTTTGGCACAGACGGATCTGACGGGTGAGATGTTGCCGCTGTCGTCAATGTGCGCGCTCGTGATGTCTGACCGGAACATAAATAATCCGCCGTTCGTGTAAATAGCCCCGGCCTCCCACACGACCTCCAATTCCGGACCGTTGGCAGCAACCGTGGGGCGATTCTGCACGTAGGTGGTGGGCTGCAGGAAGCTTCCGATGGTGTAGTTGGTGTTGGCGGCGATGACCACCGTGTTCGCCTGTTGGCCGTCCCGGGTGATCCAGGTGCCGTAAACGTCCATCACGTGCGTGTCGGGCGCGAATTCGCGATCGGCCACTGTGGCCAGGAAATAATACCCACTGGCGGACACAAGGCCGTGAACCCACGCTTCTCCTTCGGCCACGAGTTGCTGCGGTGAGGAAACGATGCCGTTTGCGCTGACGAATGATCCCTCGACCCCTGCGCCGTTCCAGACGACGAGCCAATCCACACCCTCGCTGGCCACAATGGCCGGATAGTCAACGCCGCTGAATTCGCTTTGGTGGAGGATCAGTTCCTCCGTGTCCCACACTTCCCCCGCCGGCGTCACGCGCACACCGAGCAACGTGGTGCCCCGATGGCCGTTGTGTTCCCAGGCATAGCTGGCCACGAGATACACGGTCCCGTTAAACGCGATGGTCGGTTGATAGGCCACTTCGCCGTGCGTGATCTGGATGCCGCTCGGGTCGAGCACGGCGCCGCCGGGACTGACTCGGGCACCATAGATTTCAAGTCTAGGATTTCCTTCGGCGGCGTCGCGGTCATCGGACCAAACGACGAAGTAATTTGTGCCGTCGAACGCCACGTCAGGATAATAAGCCGCGCTCAAGTTCGTGCAGATGGGTATGCCGCCCGGGTCAAGCACTTCTCCCGAGGCAGAGACGCGCGCGCCATAGACATCGAACCAGGACGAGTCACGATTCCGCATGTCGATCCACACGACCAAAAAGTTGGTGCCATCGCTCGCAACCGCCGGAAGAGTCTGATCATCTGGACTGGGTAATGGCGGGCAGGGATTGGGCGGCGGCAGCGCCATTCCTTCGGCGAACAGCGCCAGGTCGAAACCGATGTCACTGCTCGCGGGACTAGCCTGATGCACTTCTGCTGCCACGACGTTGCGTCCGCTGACCAGGGGCGCGGAAGGAACCGGCGCCGTGAGGTAGGCGTTCTCGTCCGGCGCCGCGATGGTGGCGAGCGTGTTGAACGTAACGGTACCAGCCGGCAGGTTGTTGCGATACACCTCGACACCGTTCAAGTAAACGGCGACTCCGTCGTCGCGAAGGACGTTCAACACGAGATTGCTCAGCGCCGCAACATCCCCCACGTCGAAGGCGCGGCGGAAGTAGGTCGTGATGTACTTATTCGCCGGGTCGGGACCAAAGCTCACAAGCGTCGCTTCATCGCCATCGCCGTAGCCGAGTTGGCCGGGGCCGGACGCCCACGAGCTGTCGTCGAAGCCTGGCGCGCGCCATGCGGTGCCTTGGTCGGTGCCGTTGTCGAGATACTTCCAGACAGAGTTGGAAACGATGAGCGTGACCATCGCGGGCGGCGGGGGCTCCTCACTGTCGTTGTCCAGGATGTAAACGACGGCCTGGCCGGGTGCGGCGACGCGATAACAGCCCGGCGCAGTCGGATTCTGAATTGCGCACGGTGGCTGCACCAGGACGAGCACGACCGATTCTGTGCCTTCGACGACGACATCGTCGATCACGTCCACCGTGAGTTCGACCGAACTCGAGCCGGACGGGATTTCCACGTCGAACGGCAACATGAGGCAGTCGATTCCGTTGACTGCCGTTCCGCCGTATCTCAGCGTCACAAGCAACGACTCTGGTGTAGGTCCCGTGCGGCTGATCCGGAACAAGCCCGAATCCGCGCCTGACTCCGCCCCCGTATTGTCCACCGCCTCCACGCTGACGAGTGGCAATTCGAGCGGTGGCTGTGACCCGCCCTCGGCGATCAAAGCCAGATCAAACCCTATATCGCTGCTGGTTCCATTCACCTGGTGGACCTCGGCAGCAATCACATTGGGCCCGGTCACGAGCGCGGCAGTGGAGATGGAAGCAGCCACGTAAGCGTTTTCGTCGGCCACGACGGTGCTGGCCATTGTGTTGAAGGTGATGGGCCCTGCGGGAAGATTGTTGCGGTAGACCTCGACGCCATTCAGATAAACCGCCACGCCGTCATCGCGCAGAACGTACGCCACCAGATTGCTGACCGCCGACGCGTCGGCCACGTCGAACGCGCGGCGAAAGTAAGTCGTGATGAATTTCCTCGTCGGGTCCGGCCCGAAGCTCACGACCGTCGCCTCATCGCCGTCGCCGTAACCGAGTTGGCCGGGGCCCGAGGACCATGTACTGTCGTCGAAGTCAGGCGCCCGCCACGCCGTGCCTTGGTCGGTTCCGTTGTCCAGATACTTCCAGACGGAGTTGGAGGTGATAAGGATGTTCGTTCCGGGCGGCGGGGGCTGTTCCACGTCATTGTCAAGAATGCTGACGCTGGCTTGCGACGGCGTGCCCACGAGATAACAGCCAGGGGTGGGCGGGTTCTGATTCGAGCACGGCGGTTGCACGAGGTTGAGCACCAGTGTTTCCGCTCCTTCGACCAGGCTGTCGTCGAGCGGAACGATTTCCAGATCGACCGTCGCCGAACCTGCGGGGAATTCCACCGTCATCGGCAAGGCTACACAGTCCACGCCGTTGATCGCCGTGCCGTTGTAGAACACCGAGACATTCAGCAACTCGTTCGTCGAGCCGGAGCGGACGAGGCGGAAGCGACCGCGGTCGGAAGTCCCTTCGGCCGCTGTTCCGTCCACGGTCTGCACCGCGACCACCGGCAACTCCGGCGGGGGCGGCGCGGTGTCCGCCAGCAACGCGAGATCGAAGCTGAGATCGGAACTGGTGACGCTGACCTGATGAACTTCAGCGGCGATGACGTTCTCGCCGGCGACGAGAAGATTCGCATCGAGTGTCGCGGTCAGAAAAGTCGTGGTCTCCTCGGCGCCGCCGACGGTGGCGGTGGCGAGGGTGGTGTAGGAGAGCGGGCCGGACGGCAGATTGTTGCGAAAGACTTCGACACCGTTGAGATAAACGGCCACACCGTCGTCGCGCAGCACGCGGAGCGTCAGGTTGCTGACCGTGGCGGGATTGGCCACGCTGAAATTTCTGCGGAAGTACGCAGTGACGATGCCGGAGCGGATGACGGTCACCTCGTCGCCATCCCCGAAGCCAAGCTGCGCCGCACCCGACGCCCACGAAGTATCGTTGTAGCCCGGTCCGCGCCACGCGGTGCCGGGGTCCACGCCAGTATCGAGATACTTCCAGGTGGCGCCAGGCGTAATGAGCGAGTCCGCACCCAAACCCGGCGCCGCCGTCAGGAGGAGGGCCAAACACGCCGTCGGAACAACACGAATGGCAGCAAATAATGTTTTCATCATCCTGGTACCACCGGAACGCATGACGAACCTTACAAAGTATCCGCGCTGACTGTCAGGGAAATTTGCCGCGCACGATTTTCTTGCGGTCCGCCTCGTCGAGTGCCGCGAAACTCGGCGCGCGGAAGAAGTGAATGGCGCGCCGATCCGAATTGGACACGAGCATCTGGCCGTTTGGCGTGAAACTGACAAGTTTCACGTTGGCCCCGTGGTCCAATCTTGCCACTTCGCGCCGCGTGGGCAGATGCCAGAGCCGGACCGTGTCGTCGTCGCTGGCGGTGGCGAGGGTCTTGCCGTCCGGCGAGAAAGCCGCGCGGAACACCCCTTCCTTGTGGCCGATCAGCACCGCTAGCGGGCGGCCATCCGGCACAGACCAAAGCCGCACCGTGTGGTCGCTGCTGCCCGTGGCGGCGACGGTTGCGTCCGGCGAGAGCGCGACGGTCCACACCTCGTCCCCGTGCCCTGTCAACGTGGCCAACTCCCGGCGCGTGGGGAGTTCCCAAAGTCTCGCGCTGAAGTCCTGGCTTGCCGTCGCGAACAAGCGGCCGTCACCCGAGAAGGCAAATTCACGGATGTTGGTCTTGTGACCGCGGTGCTGCCAGAGTTCGCGCCGCGTCTCCAGTTCCCATATTGCGAATGTGCCATCCAAGTAGCCGACAGCGAGGAGCTTTCCGTCCGGGGATCGCTTCGCCGTGAACGCTTGTTCGGGGCGGACGAATTGCGCTTCGCGGCGGAGTTGTCCGCTCGCCACGTCCCAGAGTTGGTAAGCGTAGTTCGTGCTCATCGTGGCGAGGGTCTGGTGATCGTCGGACAACGCCAGGGGAATCAGCGCGCCCCGGAAGGACTGCACCCGTTCGTGTGTCCGAATGTTCCAGACCGTGACCTGTTCGATCGCGTTCGCCGCAGCCATCCAGCCCGAGTCGCTGGAGTAGACGGGTGGCGCGTTCGTGTAGCTGACGGGAACGTTGGTGATCAAGGATGCGGAAGGCCGCGCCTTGGAATCCCAAAGCAGGACCACGCCGTCCTTGTCGCCGCTGGCAAGGAATCGTCCATCGGGCGAGAACGCCACACACCGCGCGCCGCTGCCGTGGCCCCAGAGCGTGCGCAGTGACACGTTGGTCCGTTCCCAGGACGACACCGTGTTCCAGACCCGGATCGTTTGGTCGCCGCTGGCGGCAGCAAGGCTGGCGCCGTCGGGGGAGAAGGCAACGCCGCGCGAACGACCCGTCGGACCTTTGAGCGTCACGGCTCGGTCGGGATTGCCCAGATCGAAGAGCGCCACCTCTCCCTGAAAACTGCACGCCGCGAATTTCGACCCCTCCGGCGAGACCGCGATGGAAAGCACGGAGTAGAGCCGGCTGCCATTCCACAGGTTGCGCCCGCTGGCGGTGTCCCACACTGCGAGGCCATCCTGATTGCCGGTGACCAGCTTCTTCCCATCCGGCGAAAACGCGAACCGGCTTCCGGCATTGGTCCAGGTCTGCACACGTCTGCCTTTGGCGTAATTCCAGAGGCGCACCCGACCCGAGGAGAGATTCACGGTGCCGCCCTCCGAATAAGCGAGCAGCGGCTCGGTGGGCGAAAATGCGACTTGATACGGATACGGCCGGCACACGAGTTGGGTCGTGACCTGCCACGATATCGTGTCCCACAAATTGAGACTGCCGTCCTGTCCGGCCGTGGCCAGCAGGCGGGCATCGGGCGAGAAGGCGACACAGTTCACCGCGCCCGTGTGGCCGGTCAGCGTGCGACTCAAACCATTTTGCCGAAGGTCCCACACCAGCACCGCGCTTTCGGCGCTGGCAGTCGCCAGCCAGTTGCCGTCCGGCGAGAAGGCCAGGGACCGTATGGTGCTGGAGTGGCCGAGAAACGCGACGATGTGGTCGCCCTGCGCCGAGTGCCGCAACATCCGCCACTCGAAGCCACGCAGGTCTTCGCCGCCGTCCACAGGACGGTAGGCGTCCAGCAACGCACGCGCGCGACCCA
The DNA here is from genome assembly GCA_035715125.1 of Verrucomicrobiia bacterium. Classification (GTDB taxonomy): domain Bacteria; phylum Verrucomicrobiota; class Verrucomicrobiia; order Limisphaerales; family JADJPG01; genus DASTLJ01. The sequence continues at coordinate 30,735 of DASTLJ010000455.1, forward strand.
GGTTGCCCTCCAGAAGCGCCTGCTGCGCCGCGCCGATGTCGGCGGCGTAGAGATTCAACTGTGTGGCGCGCGCCTGGCGCTCGGCACGGCGCCATTGCGTCGAAACACCGATGAATCCAGCGACGGCGAAGGCGATGGCCGTCAGCGCGAGCCCGGCCAGTGCCGGCTTGCGGCGGCACCAGCGCCAGAGTTTTTCACCGGCGCTGACGGGCCGGGCCGCGATCGGTTCGCCCGCCCGCCAGCGCTCCAAATCTTCAGCCAGCGCGGCAGCCGAGGTGTAGCGCCGTTGTGGTTCCTTTTCGAGGCAGCGCAATGCAATCGTCGCAAGATCCGGATCCACGAGCCTGTTGCGCGAGGCCGGGTTCAACGGTTCTTCTTCCAACGCGCGACGCCAGATCTCGACTGGCGTCGGCGCCTGAAACGGCGCGCTCCCGGCGAGCAATTCGTAGAGGATGGCGCCGAGGCTGTAGACATCCGCTGCCGTCGTCGCGTGGGCGGCCCGGCCGGAGGCCAGTTCCGGCGCCATGTAGTTTGGCGTGCCCAGAACCGCGCCGCTCAACGTGAACTGGGTTCGCTCCTCGTTGACGAGCTTGGCCAGGCCGAAGTCCACCAGGTGCGGCTCGCCGTCGCGATCGATGAGGATGTTGCTCGGTTTGAGATCGCGGTGCAGCACGCCGCGTTGGTGGGCGTAGTCCACAGCGCGGGCGACGGCCTCCATCAACCGCGCAATCGACTGCTGGCGTTGGCGCGCGGCGGACTTGCTCTCGCTCGTCACAGCCCTGGCAGCCGGCAACTGAAACTCCGTCACGCGCCGATCCAGTCCCGCGCCCTCGACCAGCTCCATGCTGTAAAAGTGATGGCCCTCGCACTCTCCCGTCTCGTGGATGGAAGCGATGTTGGGATGGTGCAGGCTGGCGGCGGCCTCCGCTTCGACCTGGAATCGCTTGATGATCGCAGGCGACGCCAGTTGTCCTCCCAGGATGAGCTTCAACGCCACGGTCCGGTTGAGGCTGATTTGTCGGGCTCGAAACACCACGCCCATCCCGCCGCGCGCGATTTCTTCGAGCAGTTCGTAATCGCGCAGGCGATAGAACTTCACGCCCATGGGTGAATGAGGTTTCGCGAGAAGGGGCGTCAGGTCCGTCGTATCCGGCACGGTGTCACCCGCGCCCGGATCCATGCCCAGCAGGAACAAACACGTCGTGCAATGGCCCTCCGGGGCGCCGATCGCGATTCCGGCGCCGCACTCATCACAACGCGCAGCAGTGACCATCAAATCTGTTACCTACGGAAAGCGGTGAAAATCTTACCGGAATTCCTGCGCTGGCCTGCAGCTTCACTGCCACGAACCTGACGGTAGGGCGCGCCGCTCCGCGCGCGCCGCACTGGAGATCCTAGGCCGGCGCGCGCGGAGCGACGCGCCCTACCATCCATTTGTGGTTCAGGGGTTCAATGCGCGAACGAAGTTCATCGGGACTGCCGAAGAATCGCGATCAAGTGGCGCAATTCGTCTTCCATCTCCTTCGGGTCGCTGACCGTCCGCGCGACCTGCTTGCGGACCAGCTCGCCGAAGCGCCGGCGCATCCGGTGTATGGCCACGCCCACGGCGTTGACGCTGATGTCGTG
>DASTLJ010000456.1:0-15231 GCA_035715125.1 Verrucomicrobiia bacterium
GCAGCGCAGCAAGGCCATTGTCGGTGAAAACGCCTTCGCCCACTCCAGCGGCATCCATCAGGACGGCATTCTCAAGAAACGCGAAACCTACGAGATCATGGATCCTCGCGATGTTGGCTGGCTCCAGACCGAATTGCCGCTCACTAAACACAGCGGCCGCGCTGCACTCCGCGCCCGCCTCAAACACCTTGGTTTCAAGCTCGCCGAAGACGAAATCGCCGCCATCTTCACCCGCTTCAAAGACATCGGCGACAAGAAGAAGTTCGTGTACGACGACGATCTCACCGCGCTCGTCGAAGGGCAGATTACCGAAGTGCCCGAGACCTGGTCGCTCGATTACCTCAGCGTGAGCAGCGGCAACCAGACTGTGCCCACCGCCACCGTGCGCCTCAAGCGCCCCGGCGCCAAGGCCGACGCGCACCAGGACGCCAGCATCGGCGACGGCCCCGTGGATGCCGCCCTCAAAGCGATGGACCGCATCACCCGGGCGCGTGGCAAGCTCATGGACTACCAGCTCCGTTCCGTGAGCGAAGGCAAGGACGCCTTGGGCGAAGTCACTGTGAAAGTCGATTTCGGCGATGGCGAACTCGTCACCGGCAAAGGCGCCAGCACCGACGTGATCGAGGCCAGCGCCCGCGCCTACCTCAACGCCGTAAACCGCCACCTCAGCAACGGCAATGTCAAACACGCGACGGCGCAGCAGCCGTAAGGAGGCTGGAATTAGAACAGGGCTTTGAGGCGGGTGCCCAAGCGCCGGCCGGCAAGGGCGGCCCGACGGCGGGCGATGGTCTCCGCGGTCGCCTCGTATCCGGTATTTAGCGCCGGCACTGCAGCAGGAGAGAGATCGTCGAGTCCCCCGGGCGGAATCTTGGCGTGCGCGAGATTGCCATCAAGATAGGCGAAAGTTTCGGCCTCGTCGATGCTCTCTTGTGCCCATTGGGGGACGGTTGTGTGAGCCAGATCTGTCTGAAGGCGGGCCGTCGTGTGCGCCGGATCGCTGGCGATGGTGTCGGCGGTGTGCTCGATGAAATGCGGGCTTTCGCCGCCGCCGAGGGTGTCGTCCCAAAAGGCATGCAACACCACAGGCGCGGACCTGGGGAGGATGGCTTCACCATTGCCTCCGCGGTCGCCATTGGGGAATTCAGGGCTGAACCGGGCTACGCAGTGCAAGGGTTGATGCAGATCTCCGTAGAGATGGAGCAGCCAGCAGAGAGCGACGGCACGGTCGGCGGCGGGTTTGGTCTGGTTCTTGACGAGGGCTTCATTGGCGGCAATGGCCTCGAGAATTCTGCCTTCACCTTGCGCGGGCGGGTGCGTCGTGGCCAGGTCGGCAGGGGCGACGTAAGGGGCGTTCGTAAAATGCCAGTCGCCACGGTGGTGGTTGGTGATAATCGCAGGCTTCGGCGGGGCGCCGCGCCGGGGCGGACGGACCATGTCCGGCCAGGTTGCCGCCCGCAGGAAGATCCACTCATTCGTGTCGAGCGCTTTCTTGGGAATGTTTGTGGCGAGGAGAAAGGCGTAGTGAGGATGCTGGCGCAGCAGGGTGGTGATGGCGTTGCGCTCGTTATTGGAGAGCTTGCGCCAGGCCAGCTCGGCAATGGTCATGTGCCCGGATTCGTTCCAGGCGCAGGTTTGGTCAGCCGTCAAGCACGGCAGAAGCAGGCTCAGGGCTGCAAGGCGGATGGCTTTCATATCCACACATACATACGGAGGCATCCGCCACAATCTTTCAAAAAAAGAAAAGGGAACTTCCTCGCGCGGGTAGCCTGTGGTGCTTACTGAATGGCAATCTCCTGGCGGATTTTGAATTTCTCGATCCGGCTCCGGAGCGTGGCGCGGGTGATGCCCAGCAGGCTGGCGGATTGGACCTGGTTGCCCTTGGTTTCCAATAGCGCCTGGATGATCAGTTCGCGTTCGACAGCCGGGAGGATCTTCAGCTTCGGATCACGACGGGCGATGCGGAAAAGCCCCTGGGCCAGGGCGGGGACTTCGGAGGGCGTGACGGCGCTCGATGCCGGAGCAGCCACGCCGGATAGGGCCGAGGCATCAACGTTCGCGGGCGCCCCGCTGCTGATGACACCACCGGGCAAATCCGCGGCCAGAATCACGTCGCCTTTGGCCACGACGAGGGCGCGGCGAATCGCGTTCTCCAATTCGCGCACGTTGCCCGGCCAGGCGTATTGCTCCAGCGCCCGAATCGCGTCGCGGGCGATGGATTTTGGTGCCCTCGATGCGACGGCGAATTTTCTGAGGAAATAATTGACGAGCAGCGGAATGTCCCCGGCTCGCTCCCGCAACGGCGGGATGGGGATGCGCACGACGTTCAGCCGGTAGAAGAGGTCTTCGCGGAACTGCCGCGCGGCTACGGCCTGCTCCAGGGGCTTGTTGGTCGCAGCGATGACTCGCACGTCGACAGTGTTTGGCTGGTTGCCTCCGACGCGCTCGAAAACGCCGGACTGGAGCACACGCAGAATCTTGGTTTGCGTCTGCGGCGTCATGTCGCCGATCTCGTCCAGGAACAGGGTGCCGCCGTGGCATTGTTCGAACTTGCCGATGCGTTGCGTGGTCGCACCGGTAAACGCGCCCTTCTCATGGCCGAAGAGTTCACTTTCCAGCAGATTCTCTGGAATTGCGGCGCAGTTGATGGCCAGGAACGGCTGTTCGGCCCGGCGGCTGTGCGAGTAGATGGCTCGGGCGACCAGTTCCTTGCCGGTGCCGCTCTCCCCGGTGATGAGCGCGGTGGCATCGGACGCGGAGAGCTGGCCGATCAGTTTGAAGACGTCTTGCATCGCCTCGCAGCGGCCGACGATGCCGAGGTCGTAGTCCTCCGATTCGAGCAGCGGCTGGTAGGAAACGACCTGTTTCATGGCGCGGGCGGCCTGAAGCGCGTCTGCGACCAGTTGTTTGAGCCTCGGCACGTCGGGCGGCTTGAGCAGGTAGTCGTAAGCGCCGAGCTTCATCGCCTCGATGGCCGTCTGCGTGGTGCCGTAAGCGGTCATCATGATGACGGGCAGCCGCGCGTCCAACTGGCGGAGGCGTCGGAGGGTCTCAAGGCCATTGAGGCCGGGGCCCATCCGGATGTCCATGAGCACGAGGTCGGGTTTGAAACGCGGAATGAGGCGCAGCCCCTCCTCGCCGCTGGAGACGGTGGCCAGTTCGAGTTCGGGCGAGTCGAAGATGCGGCGAAACGAATATTGAACGTCCGCTTCGTCGTCAATGATCAGCAGTTTGTCCACGGTGTCGGATGAACGCCATCGGGCAGCGGCGCAAGCCGCCAAATCGGCGCCACGTGAGCTTCGGTCAATTCGGCGCGCGTGCCAAGCGCGAAGCCGCAGCGCGAAGCCGCAGTGCTCGCCTCGAAAACCCACTTGCCAAAAGCACTCTACAATCTCAAGCTGCCGTCCATGATCAGGATTCGGGCTGTGAAACCTTTACCAAGTGCCTGTCAGGCCGCCAGAGGATTTCGTCCCTCGGGGACGAGTTGAAAAAACAACAAACAACCGAAACACAAAGGAATTAACGTTATGGCAAAATTCATGTGCACACACACCATTCCGGCGGGGAAATTCACTACCGATCAGCTCCGCCAATTTGCGCAGGCAGCCCAACAAGACCCGACGGTCAAGGGCTATCGCAGCTTTGCGAACCTGGCCGAAGGCAAAGCGGTCTGCATCATGGAGGCGCCCGGCAAGGACGCCGTCGAAGCCTGGTTCAAGAAGATGGGCATGCCCTTTGACACCATTACGAAAGTGGAGCTCGAAGGCGACCGTGGCCAAATCCAGGCGGCTTGACGGAGCCTGGGCTTGAGAGGCCGAATGGTGGAGGAGGCGCGCGCAGGCCGCAACCAGCGCAAGGGTCATGCCAGTTCATACAAAAACGGCACACTGCGGTGTCTAATGTGATATGAACCGCAAACTCACAAACATACTCCTATGAATCCCGAACCAATCCCTCATGTCCCCGCTCTGGATGTCGTATCACCAGAAAAGCCCGCTCCCCCGTTCAGAGACGAAGTAGCGCGGGTCAAGATGTTTATTGGTATCCAAGCGGCCTTCCTTGTGCTTTCAGTTTTCACCGGAGGATTTAACTTCAAGCTCTGGTCGATGCTCGACAGCGCGCTCCTCATCCAGTCCATCGGCGTGACCACACTTGTTTTCGTCTTGGACGAGGACAAGCTCCGGCGGCTCGCGTTCAGGGCGGCAATCGTGCTTTACCTCTTGGGCCTGCTCGACATGGGCATCAACGTGCTGATTTCCGGAGTCGTCGGTTGGCAGACGCCGTAAGGTTTTAGACTTCATGAAGGCGGCGGGCGCGACGCGCAGGCGCCATCGGCGGCCTTTGCACTGCCGAGGTGACGAGATGATTGGCGGTCGCGGGATTCGTCCTTGACCGATCCCGCTTCCGCCCTAGCATCGCGCCCAATTTGTGCGCTGCAATTTGACTCGATGAACGCCACCCTCGCCCTCGAAGACGGTTCGGTGTTCCACGGGACGGGCTTCGGCGCGCCCGCCTCCGCCTGCGGCGAAGTCTGCTTCAACACGTCGATGACCGGCTACCAGGAGATCCTCACCGACCCCTCGTACAAAGCCCAGATTGTCACGATGACCTATCCGCTCATCGGCAACTACGGCGTCAACGACGTCGACGTCGAATCGTGGCGCCCGCACGTCGCCGGTTTCGTCATCCGCGAACTGTCGCCCGCCGTCAGCAGTTGGCGGGCGGACCGCACGCTTTCCGCGTATCTCGAAGCCAGCGGCATCCCTGGCCTCCAGGGCATCGACACGCGGGCGCTCACAAAGAAGCTGCGCGTGCGCGGCGCGCTCAACGGTTTCATCAGCACGCTGCCGTGCAGCGATGCCGATGCGGTGGCGCAAGCGCGCAACTGGCCGGGCCTGGCCGGTGTGGATTACGTCAAGGAGGTCACACACAAGGAACCTTTCCTGTGGGACGAGAAGGACGAGCGCAGCGCAAGCTTCAACCTCGTGCGCGGGGCACCCCAATCGAACCCGCGATCGGTGAGCGACCCACTGCCAAAGGCGGACATCCCGATTGTCGCGTTCGATTTCGGGATGAAATACAACATCTTGCGCCGGCTGCGGCAGCACGGCTTTCGCACGCAGGTGTTGCCCGCCACAGCCACGGCCGCGGATGCCCTCCGGCACAAGCCCGCGGGCATTTTCCTCTCCAACGGGCCCGGGGACCCGTCGGCGCTGGGTTACGCCGTGCGCACGGTCGAGGAGTTGGTCAACAGTGGCATCCCGATTTTTGGCATTTGCCTTGGGCACCAGATTCTCGGGCAGGCGTTCGGCGGAAAAACGTTCAAGCTCAAGTTTGGTCACCGCGGCGCCAACCAGCCGGTGAAGGACCTCGAATCGGGCCGCGTCGAGATCACGTCGCAGAACCACGGCTTTGCGGTCGATCCGCAATCCTTGCCGAGCGACGTCGAGGTGAACCGCATCAACCTCAACGACAAGACCGTCGAAGGACTGCGCCACAAGACGAAGCCCATCTTCTGCGTGCAATACCACCCCGAGGCATCGCCTGGCCCGCATGACTCGACGCCGTTGTTTGCCCAGTTTCGGGCGCTCATCGAACGGAAGGGTTGAGGATCGTCCGCCGCAACGCCATCTCAAGCTCCGGAGATCGGTATTGGAATCCCCCGGCCAAAAGCTTTGCCGGCTTTGCGCGACAACTGGCGAGCATTGCCTCGCGGCCCATCTCGCCAAAGAGCACGTCCACCGCAAAGCGCGGCATCGCAAAGATCGTCGGGCGGCGCAGGGCGCGTCCGAGCGTCTCGGTGAATTCCCGGTTCGTCACGGGCTGTGGTGAGACGGCGTTGACCGCGCCGCAAAGCGATTCGCACGTCAGCGCGTGAAGCAGCGCGGCCACGGCGTCTTGCAGGGCGATCCAACTCCAGTAGTGCCGGCCGTCGCCGAGCCGGCCGCCGAGGCCGAGCCGGAAGGCCGGCAGCATTTTCGCCAGCGCCCCGCCTTGCCGCGCGAGCACGATGCCAAAACGGAGGCGCACAACACGAATGCCCGCAGCCTCGGTCGGCGCTGAGGCGGCTTCCCAATCGCGGCAGACCTCGGCGAGGAATCCGCGGCCGGGCGGGCTTGATTCGTCGAGCCATTCATCGCCGCGGTCGCCGTAGAAGCCGGTGGCGGAGGCGCAAACCAGGACTTTGGGGCGCGAGGGGAGACTGGCGAGCGTTTCGGCCAGCAACCGCGTGCCGGCGACGCGGCTTTCGCGGATGCGCCGTTTGCGCTCGGCCGTCCAACGCGCGCCGATGTTCTCGCCGGCCAGATGGATGACCGCGTCGAGTGGCAACGCCGGCGCGAGATCGATTTTCCCTTCCGCGGGATTCCACTTCGCGCCCGGTCCTTCGCCGCGTTGCATCTTGAAGACACGATGACCGGAAGACTCCAGCGCCGGTGCCAGGGCGGAACCGATGAGACCCGAAGCACCGGTGAGCAGAACGTTCATGCGAAAGCCGCGCGAAAACTCACCCTAATCCCGGCGATGAGCGAAGACAAGGCTACCGTCCCTCCGGCAGCACGCTGCGGCCGGCGTAGACGGCATCTTTGCCGAGCAGTTGCTCGATGCGGAGGAGCTGGTTGTACTTCGCGGTGCGGTCGGTGCGGCTGAGGGAGCCGGTCTTGATTTGGCCGCAGTTGGTCGCGACGGCGATGTCGGCAATCGTGGCGTCCTCCGTCTCGCCGGAGCGATGGCTCAGGACGGCGCGGTAGCGGTTCTTGTGGGCCAGTTCGACGGCGTCGAGCGTCTCGGTGAGCGTGCCAATCTGGTTCACCTTGACGAGAATCGCATTGGCGGTGGCGCTGTCGATGCCCTTCTGCAGGAACTGCACGTTGGTCACGAAGAGATCGTCGCCGACGAGCTGGACGCGGTCGCCGAGCTCATCGGTGAGCAGCTTCCAATTGGCCCAGTCATCCTCGGCGCAGCCGTCTTCGATGCTGACGATGGGATAATCGGCGCAAAGTTTGGCGTAGAACTTGACGAGTTCCTTTCCAGAAAGGGTCTTGCCGCTGCTCTTCTTGAAGGTGTAGGAGCCGTCGTGGTTGTAAAACTCGCTGCCGGCCACGTCGAGAGCCAGGAAGATCTCTTTGCCGGAGGAGTAACCGCCGTCCTGGATGGCGGTTTGAATGGCATCGAGCGCAGCCTCGGTGCTTTCGAGCTTCGGCGCGAATCCGCCTTCGTCGCCCACGGCGGTGCTGAGCCCCTTCTTCTTCAACACCGCCTTGAGCGCGTGAAAAATCTCGGTAATGGCACGCAGCCCTTCGCTGAACGTGGGGAGGCCGTGGGGCATGATCATGAACTCCTGGAAATCGATGGGAGCGTCGGAATGGGCGCCGCCATTGATGACGTTGGCCATCGGGACGGGCAGGACCTTCGCGTTGGGTCCGCCGAGATAGCGAAACAGCGGCTGGCCGAGCGACTCGGCGGCGGCCTTGGCGTTGGCCAGAGAGACGGCAAGAATGGCGTTGGCGCCGAGCTTGCTCTTTTTGAACCCAGTCCCGTCCAGCTCGAGCATCACTCGGTCGATGGCGATTTGATCCAGTGCATCCCGGCCTTGGAGCGCGGGGCGGATTTTTTCGAGAACGTTCTTCACGGCCTTGGTGACGCCCTTGCCGCCAAAGCGTTTCTTGTCGTCGTCGCGCAGTTCGAGCGCCTCGTGTTCGCCGGTGCTCGCGCCGCTGGGGACGGCGGCGCGGCCGACGGTGCCATCGTCCAGGACCACGTCCACCTCCACGGTCGGATTGCCGCGGGAATCGAGGATTTCGCGGGCATGGAGGTCGAGAATGTTGCTCATGGTCGGTCGCTCAGTTCAAAAAATGAGCACGCATGATGGGAAGGGCTGCAAGTTGAGTCAACCGGAATTCCGTCCCAAACGCGAACGCTCTTACCTTTCGGGTCCAGAATTCAGTCATTCGCGCAAGCACCGCGTCAACGTCGTAGTCTTTGAAGCCGGTTCACGGCTGGTCACCGATTCGCCCGGCGTCATTTGCCGCGCAAAGTGAATCTACCGTTCCAGTCCACGCGGTAAGCGCGGCAGTGAGTAAAGAACGTGGAGGCAAATTCAATCGCGTCACCCGGCTTGAACCGTCCCTGGCCAAACAGTTTCGCAGGCAGTTCCATGCAGGCGACACTCCGCACATGGCCGTCCACACCCGAGATGTTCATCATCCGAAGCGCCGGGTCATCGACAATCGGCTCCATGCCGGCCCCGAGTCGGGCGCGGATCGGTTTGGCGGATTCGCGCGTGGATACCATCCATTCGGCGCGCTCGCTCGCTCGCACCACTTTGTCGCGGTAGAACGCGTCCTCCACCACGTCTTGCGCGACCAGCCCGAGATAAATGGCCTTCGAGTTCCAGCAGACATAGAGATCGGCCAAAGGAAATTCCGAGGTCGGCTGGACGAACCCTCGTTCGCGGTCCCAGGCCTTGAGGGCCAATGTCGGTTCGAACTGTCCGAACGGATTTCGCGGTGCGGGCGGCACGCCGCGTGAAGCGTCCAACCGTGGCGCAAGCGGCCGGTCCTTGAGCGCGTCCAGGTCGAACGCCGCAGCCGCCGCCGTGAGCGCTTCGTAGGGACGGCCGTGGACGTCCAGCAGCCCGAAGTTGAAGTTCTCACCGTCGTAGCGGCCGTGAGTCGGCTGGTCGTAGTATTGGAACCAATCGGCGCCGACGACATAAGGGGTTCGCAACAGAGCGGCGAGTGTGACGCGAAATCCGGCGGCGCGTTCCTTTTGCGTGGCCGTCACCGGATAGACGCCGCGACTGTTTCGATTGCCACTGCCGTTTTCCCGGGCGGCCATGTAGAACTCGCCGACGAGAACCGGCTTTGCCGTCAACTGGCGAAGTGTTTGCAGATAAAACCGCGCGAAACTTCCGTCGTTCCAAGTTGCGTTGAGGTTGCAGGAAACGACATCCACGTGGGAGGCGCACGCGCGGGCCACTTCCGGATAGTAAAAGGACTGGTAACGGTCCCCGAGAATCAACGCCCGCCGATCGTATTTCCGAACGATGTCATGGACCAGGGAGTAATAACGTTCCGCCAGCAGCCCCAGAAACCGGCGCACGGGGTGGATGCCGTTCCCGCCGGGGCGCAAAAAGAGGAGGCCGTGCCGCTCCAGATCCTGCCAATCCTCGACGCCGGGGGCCGGATCGAAATCCCGCAACAGTTCGGACCAGTCGCTGTGATAGGTCTGGCGAAGCAATTCCAATAGTCGCTGGCGCTGGCCGCTGGCCGGGGCCTGCTCGAGAGTCATCTTGAACAGGATGGCGTTCCACCAGCCGATCTCGTTGTCGGTGTAATAGCCGATCACTCGCGAGTCGTCGCGCAGCGCCAGAATCTGGTCCCGCGCGACTTGTTCCATCCGGCCCGTGATCTTCGGGTCCCACATGTCCCACCAGGGCGCGCCAGCCGTGGATCCGATGTGCAACACGGGCGCGAACGCCACATCTGCGCCAGGACATTGTTTCAAGGTTTGGAAATCGCTCCATCCGCCAACCGTGGTGAAGCCCCACGACTTGAGACGCTTCAACGACACCGCGGCCCATTCGTTTGAATCGACGTGGTGCTGCCACGCCGCGTAACTGGGGTTCTCAGGTTTGAACTCCGCCCGCGCAACACCGCGATCGACGCAACAGACGCCCAACGAAAAGAAGCGCTCGCCATTGGGCCGCACAAGCCAGGCCATCTCGCCCTGTTGGCGAATTGAAAATGGGGGAGAACCGACAGGAGTTTTCGTCGAAGGCGTGGCCTCGACCACGCCGGACACGGTCGAATCCGCTCCAACCCCCGGCGCCAGCGAGAGCACGGCAACGGCAGCGAAGGCGAGATTTTTGGGAAGCATCCGCGTGCAGTAGTAGATAACCAAGTGAGGTGTCCCCGTCAACTCAGCCCTCGCCATGCACGGCAAATCGGGCGCATCTCGACACTGCCCCCGGGGCGCGGCCTTCAGGCCGCTTCAGAGTCCGAGCGGCTTGAGCGAAACGATTGGGCTGTCGACGTGGGAACGATGAAGCGGCGTAAACGCCGCGCTCCGACCAGCTTTCAATCGGAGGCAGTGTCAGGCTGCGCCCCGGCAAATCCCGCTGAAGCACTCTGCGCAACCAAACCCGCGCGGCGAAGCCTCATTCGACTACGCGACCGGTGCCGCTCAGAAGCCCGGCACGGCGTTGTTCCGCCAACTGTCCACGATGGCCCACAAGTTCTGCGGGCTGATCGAACGGCCATAGCGTAAGTAGCGCGCACTGCCATCGGCAAACGCATAGTTCGATCCGCCCGCTGCCTTCATGCCCATATGCCGGGCGTGTTCGAGTTCCTCGAAGTCATTGCCGGCCGCTGTTTCCAGAAAATCCATGTAGAAATGCTGCGAAGCCGTTTCCTTCTCGCCGAAGAAGATGGTCTCGGAAGGCAGCTTGATTTCATCCTCGGGAAGGGACGTGCCCACCATCCGGTTGAAGTCCCAGTTGGTGGCCATCTGCTGCTGGAAGTAGTCGTTCCAGCCATTGATGATGTAGCTGCGTGGCGCGGAGTCCGCGGGCCATTGCGCGGGATTGTTGATGCCCGTGGCCGGATTCGGCCCGTCGCTCGGGCAAACCAACAACCGGAGGTCCTTGTAGCCGTCCCGCAATTGTGACGGCCATCCGTTGGGCAATTGGCGGACTGGATGCTTGCCCGAGTTGTCGTCCGCGTACATCTGGAGCGACAACCCGAGCTGCTTGAGATTGTTCACGCACTGGATGCGCTTGCCCGTTTCCTTCGCGCGGCTGAGCGCGGGCAGCAACATGCCGGCAAGAATCGCGATGATCGCGATGACCACCAGCAGTTCAATCAGCGTGAATCCCGCGTCGCGGGCCGATCGATTCTGAACACCATTCCACTTCATTTCGTTTCCTGTCTCTTCGGTTTTGCAACCGGCTCTTCGGGCCGGTCCCGTGTTGCTTCGGATCGCGCGACAATCCGAAAGAAATCCAACGCGCCCTCGAATAATCGGACGATCCCGGCGTCCACTCACTAGCTTATGACGAAGAATGGAATTGTTCTGTCGATCATCGCTGTGATCCTCGCGGCGGTTTACGTAGCCTATTTCACCGACTGGTTTCGCAAAGACGGTATTCAGATCATTCCGACCGTCCGGCCGGGAAGCGCTTCGGCCATTCCGCGCGACCCCGACGAGGCGCCGGTGCATCGCGTCTCGTTCGCGCTGGATGGCAAATACAGGCTGACGAGTGTCAAAGTCCTCGTCGCCGCCGAACTGGCGACCAACAAATACGCCACCCCGCTCTGGCACCTTGTTTCCGACTCGAACTCCGTGCCGACCAAGTCCATCGTTTACGGTTATCCCATCAAGGGGATGAAACCGTCCGTGCCCCGGGCGCGTCCCGAGCCGCTGCTGGCCAACGTCGAATACACGCTCGTGCTCGAGGCCGGAAAGACTCACTCGCTAACCAACTTCCACACAACCCCGGCAGTGGCGCTGCGCAAGGATCCGGCGCGCTAGCAATCCATCGGCGGGAACATCGCTGGCATGAGGCGCAAAAAGCTCCGGACTTCCGCCCGGGCGAGGCGCCCATGTCACACAGTAACGACGTGCTTTGAAGTTTGCATCCTTGCATTCGGATAGCTTCGCAGCTTACTCGCAATGACCTTTAGCAGTGACGAACGCTCGCTCCTCGCCGCGCTCGCCGACGTTCTCATCCCGGCCGGCGATGGCTTTCCCGCTGCCAGCGGTGCGGGCATCGCGAGCGACGGTCTCGATCAGTTGCTCGGGTATCGGCCGGATCTCGGACCGGGACTGAAAAGGCTTCTGGCAGCAGCGGACGGACAACCGGCAGCCGTGTTTGTCGCGGGACTGAAAGCGAGCAATCCGGACGGCTTCGGACTGCTGGCCGAATTGGTGTCGGGAGCGTATTTCCTCAACCCGGAGGTGCGGGCCAAACTGAACTACCACGGCCAGGGCCCGCGGCCGATCGACCCGCGCCCGGACTACCTCGACGATGGGCTCTTGCAATCGGTGCTCGACCGCGGGCCGATTTATCGGCCTACTCCGCACTGAGGTACGGAGCGCATCTTGGACGTACCAGCACGGTCGAAGTCACGCTTGAAGCGCGGCTCCGTGCGCACGCGAATGACCGGGCGCGTGCCGGGATGCAATGCAAGCACGCGATGCGGCACCAGGCTCATGCCAAGGCCGAGCGAGACGAGATTCACGATGAAATCGAAGTTGTCGGCTTCGATAGCCGGCTCGAAGCACAATCCGGCGTCCTGCAGCCGTTTGCCCGTGTTCGATTGCCGGGTGATGAGAAGCCAGCGCTGGCTGTTGAAAACTTCGCCCAACCGTTTTGCAGGCAACGGTTGCGAAAACTTGATGACTGAGCGCGGCGGGACAATGAGCACGAATTCATGGTCGAATCGGTGCGCCGCTTCCAAAGTCTGCGGGAGGCGAGACGATGCCCGCGTCCAACTCGCCGCTTTCCACCGCCGCGAGAATGAAATCGGTGCGCTCGTGTGACACCTTGAAGCTGCGCTTTGGAAAACTTGCGCTGAAACGCCCTGAAGAAGCTCGGGAGATACGCCAGCCCGACGGTCCGCGATACGCCCACCTGCAACGTCTGAGAACATGAACTCCGGGTGGGGAATGTTGAATTCCTGCCCCTCCGTTGTTCGAATCGCAAACGGACGGAACCCGCCAGTCAGCCGCTTTTTGAGTTCTTGAATACTGACGGTTGAAGCTGAACCAGACAGGATAACCCGTCAAGCGGTCCGACCGGCAGGAACTCGAGCAGCCTGGCTTAGCTCACCTGCGGCGGCGCGAAGCCTTCACGATAGGTGCGCGACAGGATTTCCTGGTTTGCCTTCTCGTGGTTGGTGAAGCGGAAATTGGCCGCGTCCCAGAGCAGTTCCTGCCCGGGGAAGCGCGTGGCTTTCACTGCCAGCAGCGCCGGTTCGGTGATGCGCCAGCCGATGGTCAACGGCGTCCACAAATGTTTCTTCGCGCCGAGGCAGTTGTCCGCCCAGTCCTTCCAATGATTGTGCGGCGTGGTTTCCGGCATCGGTTCGTCGGTTACGACTCTGCCTTTGCGGAAGATCGTGATCTTGCCGTCGGCTTCCAGCAGCAGCGTGCCTTCCTCGCACACGACCATGGTGTGATTGGCGCCCACTTTGGTCGGCGGCAAACCGAGGGACGCGAACGACGGCAGGAGCCCGTCGTCGTTGTAATGCACCACGAACTTCTCGCGGGCGAACTTGCCGCCGCCGGGGTACGTGAGTGTGCTCAAGTTGTGCGCGCTGTGGCCGGTGTTGGAGGGACGCGGCGTGTGCGTGAGCACTGCCTCCGGCGACGGCAGATCGTAGGCGAAGTAGAGCAAGTCGAGCAGGTGGCAACCCCAGTCCGCGAGCTGGCCGCCGCCGGTTTCCCAAAACGCGCGCCAGCGTCGCGGCGCGAGGTCTTCGCTGTAGGGCAGCTCGGCGCGGATGGGACCGCGCCACAGGTTCCAATCGAGCCAATCCGGCACGGGTTTGGCCTCGCCATACGTGCTCCAGGGGTCGGCGAAGTAATGGCCGCGCGCGACGCCGCCGGTCCAGACCCACGCCTCGACCGGCCGGCCCAACTGGCCGCGGCGCAGGATTTCCACCGATTGCATCCGGCCCGTTTTGCAGGCGCGCTGGTTGCCCATCTGCGTCACGAGATTGGGCCGCGCGTTCAGGCCGTCGCGGACCATGCGCAATTCATCGAGCTGATGCACCAGCGGTTTCTGGGCGTAGACGTGTTTGTTGTGTTTCAGCGCGGTGAGAATCATCGGCGCGTGGTGGAAGTCCGGAACATCGACGAGGACGGCATCGAAATCGCCGGCGCGATTGGCGAAGGCCTCGCGGTAATCCTTCACCGTCCAGGCGTTCGCGTTCTGCTTCTTGATGTTGTCCAGCTCGCGCTGGTCCACGTCGCAGAAGCCGGCCCACTCGACCTGCGGATGGCCCTTGAGGCCGCCGCGCTGCATGGCGCCGATGCCACCGACGCCAATCTGGAAGATGCGCAGCTTGCTGTTCAGGTTGACCTGCGCGCGCGCGTGCCATGAGAGCGAAGCGATGCCCGCGGTAGCGATGGCGCCGGACTTGAGGAAACTCCGCCGGGTGACCGGGGAGCCGGTGGGGGAATTGGACTGCGTGTTCATGATATGGTGACGTGCGAACATCATGCACGGCGCTGTGCCTGCCTCAAGCAAAACTGCGCGGCTTGTTCGCGCTGGGGCGCAACTTGGCACCACCACCGCGTTCGGAGCGCGGCGTTCACGCCGCTTCACCGTTGGAATTCGACCGGCGTTGGCAAATCCCATGGCCACGGGCTTCGGTTGCGATGAAGCGGCGTCAACGCCGCGCTCCGATGAACTTCCGTCCTGCAGTCCCTTGGTAGTAGTGCCAAGCTGCGCCCTTCGCGCTGGTCGAATCTCGTGCGGGTCGTTCATCGAACTGAACGTCGGCTCTTCGCGCGCCGAACTTGCGCGCGAGCCGGTCGATTAGAGAGGATGCGCGCCGATGAGCGGTTTGAAACCCCTGCTCCAACTCTCTGCGGTCACCAAATCCTTCGGCGCGGTGCGGGCGCTCAAAGGGGTGTCGTTCGACCTGCGGGCGGGCGAAGTGCATGCGTTGCTCGGCGAGAACGGCGCCGGCAAGTCCACGCTCATCAAGGTCATCACCGGCGCGCACGAGCCGGATGGCGGGACGATTGAAATCAACGGTCGGCGCATCGCGAATCTCTCACCCGCAGCGGCGCATAAGCTCGGCATCGCCTGCATCTATCAGCAACCCGCGCTGTTTCCCGACCTCACCGTCGCCGAGAACATCGCGCTACGACTCGAGCCTGCAACCGCGTTGCGCCGCGTGAATTGGCCCGAGCGCCGCGTCCGCGCCGCGCAACTGCTGCAGCGCATCGGCGCGGAGATTTCGCCCGAGGCCGAAGTCCGCTCGCTTTCGATGCCGGAACAGCAACTCGTCGAAATCGCCTGCGCGCTCGGGGCCGGCGCGCGGATCGTCATCATGGACGAGCCGACCGCCTCGCTCACGCAGAAGGAGGTGGAGTTGCTCTTCGCCATTGTGCGCGACCTGCATGCCAGCGGTGTGGGCGTTATCTACATCTCGCATCGCCTTGAAGAGATTTTCGCGCTCGCCGACCGCGTGACGGTGCTGCGGGATGGGGAGAGTGTGG
>DASTLJ010000457.1:0-4935 GCA_035715125.1 Verrucomicrobiia bacterium
ACGACATGATCAGTGCGCCAACGACCACACCGGTCAGCCCCCAATCTCGAGCCTTCGGACGCCAGCGAACGACCTGAGCCCGCGCCTGGAGTTCCGAGGCGAATCGGCGCTTCACGCCTTCGGCGGCGCCTCGGGCCGTTAGCGTGGCGCCGCTGATCCCATCGACCCTTTCCTTCGTCGGTGCTTCAAGCGCCGCCAGTTCTTCAATCGTGCGCCCGACGAACAATCTTGCAAACGACTCGGCCCGCTTAACCTGATCCACGTAGGAGTCCGTGTCGTAGCTCTTGCGCCAGCGCAAGCCAATGACAGTGCGCGCGTCGGGAGCCACGGCCACCAGGCACTCGGTGGGACCGCGGTAACCGGACACATTGTCGGCCTGCGGTGAGGTGCGCACGGCGTAGCCGAGCAGCCGTCCGGACGCGTCGAGAACGTGGAGGCGTGAATGGTCGGGCACCGTGCGCGCCGCGTTCGGGAACAACATCTTCGCTTCAGCCAAGGTGACGGGTTCGGGAAAGCGGAGCGACGGGGCGGCTCCGGTAAGGCGTTGTTGAATGCTTTCCGCGATGGCGAAGCTGGTTAGCGTCGCGCCGCTGACGCCTTCGATGTTTGGCAGTGGCTGCTCACCGGGCTTCCAGCCGACGAAGCGGCCGAAAAAATTGCGCGTTTGCTTCACCTTTTCGACATGGTCCGCCGTGTCGCCCGAGCTCAGAAGCTGCAGGCCGGCCACCGCCCCGCGAGAATCAAGCGCGATTAGCAGGTTGTTCGGGCCGGAGTACCCGATGATTGTATCCGTGAATGGCGAGGTCGTGAGCAGACAACCGATGGTATCGTCGCGCGCGTCAGTGACGTAGTGCAGGCCACGATCGGCATCCCGAAGCTGAACGCGATTTGCCGTCGGGAAGAACCGGCGAGCAACCTGAAGTGAGATAAATGGGCCGCGTTGCGCTTCTACCCAGCGCGCCTGCTGGTGCACGAGCGCCATGATCGCGATCAACACGCCTGCGCGATAGAAACGCACCCGCAGCGACTTTTTCGGCCCGCGTGACATCGAATGCGGCGCACACCTAATGCGAAGTAGGCGCGCCCGGCAAGTGGGAAGTGGGAAGTCAGGGAAGTCACTTTGAACGACGCCGAATTCGGCCCGAGACTCAGACCCACTTCCACCGCACAACTTTGAACTTTGAACTTTGACATCGTCTCTGCCGCCGATGGTTCGAATTAACCCTGCAATTCAATTGACGCTGACGCCGAGCTGCACGGATTACCTTGACGTCTGAGAAGAATATGTGTAAGGCTCGCTCTCGAATTTCACCCGAAAGAAAACGAGCCTTCGTTCCGCATGTACTTTACTGGACAACTCAGAACGTCAAACGCCGGTGCTTCACATGAAACTTCCTTCATCCCTCCCTGCAACCGCCCTCGCTACACGTGTGCTATCTGCTGTGAGTTTGGTGTTCGCGGTGCTCGTTCCGAGCGCAGTATTAGCACAAGGCTTCGAGCGCCCGACGCAATCGAGTCCGATCGCGATCAACGCGACCGACCGGTTGATCTGGGTGGTCAATCCCGGGGACGACTCAGTGAGTGTGATTCGTCCGGACAACAACACGCGCCTGGCCAAGATCGGCGTGGGGGACGAGCCGCAAAGCGTGGCGCTGACGCCGGACAACCAGTATGCCTACGTGGCCAACGCGGCGGGCAACTCGGTGACGGTGATCAAGATCAACGACCCGGCCTGGGGGACGTTCTCGGCCGTGGTGGACAGCCAATTGAGCACCGGCGCGGAGCCGTGGAACGTGGTGTGCACACCCGACGGCCGGCGGGTGTTTGTGGCCAACAGCGGGCAGGACACCATCACGGTGATCGACGCGACCACGCGGACGATCCTGGGTCAGGTGGATTTGCGCAACAGCCTGGCCAACGATCCGGACCGGAGCCGGCACTTTCAACCGCGCGGCCTGGCGGTGACGGCGGACAGCAGCAAGCTGTACGTGACGCGTTTCCTGTCGTTCACCAAAGCGGGCGGCCGGCAGGGCGATGACCTGGGCAAGGAAGGTCTGGTGGCGGTGCTGAACCTCAACACCGCTTCGACCAACCTGGCCGACTATGCGCCAGTGCGCACGATTGCGCTGGCGGCGCAGATCACCGGATTCAAATTCCCCGGGCTGACCAACCCGCCGGCGCCGGACACCTTCGCCTTTCCCAATCAACTGCAGAACATCGTAATTCGCGGGGAGTCAGCCTACCTGCCGAACATCGCCGCCTCGCCCACCGGACCGTTGCGCTTCAACCTGGACACACACGCCTTCGTGAACGTGATCGGCGGAGTCAACAGCAGCACGCCGGTGGACTTTGGGGCGTTGAACCTGCACCTGGGCGCGCGCGCTCCGGAGGCGGGCAAACGGAGGTTGTTCTTCGCCAACCCGTGGGCGATCGGCTTCAGCAGTCCGGCGGGCGAAGGCTTCGGCTACGCGGTGTCGGCGGCCAGCGATCTGTTGGTGAAGGTCAAAGTGGCGGCGGACGGGCGGCTGGACTTCACCGAGGACGGCGACACGACGCGTTACATCGACTTGAACGATCCGGACAACCCGGCGACAGCCGGGGCCAACGCGGGCAAGAACCCGCAGGGCATCGCGATCACCTCGGACGGTGGGCGGGCCTACGTGGCTAATTTCGTGTCGCGCAACGTGACGGTGGTGGACCTGACCAACGACGTGGTCATGGCGGTGGTGCAGAGCGCGGACCTGCCGGCGCCCGGTTCGGCGGGGGAGACCAACCTGGTGGGCGCGGAGATGTTCTTCTCCTCGCGGGGCAACTTTGACTCGATCCCGGGGACCAACTCGTTGCGCGACCGCTTGTCCAGCGAAGGGTGGCAGAGTTGCGCGAGCTGCCATTTCAAGGGGCTGACCGACGGCGTGATCTGGCAGTTTGCGGCCGGGCCGCGCAAGAGCGTGCCCTTGAACGGGAGCTTCAATCCACACGAACGGAGCCAGCAACGGCTGTTGAACTACTCGGCGATCTTCGACGAGATCGAGGATTTCGAGATCAACATCCGGAACGTGTCCGGGCCGGGGCCGCTGGCGGGCGGGGCGCTGGATCCCAATCACGGGCTGCTGATCGGCGACAACGGCGACCTCAACAGCGCGCCGAGCGTGCTCAACGCCTTCGCCCGGGCCAACGCAGAGCGGGCGCAAGTGACGGTGAGCTTGCCGGGCAGCGCCAACAAGGTGCCCGCGCTGAGCGCGCTGCGGGAATGGGTGCGCAACGCCGTGCGCACGCCCAACGCGCCGCTGGCGGGCCTGCCCAACGGGCCGGCGGAAACGGAGCTGGCCCAGGGCCGGGCGCTGTTCGTGCAAGCCGGTTGCGCGCAGTGCCACGGCGGCCAGAACTGGACCGTGAGCCTCAAGGACTTTATCTCGCCGCCGGCGGCGACGGAGCTGTTCACCGAGCGCACGGGTACCTTCACGGGCAACCCGGTGGGCGCGCAATACCTGAACCGCTTCCTGCGGGACATCGGCTCGTTCAACCTGGGGGTGCCCGGACAGGGCAATGAACTGGGCAACAACATCGGCGCGGACGAGAAGGCCGCGCCGGCGGTGACGGCCGGGGCGCTGCAGCCGGCGCAGGACGCCCTGGGCATCGACTACAACAACGACGGCAGAGGTGTGGGGTTCAACGTGCCGTCATTGCTGGGCCTGCATCAGATGCCTCCTTATCTGCACAACGGAGCCGCGGAGACGCTGGCCCAAGTCGTGGCGGATGTGAAACATCGAACGGAAAACGGTGAGCTGCCGGATGCATTGGCCAACCCCGCCGATCAGGCGTTAGTGGTGAGGTTCCTCGAATCCATCGACGTAAACACGGTGCCGTTCGTGAGCATCGAAGCGCGCCAGAGAGGCAACGAAGTGATATTGACCTTCGATTCCATCGTTGGAGTGACGTACGGAGTTGAGGCCAAGGATACGCTTGACGCGCCCTGGTCAGTCATCGTCACCAGCGCCATCGGCAACGGCGGACACCTTGAGATACCCATCCCAGTTGACCGGGCGACACGATTCCTGAGACTCGTCGAGGCGCCATAATCGTCGGGCACGCGGGAGTTCGACTGAATCGAACTTGCGCTATCTGTGCTTCGCAACGGACGCGGATTCGCCGGCAGCGACGAATTTACAGGTGCGTCTTCGATATGCTTTGCTGCGACTTCAAATCGCGCGAAGGGCGATGTTTGTTTGAGGACGTAGTAAGCCCCCTGATACTTGCTTGAATCCGCCTCGCCGGAGAGGCTAGAGTGCGCTGCGAAAGCCGAACCAGATCACGGATGAACTTGAGCCCTACCCCGCGTCGTGGCTTTACGCTCATTGAACTGCTGGTGGTCATTGCGATCATTGCGATTTTGGCAGGCATGCTGTTGCCCGCGCTCGGCCGGGCGAAACAGAAGGCGCAAGGGATTGGCTGCTTGAGCAATGCCCGGCAGATTATGCTCGCAGGAAAACTCTACGCGGACGACAACCGCGGGAAGCACGTTGTCTCCTACATTTTTCCTCCCTACAGCAAAGGTCTGACCACTTGGTTTCAGTTGCTTCAGCCCTATCTCAGTTCCACCAACGTGCTGCTTTGTCCGTCACGAAAGGACAAACCCCTGCAGTTGGAGCGCTGGGACGGTATTCCGGTGACTGCGCCGACCGTCTCGGACTTCGCCATCAATCACCAGTTTGCCGGTGAGTTGAGCTCCTACGTGCCCTACGTGCATCGGCCGGAATCGAGCATCTTGAATCCGGCCCGCACCATCTTCATTACCGACTCCGGCTCGCGCGCGAATGCTGCGAAAAAGCCAAGCGTGACACCCAGTTCGCCGAAGAAATCCGGCGCATGGATGCTCGGCGATCCCAAGGTGGGTCAGTGTCCGGACTGCGTGACGGGCGACAATCCAAATTGGTG
>DASTLJ010000458.1:0-4244 GCA_035715125.1 Verrucomicrobiia bacterium
AGTGGTCAGTGGTCAGTAATCAGTGGTCAGTGGTCAGTAATCAGTGTTCAGTGGTCAGTAATCAGTGGTCAGTGGTCAGTAATCAGTGGTCAGTGGTCAGTAATCAGTGGCCAGTGGTCAGTTATCAGTTATCAGCAATCAGTCGTCAGTAAGCAGTATTCGGTGTTCCTTAATCAGTAATCAAGTGTTCAGTATTCAATAATTGAGTGTTCAGATCAGCGGGCAAGTTCGGGGGCGTCGTTGGCCAGGTAAGGTGGCGGCTCCTCGAGGAGAGTGTATTGGTGGGACGAGAAGGATTCCGCCTTGCGCATCATGGAGCCAAGCATTCGGCCGATTTCCTCGCAGAGACCAAGCAGGCGCGTCGAATTGTTTTCATCGAGGTAGCCGCAGTCGGCCGCCTCCATCAGCCAGTGCTGGGTTTCCATTTGCTCGCCGTCAGCGTCCGTGAGTTTGCTGATAAAGTGTTTAGGATAAAGTCGCTTGGCCCACGCCTCGGCAATCTGCCCACCGATGGAGCGAGACGCCCGCCGCAATTGGTCGATCAATGAATATTGTTCCTCGCGCGGGAAGCCCTTCGTCAGGGCGAACACATCCTTTGCCAGCTCACGCTGCCGCTTATAGACTTCCAGCTCCTTGAAGTGCTTCACGTATTCAAGTCGTGTCCCCATACTCGCAATCTGATTACTGATTACTGATTACTGATCACCGGTCACTTCTCGCGAAACAACTCGCTCTGCACCAACTCGTGCACCAGGCTGCGCACGCCGTAATGGCTGGAGCTGGCCCGTTCCAGGATGCCTTCGATCGGCGCGCGGTCGGCGAAACGCACCGGGGCGCCGGTGGCATAAACCGTCAGCTGCCGCGCCAGGTTGCGGGCGATTTGCTTTTCATCGGCGAGCAGGAGCTGTTTGAGATCGCGCACGTCGCGGAATTTCCGGCCGTCCGGCAGTTGGCCGCTGGCGTCCACGGGCAGGGCCAGATGGAAGGCAAATTTCTGTCCGCTCTTGCCGATGCCTTTTTCCGGGACGCCATCGCCTTCCGCGCGATAACGGTCGCGCCAGCCGCCCATCACGTCGAAGTTCTCCAGGGCGAAGCCGGGTGGATCGATTTTCGCGTGGCAGGCGGAGCAGGTCTCCAGGGTTCGATGTTTATCGAGCTGCTGCCGGATCGTGACCGCGCCGCGAGTGTCCGGTTCGACGGCGGGAACACCGGGTGGCGGGGGCGGCGGCTTCTGGCCGAGGATGCGTTCCATGATCCACGCGCCGCGCAGGACGGGCGAAGTCGTGGTTCCGTTCGCCGTGACCTTGAGGACGGCAGCCTGAGTCATGAGTCCACCGCGCGGGCTTTCCTTGGGCAAGGGCGTCGGGCGCAGGGCCACGCCACGCACCGGCGGCAGCCCATAGTGCGCCGCGAGTCGCTCGTTCAGCATCGCGAAATCGGACGCGACCAGGTTGCGCGCGGGCAAATCGCCGCGCAGCAGTTCCGCGAAGAAAAGTTGCGTCTCTTCCCGGGCCGACTCGGTGAGCAAATCGTCGAGGTAATAATCGGGATAAAGGCCGGAATCGGGCGCCGTGGCCACGATTCTTCGCAGATCGAGCCAGTAATCGAGGAATGCATCCACAAACCGGCGCGACTTCGGGTCCGCGAGCAGCCTCTCGGTTTGCGCGCGCAACACCTCGGGCTGATGCAGCTCGTTCTTCGCGGCGAGCCGGCGAAGCTCGTCGTCGGGCGGAGCGTTCCAGAGGAAGAAGGCGAGGCGCGCGGCCAGCGCGTAATCCTCCAGGCGCCCGGGTTTTTCCTCGAGGCAGACAAACTCCGGCGAGCAGAGCACCGCCGTGTAGGCGGCGATCATGGCGTCGGTGAAACTATTTCCCTTCTTCAACGCGCTGCGCACGACGGGCAGGAAGCGTTTGAACTCCGTTACCTCCGCGGGACGGCGATAGGCGTGCCGAATGAACTCGCGCAGCAACGGCTCCGCGTCCGCCATCGGCTTCTTCGAAAGCACTTCCACCCCGGGTGGCGGCCTGAACTTGCGATCGCCGAACCGGTTGGTTTCCCCCGAGTTGGTCGTGGCTTTGGCCACTTTTCGGGTCACCATCGGCAGGTCGCCGAAGAGCAACTTGTGCCCGGCCGTCGGCCACTCGTCGTAAATCGGGCCTTCGACTTCGAGCCAGCGAAAGACCACCCCCGGCTGGCCGTCTGGTTCCGCGAGGGGATTTTGCCAGCGGGCCGCACCCGGCCGCGAACGAAAGAGCCGGCCGGCGTCCGGCCGAATGGTTTCGCCGGCGAGCAGCCAGACGTCGAGTTCATGCACGCCCGGCTCCGGGCTGATATCGAATTTGCCGAGCCAGCGCAGCAAGCGCGGCGGCGTCTCCGAATAGATCACCACCGGCTCGTCGCGGCGCCCACGCGAGATATCGTCGAGATTCGGGATGAACCACTTGTTGCTCTGGCCCGGGCCGACCCAGACGGAGTAGGCGTTGAAGCGCAGTTTGTAGCGGCCGGCGACCGGCGCCTTGAACTGGTTGAATTTGGGTTCGATCGGCTCGTAGGCGCTGGCCACCACGCCCACTCCTTCCAGTTCGCGCAGCTCGGCGTTGGTGCGGCCGACGCTGATCGGGGCGTTGCCCGCCCGCACTTCCGGCTGCCCCTGGAAGCCGAGCACCGGGAAAGTGGCGCGCTCGGGGGCGGTGTTGAAGACGGAGAACTTCATCGGCCCGGTGTAGCTGCGCTGGTCGCGCGCGTAGTAGCGGCGCACCTTCGTCTTGGGCCGTTCGGCCTGGGGCGCCATCGCCTGGCGCAACGCGCCATCGGCCGCGCCGAGATATCGCGCCATTTGCACGTGCGACACGTCAAGCGCTTCGCCGCTCTTGTTGAAGCGATGCGCTTCGCCGTCCTCCGGCAGCGAGTCGCGCACTTGCAGCCACGGCGCGTGCAACAGGTCCCGCAGCGCATTCTCATATTCATAGCGATTGAGCCGTCGCTGCGTCGCCCGACCTTCCAGCGCCTCGCGCCCCTGTTCCGCGGCCACCAGCAAGGAGGACAACGTCGCGGTGAATGACTCCAATTCCGCCGGCTCGGGCCGGGCCTTTTTCTTCGGCGGCATCTCGCCGTGCTCGACCCGGTCATGCACCGTGACCCAGGTGGAAAAGTTCGTTGGATTGGCCAGGTCAAACTTCAGCCCGGTCAAGTCCAGCCCGCCCTTCTTCGTCTCGGCGTCATGGCATTCGGAACAATGTCGTTCGACAAACTTCCCGACGCCGGGGGGAAGATCGGCCGCCGCCGCCGCCGCCGCCGCCGAGGCGGAGGCAAGCAGCAGGCTGAACCGGACGAATCGTTTCATGCGTCGCTCAAAAAACCAGAACTCTGACATTCAACGCCCCGCCCAACGCGGAGTCAATGCCCGCCATCAGGGATAGGATCCTCCCTTGGACCTCCTGATTGCGGATTGCGGATTACGGATTGCGCATTGCGTACTTCGCCACGGTTCATGGCAGAAGAACTTGGCCCGGATGAAAGGTCCCAGGATTCAGGAGTTGGACGAGAAACATCGCCTCGAACTACAGCAGCACTTTGCCAACTTCAAACATCCGATGAAAACTCCGGTTGTCCCTTCGCCAGAGGTGTGTTAACGGAGTGATAAGCCGCTCAGAGTGATGATGCAAATGCTCTGGCGAATGTCGCGGAGACGGACACGAGCCAGCTGGGCGTTTTGGGCAGTTAATTGGGAACGGACTGGTATGACGAGAACGTACGCTCGTTATTTCCCCTCTTGGTATCTGGGGTTGAGTCCGCTTGTCTTGGCCGGGATGCGACGAGCTGCCGATCCGAATGCCAATTCCTTCCCCAGGTTGGCCATCCACACGACCGACTCGCCGGCGTCGCACTGGTACTCTTACCGCGCCGAACCTGAACCGGAGGTGCCGCCTGACAACTAGCCCTCGACATTCTCGAAAGAGGCGGCGGCCTCTTCCCGCGCATCGCGTGATTGAGCGCCGTCGCCGAAGAAAGGAACTCGCGACCATGAAAGCCTCAAAATTATGGCCGGCCGTGGTGGCAATGGCCATCGTGCTCGGCATTGCGTTTCAAAGCCAACCAGCTGCGGCAGGCGACCGCGCGCCTGGTTTGGCCGTGACCAACGGGTACATTACCGCTTTGCTGCGCAGCGAATGCACCTCCGCGCCATTCCCGCCGCCGCCGGTGGGCGAGGTCGCCGTCGGACCGGATTACGTGATCCTGACGGT
>DASTLJ010000459.1:0-8920 GCA_035715125.1 Verrucomicrobiia bacterium
CGCCGGCGCGTCCGCCGCGCCGCCGCCGGCCGCAGCCATTCAACGGCTGGCCGACGACTATTTGGCCCGGCGCATCACGCCCGCGTTCCCGCAAGGCCTTACTCTGGAGGAAGCCCGCGACGCGCGGGAGCTTTTCGTCAAGAAGCTGGAGCCCAGCCTGGGCCGGCCCGTGGGCCACAAGGTCGGGCTGGTGTCACGCGCGATGCAGGACCGCTGGGGCGTCGACCAGCCGGTGCGTGGCGTATTGCTCGAAAAGATGTTGCTGCCGGACAACGCCGAAGTGGCCGCCGATTGCGGCGCGAGGCCGCTGCTGGAAGCCGACCTCATTGTCGTGGTGAAGGACAAAGGCATCAACAAAGCCGGCACACCGCTTGAAGTTTTGAAGCACCTTAAGGAGGTCGTCGCTTTCATCGAACTGCCCGACGCGTTCGTCGCCACCAACGGCATCTCGGACGGCGCGATGCTCGCCGCCGCGAACGTCGGCGCCCGCCTTGGGGTTCTTGGCAAGCGTGTGCCGGTCAAGGCCACTCAGAAGTTTGCTGATTCGCTGGCGAGCATGAGCGTAGTGATGACCGACGAGGCCGGCCTCGAATTGGGCCGCGGCCTGGGCAAAGCCATTCTCGACCATCCGCTCAACGCCGTCCTCTGGCTTATCGAAGACCTGCAGCTTGCCGGCGAAAACCTTCAGCCGGGGGACCTCATCAGCCTCGGCTCGATCCAGATGCTGCCGCTGCCGCCTGCCAAAAGCGTGACCGTCGCTTACGACGGGCTGCCGGGCGGCCCGCTCAAAGTCACCATGCGGCTCAAGCCCGCGGCCGGTTCGGCAAAATGAGACGGCTACGCTCCGTTTCTCGCCGACGAACGTAGCCGCCGACGTGAGGAGGCGGAAGGACCGTGCGCCCACGTATTCCGCCTCCTTACGTCGGCGGCTACAGACCATCGTGACCTCAAGCTGATGGTCGGAACTTTCCACGTATCGGAGCGCCGAGTTCCAGCTCGGCGCGGCCCAACCGCTAGATCGCGCCGAGCCGGAGCTCGGCGCTCCGTCCCGATCTATGGCCAGGATGCGCGTTCAATGTTGGAAGTCGACGCTGCCGTGGAAACTCGGACGACGTTAAAGCCGTGTACGAAAGGAACCCCCTCGTTCGTTCGGAACAATTCTCTGCGCGCGAGCAGTCGCCCACGCCTATTTTCTCACACACCGCTCCGTGAGTCGTCCCACCGGCGGGCGCCGGCGGTTACTTCTTCTTTTCGAGTTTGGCGGTGTAACCGGCTTTCTTGATCGCGGCGATCAAGTCGTCGGTTTTTGTTCCCTTTTCCACGGTGACGGAGGCCTTGCCGAGGGAAACTTCGGCACTTTTGACTCCTTTGGTGCTCGTCAGTGCGGACCGCACTTTTGCGACACAGTTGATGGGTCAGGTCATCCCTGACACCGCCAGGTTGATGGTTTCCTGCTGCGCGGCGTCGGCGGCATCCAGTGGCGCGCGGGGGGAACGGCTATCGACGGCCGAACCCACCGAGGCATTGGACCCCAGCGCGAGCGCCAACCCTGTCGCAACGAGGAGCGATGGTTTGATGAGGCTCATGATGTTGAAGGTTAAACTTCGGGGACAGCCTAGCGGCTGCGAGGCCGTTGGCAAGCCCGTTAGCAGCCCGTTCAAAAACTGTAGCGGCGCTCTATGAGAGCCGAAGAAACCGCGCATTGTGGCCCGATTTCGGCGGTCACAGACCGCCGCTACAACCCCACCTGGAGTTTCTAAACGGACTGTTAGCGCTTACCTCCGACTGACGCCCGGATGGCGGAAAACGCACGCTTGTCTCCCTGAACCATTACCATCCAATGGTCGTCCTGAACCGTGCGTTCCGGCCTGTCACGCTGTCCAACGAGAATCATGAACATGCCCAGGCTAAAAACCGTGGCGACCACAGCAGCGCTCCTCGCATTCGCCGCCGGGGTCGTCTGGCAGCAGTTGCGTATCAAGCGACTCATGGCGGAGGCGGCCGTTCTCCATGAGCAAGGCGTGCAGGCATCCGCTGTTCGGGAGAAGAATGAGCGTCTGGCGGGGCAGTTGAAGGCGGCGTTGGGGCGCGAGGAGGCGGAGCGGAGCGAGTTACTACGGCTGCGCGGCCAGTTCGCCCGGCTGCGCCAGGCGGAACTGGAAAACACGCGGCTCATCGCCGAACGCGACCGGCTGGCGAAAGCCCCACGGCCCGCCGCCGCCGAAACGCAGGAGGCCGACGAGCCGCAAACGCCGGAGGCAAAGCTTCGGCGCGCAAAGGGGTTCTTTGCGAGGGACCTTGGGCTGGCGCTCAGATTCATAGCCCAGGCGAATGACGGGAATCTTCCAGCCGAGTTGCGCGGACCGGTCTTTGACGTCCTCGAAGCAATTGCCCCCAGCAACCAGGAGTTCAACTTTCGCGTGAAGGATTTTGAGCTGGTTTACGACGGCTCGCTGCGCGAGGTGAAGAACGTTAGCGAAACCATCCTGGCGCGGGAGAAGGAGCCGATGCAGCTCGCCGACGGACGGTGGGTGAGAGTTTATGTGCTCGCGGATGGAAGTTCACAGCACATCGGCGCAGCAACGAAGGACGGCTTCGCCGCGCGTGAGCAGGAATTCTGGCCGGGACAGAGGCGAATCGTTAGACCATGATTGGAAATTGGCTGCGTTCCCAGGTAAGAGTCTCTGAGACCGCCGCTCCTCTGTGCATCAAAAGACTCATCATTCGAGTTGAACCACAGGGGAGCGGCGCGCTCTGAGTTTCCGAGCAAGCGGGAACGAAATCTGTGCTCTCGCCCAACTTTCGCAGTCGCGGTCTTGCGACCACATGGCCTTAGCTACGCTAAACTCATCCAAGGCGGGGCGCTACTTTGCCCCGGCAGGCATGGGCACTTGCGCCGCCTGCTTGAGGTAGGCGATGAGGTTGCAGATGTCCTCTTCTGAAAGGGCTTGCAGCAAGCCCTCGGGCATCATCGACATTTCGCCACGCTGGAGCGTGGTGACCTCGGCGCGCGGGATGACGAGCGTTTCGTTGGCGGTGATGATGGTGACCGCGTTGTCGTTTTGCTCCTTCACTATACCGGTGATTGCGCGGTCGTCCTTCGTCTCCAGGTTCCAGGTTTGATACTCGTTCGGGATGACGGCGTTGGGGTCCACGATGTTTTGAAGGATGTAGTCAAGGTCGCCGCGGTTCGAGCCGGTGATGTCGGGGCCGACCTTGCCACCCACGTCGAACAACGTGTGGCACTGTTGGCAGACGCGGGCAAAGACGGCCCGGCCCGTCGGCGCGTCGCCAGGAGGGCGGGAGGCGATGAGCTTTTTGAAACGAGCGATATCCGCGAGCTTTTCAGCATCGCTGTCGCGCACCGCGCCCCAGAGACGGGTGACCAGCGCGTTGAGGTCGGCATCCTTGAATTGGCGGAGCTGCCGCACGACATCGGCGGTGAGGTCTTTTGCTGGAACGGTTTTGCTGCCGACTGCGGCCAGCAGTGGCTTAGCGAACGCGACACGGGAAACCAAAGTGTTGAGCGCGTCCTTCTTCTCAGCCGCAGAAAGCGAGGGGTAGACTTCGAGAATTGCCTCGGGCGTCCTCCCATCTTCGTACGCGGCCAGCCCGCGAAGCGCGCCGGCGCGGATGGCGGAATCCTTGAGCAACGATCGGAGCAACTCGGCAAGGCCCGGCTCACGGGCGGCGAGCAACACATCGAGCGCAGCCTGGCGGGCCTTCGGGTCGGCTTTGGAATCGGCGAGCGTCTGTTTGAGGGTGGCGAGCGCGCTGGCGCTGCCGAACGTGACGGAGAGCGACTGAACGAGTTCGCGCACCTGTGCGTTCGGGCTTTTGGCGAGCTTCGCGGCGATTTCCTCCCAGCCCGCGGGCATCGTCACGCGACGCCGGCCTTTCAGCCCGTCGCTCATGCCCTTAAGGATATCGAGGTGGAACTGCGCGTCGTCGCTCGTGCCGAGCACCTGCACGAGCGCGGGCAGGGGGTCGTCGTCCTGGGCGCGCAAAGGCCATCCGAACGAAACAAGGGATACCAGAATCAATGGCAGAAGTTGGGACTTCATTCCGGGAACATCTGCGAACTGACGCCGCAAACAAGCCAGTCCCGGAAAGGCGGCATCTCGCGCAGAATAATAGCGGGCCGGTGCTTGAGTCCGCCGTTGGCTTGCGGCACAGGCGCGAGAATCACGTCACCTTCCCGCATAGCCCGGGTTGGGAGTCTTGATGAGCGTCAGCGGATACTCGGGTTCGCTCTCGCCGAACGCGCCTTGCAGACCTGCTGCGGAAAGTTCACTCCATTCGGCGGCTTCGTCCCGCAGCGTCAACGGCTCCCTCCCGGCTTGCGGAATGGCTCTCTGCAAAAAGTCCTCCATCCACCGGGCAAGCGACTGCAAGTCCGCAGTCGGCAGCCGCTGGATGGCGCGCTGAATTTCCTGCACGGTGCTCATGCCGTCAAAGCTAACGTTCGATTCGATTCCTGCCAAGCACCGGCTATTCCCCTGCAGCAGCCGTTTGCTTGCTCGCCGCTGTCATGCGTTTGGTGATGAATTCGCGGACTTTGGGAATCTTGGCCTTGGCCAGGAGCGGGACGGCTTTGGCGGTGCCCTGAGCGGCGACGGCTTCGGTGGCGTACCAATACATGAGCGGTAGGTTGTGATCGTCGGCGTCTTCGGCGTGGGCGAGGAGATTTTCAAGGATCGGCAGGCGTTGCTCGATGCTCAGGCGCTGGCAGGCGCTGGCAAGGTAGAGGCGGACGACGGGGGAAGGATCTTCCTTGGCAAGCCGGGCGAATTCCTTGAGCAGCGATTCGGAGGGCTTCTTGTCCTCGCAGGCGAGTTGGATGGTCCAAGCGCGAACGAACTCGTCAGAGTCTTGCAGACGGGACACCGCGAACTTCTGGGAAGAGAAAGAACCTTCCGTTACATGAAGAGCCCACATCGCGCGAAGGCGATGAACGCGATTCGTTGACCTGTCGATGATCGGCCAGAATAGGTTGAAAGCAACAGGTAAGAAGCCCTCGGCGCGAAAAAGTCGTTCTTGGAAAATCCGAGTCGCATGTCGTGCCTGCCATGAGTTTTCACTTGTCAGCAACTTCGCGAGTTCGTCGGGACTCAGTTTCTGCAAATCCACCTTCGGTGCCTTCTTCTCTCCGTAGCTGACCTTGAATATCCTCCCATTGCTCCGATCGTGCGCGTTGAGGTCGTTCAGGTGGCACTGGTTCTTGTCATACCAGTCAATCATGAACACCGAACCGTCCGGGCCGGTGAGCAGGTTGATAATCTGCGACCAGCGGTCATTGAAGTTGATGAAGTCCGCGCCGTGCTTGCCCACGAAGCCGCTGCCTAGGCGCTCTGGGATGTCCATGTTGATGCGCTGGCCGTGGATGTTGTTCATGAAAATCTTTCCGCGATACTCGGCCGGGAAGCTGTCGCCCTGATAGACGAGCAACCCTGCGTGCGCGTGGCCCCCGCCCGCGGCGTCGCTGCGGCTGTTGCCAGCGTGCGGGCCTTTGGTGCCGGCCCAGTGGACGTGATCGCCGTGCGTCGTGATATCGCCATAGGTGTAGGGGAAAACCGGCTTGCGCGACTTCTCATCGCGATGGCGCTCGTTCCGCGCGGTCTCGGCCAGGTCGATGCAGAAATGCTGGCCGCCCTGCCGCGTGCAGCGGGCGCCCTGGATCATGTGCCAGAAGTGCGGCACCACGCACGCCTCGATAAAGCATTGCCCGCGCTCGTCGAAGTCGATGCCCCACGGGTTGCTCGTGCCCTCGGCGAAGACTTCGAACTGATGCTTTGTCGGGTGATAGCGCCACACCGCGGCATCGACCCACTGCCGCTCGCTCTCCGGCGCGCCGGGCTTGCCAACGAGCGACGGGCAGAACACACCGTGACAGCCGTAAAGCCAGCCGTCCGGGCCCCAGGTGAAAGTATTCAGCGTCTCGTGCGTGTCGGCTTTGTAGTCCCAGCCATCGAGAAGAATCTTCGCTTCGCCCGCGGGCTTCGGGTCGTCCCAATCCTTCACCGGCACGAACATCAAGTGGGGCGCCGCGCCAATCCACACGCCGCCGAAGCCGACTTCGATGCCGCTGATCAGGTTCTGCTTGTCCAGAAAGACCGAACGCTTGTTGAACTTCCCATCGCCGTCGGTGTCCTCGAAGATCAGAATGCGATCGCGCCCTTCGCCCTCGGGCCGGCGTTTGGGGTAATCCATCCCCTCGACCACCCAGAGCCGCCCGCGGTCGTCGATGCAAAAGGCAATGGGCTGCACCACGTCCGGTTCGCCGGCGAAGAGCGTGGCCTTGAATCCCGGAGGCAGCGTCATCTCTTTGGCGGCGGCCTCGGGCGAAAGGCCGTTGGTGAACTTCACGAGATCAGCCGGCGGCGGCGTGGGGTCAGAGGGCGCCGCGGCGAGCGTCGTGGCACAAACCGGAAAAAGGATTGCCAGAAAGTATCGTAGTTTCGTGCTCATACAGGGTCGAATTGCTGGATTTGTAGCCTAACTGACTTGCCGAAGGCCAAGGAAATTCAGGATGCTCGGTGCGTGAACCCCTCCAATTTCCTTGCACTCGTCACCGCAACGGCTTTCGCGCTCGTCGGCCCGTTGAGGCTTTTGGCCGCGCCGGCAGTTCAGCGCGACACGAACGTCTGCACCCTCAAGCTGCTCGTGTTGAACTTCGATCCCGTGCTCACCAACCACGGCGGCGTGCGCCTTCGCCAGCACTTCAAGTGGAACGACCCGCGCCCGATGACCACGAACCTGATGCGCTACATCCGCGAAGCCAGCGGCGGCTTTGCGCACTACGAACTGGTCGAGTGGATCGACGTGAACGCCTTCCCCCAAAAGCGCGACTCGTTCCGCTACGACGAAGAGAGCTTTTTGGCGATGTGGAAAAACAAGAAGACCGCCCATCAGCCGGACAGCGTCAGTTACGCGGCCATTTTCACGGAGCTGAATCTCGTCGAGCGCGTGCAACGAGAGGGCATCCGCGACATCTGGATTTGGGGCGCGCCCTACTTCGGCACGGACGAATACGCGATGAAGATCCCGGGCGACCTGAATTTCTATCCCACCGACAACGTTTGGTTCTACCGACCGTACGACATCCCCGACTGCGGCCACACGGTCTGGGTCATGGGCTTCAATTACGAGGTGGGCGAGGACAACGCGCTGCATAGCTTCGGCCATCGCTGCGAAGGCATCCTCTCGCTCACTGTCGGCCGAGGCGTCTGGAAGGGCGAAGCCGGCGCGACCAACGCCTGGAGCCGCTTCACGCGCCAGGCGGACAAATTCCCCGACGACGCGCAGGTCGGCAACGTCCACGGCGGCCCAAACGCAAAAGGCGGCTACGACTACGGACAAACGAACGTGGTGCTCTCCGGCGCGGATGACTGGCATGATTTCCCGCGCCTGACTGGCGCGAAGAAGCCCGTGAGCGCCGCCACCTGGGGCAAACCCCATCACCTGAACTTCATGAAATGGTGGCTCGACCACCTCCCGAAAAACTCGGGCACGACCGACGGCTTCCACAACAACTGGTGGCGTTACATCGTGGACTACGATACAGCCGTGAAATCATTGCCGCCGCCGGATGGCAAGCTGCACAAGGCGAAGGTGGCAATGTACTGAATCAGTGCGGCGCGCGGCTGTGCGTCGGCTTGTTATTCACGGACTCTTTGGGATGACAACAACTCCGGTACATGTCGGCTGAGGACTCTTAAGCGGAGACCGGTAATTCCAAATCACCACAATATCCTTGTCCTTTGGAGCGCGAGTGAAATCAAGGGCGTTGGAAAGTTTATAGTCACCCTCAAGGGATTGTGCTGGTGCGATCGTAATCTGGTTTTGCGCCGGCGGGTCGTCGATTGGATAGCTGTTCGGCACTGACTGTCCGTCGGTGGCGAATGCAGCAAGCGTTATAGAGTAAGAATTGCCCCAAGGGAGCTGAAACGGAGAGATTGTCAGTGAATTCGTGGAAAGGTTCGTAAGCTTAAACGCGAGCACACGCTTATCGCCGGAACTCTTTAGAAAGGCGGTGACAGAAATGGAGGGATGCCCCGTCGAAGAGAAGCGTTGATAACTCGAGGCCCACTGGCGCAGCGGGTTCTCCGGTTCCGCGGAGAGGCTGACGGCAGCGAGAGCGATATGGCTCAATGCAACAATTAAACATTTCATAAGCTAGAATTGGTAGCGACGTAAATAGTCTTGGTCAATTATTCACGACTCGATTGGACGGCGGGAACCGGTTCGTTACTTCCGAACTTCTCCTCACGCCACCCTTATCATCTCGCATCGTTAGGAAAATGCGGTTTGTAAAGGCGGAACTGCCGCGCCATCGCCGTGGATGCCGGCAGCCAGTCGGTGGGTGAGGACGGTCTCGACGAATCCCCGGGTCGCTGACCTGCTGCCTCACTGATTACTGAGCAACTGCTTACTGCTTCACTGCCCTTCCGCCAAGCGCGCGCCGATGGTCGCCAGTTCGGCCAGGCGGTCGGGGGGCTGGCCGGCGGCCCAGCAGAGGCCGCGCAGGGCCAGGACGCGGAAGACGGGGTCGTCGAAGGTCCAGTTGTAATGGCCGGGGATGGCGACGAAGACGCGGCCTTTTCCGGCTTCGCGGGTCCAGATTTGGGGTTGCGGCTGGCCATCCTCGACGGAACTGGCAACGAGCTTCACGTCGGCGGGATTGCCGATCCATTGCCAGTAGGTCTCGTCGATAAAGTTTTGCTTCGTGAAGCTGGCCGGCGTGAATCCGCGGGCCAGCGGGTGCTCGGCAAAGACGAAGTCAATCGGGCCGTGGCGGTATTTGAGCTTTGGGCCATTCGAGGCTAGGCCGATGCGCTTCGCGAATTCGGGCGCGCCCTCGCGCGCCTCGACCGCCCAATGGAAGTAGGCCGCGCCGCCACCGCGCGCCAAATAGGCATCG
>DASTLJ010000460.1:0-6567 GCA_035715125.1 Verrucomicrobiia bacterium
GACGTCGATCAGAAAAGTCGCCGCCACCACAAACTGGATCATCAACAGCGCCCCGGCGGAAGGCGTCGCCCCGGAACCGCCGAAGCCCGTCATGAAGAGCGCCAGGTCCAGCGCCAGCACGCAGAGCAACGGCTTGAGGAACCGTTTGAGCATCGAGCGGAACTGGCCTCCAAGCATGTCGCCGACCGTCAGTGGCGTGCTCAACAGCATCTCCAGCGCGCCGCACTGCCGGTCCGTCGTGAACCGGCTCGCGGCATCGTAGGCCAGCCAGAACTTCAGGAACGCGTGGAACAACAAGCCGGCCGCCACCGCGAACTCCGGCGAACCTTTCCCCGAGTTCAGGAACGGGTGCGTCATCATCCACGCCAGACCGCTGAGGATGATCGCCAGCCACATCCAGACCGAGGTCTGCCCGTCGCGGTTTGCCAGCCACTCGACGGGATTGCCTTCGCCGAGCTTTTCCATGCCGATGGACTGGGGGACTTCACCCGTAATTTCCTCCGCTTTCGGCCACAGATGGGTCGCTTCGTCGCTGGCGATGGGCGGTTCGATCTTTTCCTCGACCCGCCGCGGCACCAGCCAGCAGGCCCAACCCAGAAAGATCCAGGATACGACGAAAATCCAGATGGACGAGCCGTAGAAGAGCGCGGGATTCGCCGCGAACGGCGCTGCGAACGCGCCGTGCAGCCCGGCCCGGAGACTCAGGAAGCTGAACGGCGGACCGGGAATTTCCACGCCGAACGTGCCCATAAAAATCACGATGGCCGTCGCGATCATTGCCCTCTTTTCCCACCGACTGAAGGCGGAGACAAGCATCCCGGCCGCCAGCGAAAAGAAGAGCGTGTTGATTAGCACCCACACCATGCGCGCCACCTCGCCCGGGGTCACGCCGCCCGCCATGAGCGGAATCGCCATTACCGGCAGGATCGCCAGCAACCCGTAGAAGGCGTGCGCGGACGTGGCCACCAGCTTCCCGAAGACGATGTCGCTCCCTTTCAAGTCCGTGAGGAACAGCAGGCCAAGCGTGCCGTCCCTTTTCTCCTGGCTGATGGAATCCGCCGTCAACAGCACGCCCGGCAGCAGGCAGGCATAAAACCCAAGCTGCGCCAGGGCACGAAACAACGTGACGCCGACGAGTGTCGGCGGCAGGCGCATGCCGGTGTCGAGCAGGAGCCACGCCGCGGTCCCGCACGCGATCACCGCCACGATCACGCGCGACCAATGCGTGCGCCGCCGCCGCGTGGCCGTGCGTATTTCCCGTTCGACGATGGGGAAGATCATGGATCGGGTGCGATTTGCGGCCCATGTTGGACGGTCTCCGCCTGGCGGGGAAGGGTGAAAATATGGTTCATGGAGGAATTCCGTGGAGTGGGGAGGGAAATCCGAATTCCGAAATCCGAATTCCGAAGGAAGCCCGAAATTCGAGGCTGAAACTCGAATTCGCTGCTCCTCAAGCCAAGGCCCGTTTCAGGGGGCACTGGCCTTGGGGGCATTTGCGCTGAGCCGAACAGCAGGCCGGTGCGAGCGGCGAGAGACGACGCGACCGTGGTTGCGGCGGCACTTGCGATGGATCCGCTTCTCGGACACGGAACCAATCAATGAGGCCAGGACTTTGAACAACGCTAACGCCACGCCCAGCAGGACGAGCCACAACACCAGGTTTCCATGCTTCAACATAGCGGCTCGGTTTTCCTCGGAAACGGGGCGGCGGTAAAGGCTTTTCGCAACGCCTCACTGTGTCTCCCCGCGGGTGACGCGTAGGAACACTTCTTCGAGGCCGAGCTCGTCTTCGCGCAACTCGACGAGCCGGGCGCCGCCGCGCACCAGAGCATCGGCCACGATGCTGTGGTCGGTGTCGTGGCTGGCGAGGGTCACCTTCACCGCGCCGTCCTCGGCGGTGGCGTCGGTGACTTCGGAGCGCGCCTTGAGGAGGCCAATGGCCTGGTCCTGGTCGCTGGAGACCCGCACCCAGACGACGCGACCGGTGGCCATCTGGTCGCGCACGCCCTGCACGGGGCCGGCATAGATCAGCTTGCCTTTCTCGATGATGGCGACGCGATTACAGAGGGTCTGGAGCTCGCTCAGGATGTGGGAGGAGATGATGATGGTCTTTCCCATCCTCTGAAGTTCCTGAAGAATAGCCATCATCTCGATGCGCGCGCGCGGGTCGAGACCGGAGGCCGGTTCGTCCAGGAGCAACACCCTCGGGTCGTGGATCAGCACGCGGGCCAGGCCCAGGCGCTGTTGCATGCCGCGCGACAGGGCGCCGATGAGCGCGCCTTTCTTCTCCGACAGGCCGACGAGTTCGAGGACGTCGTTCACGGTCTTTTCCCGTTGCGCGGTCGGGATTTTGTAACAGGCGCCGAAGAAATCGAGATACTCGGTCACTTCCATGTCTTTGTAGACTCCGAAAAAATCGGGCATATAGCCGATCACGTGGCGGACGGCGTCGGCGTCCCGCACGACGTCGTGACCGAGGACGATGGCCTGCCCGGAGCTCGGGGCCAGGAACGTGGCGAGAATGCGCAGCGTGGTGGTTTTGCCGGCGCCGTTGGAGCCAATGAACCCGAAGAGGTCGCCCTGATTGACGGTGAGGTCGAGCGCGCTCAGGGCGGTCATCGCGCCGTAGAGCCGTGTGAGGCCGAGCGTCTGGACGGCGGGGATGGGTGGGGCGGCGGTGGACATGGCGGGTGCAGTTAAATCGTTAAATCGTTGAAGCGTTGAAACGCTAAGTCGTTAAATCGTTAAATCGTTAAATCGTTAAATCGTTGAAGCGTTGAAGCGTTCATGCGTTGAAACGTTGAGGTGTTCGCGGGAGGCTGAGGATGGTGGAACATGTAACCTTTTAACTTTTTAACGGTTTAACTTTTTAACGGTTTAACGCTTCAACGCTTCAACGCTTCAACGCTTCAACGCTTTAACGGTCCTCCCCCGGCACTGTGACTCGAAAAAGCGTGCTGCGATTGTTCCGGCGGGGGGTGAATTGGTTGAGGGGCTTCACGGGCGCATAGTCGGACGCGAAGGCCAGCACGACAGCGTCTCCGCGCTGGACGACCGGGTTGAGGTCGAAACCCGGCGGCGTGGAGAAATTTTGATATTGGTTGTTCGGCGTGTTGAGCTGCGTGACGAACGAGGCGGCCACGGTGCAGTTGGGTTTGTCGGGAAGGCGCGATTCGGTGTTGCCGCCGAACGCATGGCTGCGGGAATCGAGGGCGGAGTTGAAACTGTCGCCGTAGCGGCTGACGAACGAGCTGAGGCTGGCCTTCGGCGCGGCGCTGCGGCGGAAGGTCTGCGATTTGCGCGCCGGCACGTCGCCGAGGGTGTAAATCTCCCCGTTCACGACCAGGCGGGTGTTCACGAGCCGGGTGTCGAGATGGTTGTCGATGGTGACTTCGGCGGCGGTCACCGACACGGCGAAGGGCGTGGCGCTGCGGCCCCACCAGTCGCTGATGAAGAGCTGCGAGGTCCAGACCGGGACGTGCAGGACGCCACGAAAGCTATTGCCGCGCTGTTCGACGTTGGCCTTGCTGGTATCCTGGCCGGCCATGTTGCCGGCGCTTTCGCCGCGCAGCGTGGCGAAGGGCTGATCGCTGGCGACGTTGTATTTGGCGTTTACCGGCGAGTAAATGGAGCCGAAGGTCCAGCCGCGCAGGTCGGCCGCCTCGCCCTGCGGAATGACGTCGATGACGTGAAGTTCGTTCCACTCGCTTTCGCCCGCGCGCAGTTTGTAGCCGATGAAATAAATCAGCGCCGAGAAGAAGGCGACGTAGATCGGGAAAGTGATCCACGTCAGCATCTGTTTGTTGATCTTCTTGAGCCAGTACTGATCCACCGGCCCGATCACAGCCAGGTAGAGCACCAGGAGCAACAAGAGCCAGTGAACCGGCAGCTTACGGACTTGATCACTGTCGACCATCGCCCCGAATACCCCGTCGAGGCTGCGCCCGCCGTAGTGCGGTTGGATGTTGGCGTTCTCGACGAGAAACTCGGGCGGGTAGTCGGTCAATTTCGCCCAGAAGTGGGGCCCGTTCTTCCAGGAGCGGAAGGGCTCCAGCTCGGGAGCGAAGGTCAACAGAGTGACTTGCCCGCGCCCGCGGCGGGCCATGATGATGAGCGGCTCGGTCTCCGTGCCGGCGAGCACCTGGCCGTCCCGCAATTTCACGGTGGCGGCCTGGAGCGAGGCGTCCTCGAACTTCCCGTCGGTCCTCAGATTGGCGTACGGATTCTGGAAATTCGAGGTGGCGGCGACGACTGGATTCGTGACCCGCCGGGCGGAGCGATTTTGGCCGGCGGGCGGCGTCGCCCCAGGGGATGCCAAGTCGCGGCCGTCGAAGCGCTGACGGTTCGTCAGCCAATTCTGGAGGCCGGCGTGCGGGACGTTGGTGCTGATGCCGGTGATTTCGGCGGGCAGCAGCCGGCGCAACCACTCGCCCGGGCCGGCGAAATGATTGACCTGTTCGACGCCGACGACCAGATGGCCGCCGGTGTGCAGCCAGGCCTGGAGGGCGGTGACCTGGGGCGCTTTGAGCAGTTCGAGCCGTTCCGAGGAGAGATAGATTGTGTCGAGTCCTTCAAGCGCGATGGGATTATCGGGTAGAATATCCGGCAGCAGCCGGGCGATGACCGGCTGCTGGCCTGCGCGGTTCTTGAGTTCCGGGAGCGTCGGCGCAGTGCGCGTGATGGCGCCCGCCAAGGGCACGCCGGGTTCGCCCAGCCGCCGGATTTGCTGGCTTTGGACTTCATGGAGCGTCCGCCCGCGTTCGTTGCGAAGGCGGGCGGTCCAGGATGGGTTGTAGCTGGCCGAGTTATGGACCGGGAGGATGAACCGCTTGGTGGTGCCCTGTGGCAACTCGATGATCATTGAGCGGGTCTGGCCGGAACTGAAGTTGTACGGCGTCACCTCGAGTTCCGCGACAAATGGATCGCCGTCATTGAATATCTCGAACGCGATCGGGAACCAACTCCCCTGCGGCACGATCCCGTCGTACCCGACGAACATATCGAAGCGGATGTTCGCGCGCGCCGGCGCGGCCGCAAGCAGGGCCAGCCACAACACCAGCCAGAGGGCGTGAACACGCGAAAGCCGGAAAGCGGGAAAGCGGGAGGACGGGCAAGGCGCCACAACGGACGACTCGATGGCAATTGAGTCTCGCCCCGGCGTGCGATTCGCGGCGGCATCCATATTGAACAAGCGGGTCGAGTTATAGGCGCGGCCCGCGGGCGAGGCAATGGGAATCCTCCCCGCGCCGGCGCTATCCGATGGATTAGACACCGAAGCGGGCAAAGCGTTCCACGTGGCACGCGCTGCGTCGAGTTGGGCTTTACGCCAGGTCCATCCTTAAACCCGCAGCAACCTCTTTTGGAAGGAGCGCGGCTGCAACGAAGCTCAGCCGCAGCGCATGGGATCGTTCCAGCCGCGTCCAAGCCACGCTTTGCGAGTAGCGCAGACAGCCCTGTCTGCTGTTTCGCCGACTGCCAGTCGGCGAACGCCGTGTTTGCCAACCAACGGTCGATTCGGTTGGGTGATTCGCGGGTTGGCAACCCGCGAAACAGCAGGCTGGGCAGCCTGCGCTACATTGGCCAAGGGCGATTCGACGCGTGCTGAAACTACCACGTGCCACAGTCGGTTATTCAGACGCACCAGCGCTCAGGTGGATTTGTCACGATGTGCCCCTGACGCCAGGCGAGTACGCTCCACTTTGCGCCCGGCCAGCGTGGGGCGAATCCGCTCCACCAGCGCGTCGTTCAGCCGGTTAATGTCGAACTCGCTCTCCACGCGCCGCCGGCCTGCTTCGCCCATTTCCGTCCAGCTTTCGCTCGTCCAAGGCACCGCTGCGCCTCGCGAGCACCCTGCCGCTACCGGCGTTTCTCGTATATGAAAAAGTCCGACCGGCTCTCCGTGCGGTGCGGGTTCTCCAGGTGTTCGACGAGCCGCCATTGCGGGAGCTGGCCCTCGATGAAATCGCTGAACTGACGGCGCCTAACGTGGGGCGCCGTGCCACTGCTGGGGACGTTGGAGGAATAAATCATCACGAAGCGCTCCGAGGCGCCAAACAGGTCGCGCATGTATTTCTCGAACACAGCGTCCTCGACCAGATGGTATATCACGTCCAGCGACAGGCCCAGTTCAGCCCGCAGACCGGTCGAGGCCGGATCGACCTGCGGCCCGTAGAGGTGAAATGATTTGGTGTTGTCCTCCGCGAAGCGCTTGCGAAGTCGCTCCAATGCGGAAGGGGCGACGTCCAGGCCGATGTAGCGTGGTGGGCGAAGCAGCGAGAGCTGATTGCCGTCGCCTGAGCCGAATTCGATCACGCTCTGTATCTGGTTCGAGCTGATGAACTCGTTAACGACTTTCGCTTTGTATTCCGCCAAGTGCCCGTAAGAGCCGCAGCCGGAATTCCCGCCTTCGCGGTAGCGCTGTTCCCAATAATCGTCTGAAGCCACAAACGGCCGGCGTTTCTTCGTCTGCGCCGGATGGCGTCGCAACCCGAGCTTGCTCAACACCTGCTTGGCCGCCGCGCGCAGTCCTCCCAGTAACTTGCGGCGCGCGCGCGGCCCATGGCGCTC
>DASTLJ010000461.1:0-1686 GCA_035715125.1 Verrucomicrobiia bacterium
ATATCGCAGGCGTGGTCAGTGAAATCGCGCCCGTGGCCGACCCCGCCAGCCGCACGTTCAACGTAAAACTCGACTTGCCCGCGAACGCTGGTCTGCGCGCCGGACAGTTTGCGCGCGTAACCATTCCAGTCGGCGAGACCAGAGCTCTGCGCTTGCCCTTGTCGGCCGTCGTTCAGCGCGGCCAGATGGAACTGGTGTTCGTCGCTGAGAACCGACATGCGCAGTTGCGGCTCGTAAAGACCGGCAAACGCATCGGCAATGCAGTCGAGTTGGTGTCCGGCGTCACTGTCGGCGAACAAGTCGTCGTCGAAGGCGCGAGCCGGCTGCGGGACGGCCAGCCGATCGAGGCGAAATGAAACTCCAAATCCCAAGCACCACACTCCGAAAAATCTCCAAACACCAAGCAACAAAACCTTTTGCCCAGCTTGGGCTTCGTCGTTTGGGGCTTGGCACCTGGTGTTTCTCTGGAGCTTGGAGCGTGGTAATTGGAGCTTCTGTCTCATGAAACAATCCCTGCACGCAAGCCCTCCCCCGCTCGGCATCGCCGGACGCATCGCGAACACCTTCATTGACTCCAAGCTGACGCCACTAGTTATCGTTACTTCAGTGCTGTTGGGGCTGGCGGCGGTACTGGTGCTCCCGCGCGAGGAGGAGCCGCAAATCAAGGTGCCCCTGGTGGACGTGCTCGTCTCCATGCCTGGCTTCGGCGCGAGGGAGGTTGAGGAGCGCGCCACCCGGCCGATGGAGAAGCTGCTCTGGGAAATTCCAGGCGTGGAATACATCTACTCGACTTCGCGTCCGGGCGAAAGCCTCGTCATTGTGCGCTTCAAAGTGGGCGAAGACGTCGAACGCAGTCTCGTCAAGCTCACCGAAAAGCTGCGCTCGAATTTTGACCGCATCCCTCATGGGGTTTCCTTTCCGCTCATCAAACCCAAGTCGATCGACGATGTGCCGATCCTGGCGCTCACGTTTCACAGCGAACGCTACGACCATCTGACGCTGCGCCGGCTCGTCGCGCAGGTGGACGAAGCGGTGAAGCAGGTGCCGCTGGTCGCCGAATCCACCATTATCGGCGGCGCGCGCCGCCAGGTGCGCGTGCTGCTTGACCCGGTGCGGTTGGCGTCGCGCAATTTAAGCCCGGCCGGCCTTGTGCCCATGTTGCAACAAGCCAACCGCCAGTTCGCCGCCGGGGGCCTGACCAGCGACAATAAGGAATTGGTTGTCGAGACCGGCGCGTTTCTCACCCGGGCCGCCGACGTGGGTAACGTGGTCGTGGGGGTGTTTGGACGCCGGCCGATTTACCTGCGTGAAGTGGCGGAGATTATCGATGGCGCGGAGGAGCCGGCGCAATATGTCTTCTTCGGCAGTGGCGCAGCGAATTCGGCGAACGCAGACGAACAGCCTGCCGTGACTCTTACCATCGCCAAACGGTCCGGCGCCAACGCGATCTCGGTCGCGAAGGATGTGTTGCGAAAGGTCGAGACCCTGCGCGGTTCGCTCATTCCCGCCGATGTGCTGCTGACGGTCACGCGGCACTACGGCGAAACCGCCTCCGAGAAATCCAACGAATTGCTCTTCCACATGGGCATCGCGGTCGTCGGCGTGTCGATTCTAATTCTGCTGACGCTCGGCTGGCGGGAGTCGGGCATCGTGCTGGTAGCGATTCCGTCCACGCTCGCGCTCACA
>DASTLJ010000462.1:0-3080 GCA_035715125.1 Verrucomicrobiia bacterium
CGACCCCGCGCACGGTAATCGCGACGCCATTGGCGCCGAGGTGACGGTGCTGGCCGGAGGCCGGCGCTGGTGGGCATCGGCGCAACCGGCGGCCGGTTACCTGACGAGCAACGATCCTGCGGTGCACATTGGACTCGGCGCCGTGGCGAGCGTAGAGGCTATCCAAGTTCTCTGGCCGGAGGG
Source organism: Verrucomicrobiia bacterium (assembly GCA_035715125.1). Taxonomy (GTDB): domain Bacteria; phylum Verrucomicrobiota; class Verrucomicrobiia; order Limisphaerales; family JADJPG01; genus DASTLJ01. The sequence continues at coordinate 184 of DASTLJ010000462.1, forward strand.
CGCGAAGGAGTCGTTTCCGGGCGGGCCCGCCGATCGGCTGGCGGTGTTGAGGAAAGGTCAGGGCAAAGCAGTAACGCCGTAATAGGCGGCCATTATGGAGTGCGCCGGCAGAGCGCAACGGCGACGGCGCTTTGGCTTATCCCCTCCAACAGGACCGGCAACCCAAAACGAAGTCGCGCAGCGCTTGCCTCCGCACTCCATAGCCGCCTGCTCTCCGTTGAGAGGGGAATTTGCTCGACCTTTGCCCGAGTTTCTGGGAGAAGGATGTCGTCACCACAACCCACGAGGCCGTATGGAGCCTTGTGAACCTCCAATCCAAAACTTCGCCAATCCATGAAGACTTCCCTTGCCCCTGCGCGCGCGTCGGGCCGCGCCGTTCAACGAACCTCCGCAGCGCTGCTGCTGACCCTCCTGGGACTGGGCGCGGCGACGCTCGGTCTGGCCCAAACGGACAATTTCAATGACCACAATGATGACGACTGGACGCACTACGATCCGTTGGGCGACCCCGGCAGTCCGGCGGCAAGCTTCACCTTCCCGGACGGCAACACATACCGCATCTCCGCGCCGGCCCGCCCTGCCTCGCTCCAAGGCCGCGGCCAGGCCCGTGCCGGCGCGCTTTACTCTGGCACGAACCACACGGATTTCTACATCGAGGTCGATCTCGTGGATTGGAACAATACCATCGATCAAGCCGTCGGAATTCTTGCTCGCATCACGACCCCAGGCCTGTTCATGACCGGCGGCTACGCCTTCACCATTCAGGTGACGGACACGGACATCTCGATTTCGCGCCTCGACGGCGAAGATCCGACGGACCTGTCCGGCAGCTCGAAGACCTTCGTTCCTGATCTGAGCAAAGATTACCGGATGGTGTTCATCGGCCGCGGAACGCACTTCATTGGGCGAATTTATGAGCTGCCCAACGTGGAGACGCCGGTGATCACGACCGAAGGCGACGACTCGATGTACCCCAGCGGCATCAACGGTCTGGTGGTTGCCGACCTCACTTCCGTGAGCAGCGCCACAGGCGTTGGGGCCGATGCGACGTTCGACAACTATCGCGCGCTGCCCGTCGAGCCGACGAGGCTTTCGATCCTCAATGACCGCGGGCTGCAGTTCATCCGAGTCGCCTGGCCGGGAGTGGCGACGGGATTTGCTCTGGAGTATGCCACATCCTTTCCGGCGACAAGCTGGACAGAGATTCCGGCTGACCAAATCATCAACCCGTTCGAGGAGCCGTTTCCGAGCGATCCGGATTTCAAATACTTCGACTTCGAAACGACGGGAAACAGATACTACCGATTGAAGAGGCCGTGACGCATGAGTCGCTGATTAGCGCAGCCGGGATGGCTGGCGAAGGTGGCGGCTTCTACGTGAAATTCGTTAAATCGCTAAATCGTTAAATCGTTAAACCGAGCGGCATGGTTGCATCCCCGAGCGATTCAACGATTTAACGATTCAATGATTCAACGATTCAACGATTCAACGATTTAACCTATCCCGCTCCTCTCCACAGTGAGAACGCCCGATCACGCCTTCGGCTGCGACGGAGGCGGAATGGGACCAGCGGCGCCGGACTTGGCCGCGACGGGCGGTGGGTCAAACATAATCGAGGAAGGTTGCTTCGACGACGACGCGACCGTGGGCATCGCTGGCATCCAGAATCCCGAGCGCGACGACGACGCTCGGGCAGCGGCAGGCGGAGGAGGCGGAGGGGGTGGAGTCGTGCCCGATGGAATGGGCTGTGCCCTGACCACTGGAGGTGGCGGCGGCGGCGCGGGTGCCGCGCCCCCCGGCGCCGTAGCGATTCGAATCGCAGGAGGAGCACCCGTTGCAGGTGGCAATGGCGGTGGCGCGCCGGTCGCCTGCACCGCAGTCGCGCGCATCACGGGCGGGGCAGGGGGCAGAGCGGCGACTGCCTGGTTTGCAACCGGGGTGCTGGGGAGTCGAATCGCTTGCGGCACGCCGGGTGTTGGAGGCCGTGACGCGGGCACTCCCAGAGGCTCTGCCACGGGGGCAGTCTGGTTCTGGCGAATGATTTGGTTGGCTTGCGCCGTGCCATCCGCGCCGCACACCGGGCAGACGACGACCCGCGGCATCTGGCCGTTCACCGGCTCCACGTCGAATTTGTACTTCGCGCCACAGTTGCAGAAGATTTTGATTTCCATGCGCCGATCCGATTGGTGCTCTCCGGCAGTAAATCCGTCCACTTCACGGGAGTAAAGGAATTACGAGAGTTCCATCTTCACCGTCGCGAAGGCGGTGATTGCCTTCTCCAATTCCTCCCGCGAGTGTGCCGCGGAAATCTGCGTGCGGATGCGGGCCTTACCCTTGGGAACGACAGGGTAGCTGAAGCCGATCACATAGACGCCTTGTTCCAGCATCGCATCGGCGAAGCGCGTCGCCAGCGCGGCATCGCCGAGCATCACCGGGCAAATCGGGTGCGTGCCGGGCAGCATCGTGAAGCCCAGCTTCGCCATGCCGGCGCGAAACAACGTCGTGTTCGCCTCCAGCCGGTCACGCAGGTCGGTGGATTCGGTGAGCAGGCCCAGCACCTTGAGCGACGCGCCGGCGATGGACGGCGCGAGCGTGTTGCTGAACAGGTACGGGCGCGAACGCTGCCGGAGCAACTCGATGATTTCCTTCCGGCCGCTGGTATAGCCACCGCTGGCGCCGCCCAGCGCCTTGCCGAGCGTGCCGGTGAGGACGTCCACCCGGCCCATGACGCCGCAATGCTCGTGCGTGCCCCGCCCCGTGCGGCCCAGGAAACCAACGGCATGCGAGTCGTCCACGATCACCAGCGCGTGGTGTTTGTCCGCGAGATCGCAGACGGCGCGGAGATTGGCGATGAAGCCGTCCATCGAGAAGACTCCGTCGGTGGCGATCATCTTTTG
>DASTLJ010000463.1:0-8568 GCA_035715125.1 Verrucomicrobiia bacterium
CCTCGTCAACGCCCGCTCGTTGCTCGAAAAGAATCCCAAGGCGTTCAAGCTCATCGAAACCAATGAGCGTGACCGTCCGCTGGCCGTGCAACTCTTTGGCTCGGCGCCCGAGGAGATGCGCGACGCCGCGGTGTGGCTCCAGGAAGGCGGCATGGCGTCCGTCGACATCAACATGGGCTGTCCCGTGCGCAAGGTGTGCCAGGTCGGCGGCGGGGCTTCGATGATGGTTGAGCACGAGAAAACCGCCGCGCTCGTGCGCGGCATGGTCGGCGCGTTGCGCATCCCCGTGACCGCGAAAATGCGGCTCGGCTGGGACGACCGAAACCTCACCGCGCCCGACCTGGCCCGCGTGCTCGAGGACTCGGGCGTCGCAGCCATTTTCGTCCACGGACGCACGCGCGAACAGGGCTTCGGCGGCACGGTGAACCTGGCCGGCATCCGCGCCGTGGTCGCCGCCGTGAAGACCATCCCTGTCATCGGCAACGGCGACGTGACCACGCCCGAGGCGGCGAAGCGGATGTTCGAGGAGACCGGCTGCGCCGGCGTCAGCATGGGGCGCGGGGCGTTTTATGATCCGTGGATTTTTGTCCGCACGCGCGACTACCTTGCCAGCGGCGCATTGCCGCCGGAGCAACCGTTCGCCGAGCGCGTGCGCGTGATGTGCCGGCACCTCGACCTGATGTGCGAAGTGTTCGGCGAGGAGCACGGCTGCCGGATGTTCCGCAAGGTCGCGCCGTGGTACGCCAAGCGGTTCGGCCCGTCGCACGAGTTCAACAAACAGGTCGTGCTCGTCCGCGACAAGGCGCACTTCCACCAGATTCTGGAATTCTATCTGGCCTGGCGCGCGCAGTTTCTGGATGATCAGGGCGAACTCAAGCCCCGCTTCCAGCCCCCGCCCCTGGTCGCCAGCTTCATGCAGGAACCGGGCGCGGCGCGGCGCGAAACGATCCCGGTGCCCAAGGGGCCGGTCGAAGTGTGGTGAGGCGTGGTGCGTGGTGCGTGTTGCGTGTTGCGTGATGCGTGTTGCGTGATGCGTGTTGCGTGTTATTGCTTGGCCGATGCGCTATGTGATGAAACAGAAATTCTGGTCCTGGGGCGACGACTTTCGAATCCAGGACGCGGAGGGTCGCGACATGTTCTGTTTGGATCACGAATACAGTTTCACGCGCCATGACCGGGAGGTCGCGCAAGTGAGCAAACGCTGGTTCGCCTGGACCGACACCTACGGCGTGGACATCGCCGAGGGTGAGGACGACGTGCTCATCCTGGCCACCGCAGTGGTCATCGACATGGTGTGCCATCAGGAAAGCAAGCGCGGGTGAGGCCTCTCTGCTGGCAAAACTCATCAGAGCAATCGCGCTGGCCATCAATGGAACAGTTTGGATTTGCCAGAGCTGCGTCTCGTGTCGTATATTGCTTTCGTGATTTTGCTGATTGCCACGTCGACTACCCTGTAGCGTTCACGACCTACTCGTGAACGCCCAACGCCTCGCACTGACCAGTCCGAGGCGTTTTTGTTTCCAAAAACCTGATTGAAACCACGGATGCACACCGATAAACACGGATGGCGGCTAGCGGAGCGCGAGATTCAAGCCGATTCCAGAACGTTCGCCGTGGCAGCGTTGATGCGGGCCAAAGCCCGCGCGCCGAATTATCCGTGTTCATCCGTGTCCATCCGTGGTTAAAGCGTTTTATGCCCGACGAGAATCAGCAACCCAATCAACCGCCCGCGCAACCGAACCCCGAGCGCAAGACGCTCGATGACCGCGCGAAGATGACCGAGCTGGAGCGCCTCCGCCATTCGTGCGCCCACGTCATGGCCACGGCTATCCTGCGGCTGTGGCCCGAGGCCCAGTTCGCTTATGGGCCGCCGGTCGAGAACGGCTTTTACTACGACGTGGAGCTTGCGCACCGCATCGCGCCCGAGGACTTCGAGAAAATCGAGGCGGAGATGAAGAAGGAGATCAAGGCCAACAACGTCTTCGAGAAAATCGTCGTCACGCGCGAACAGGCCATCGCCGAGGCGCAGAGCGGACGGCTCGGCGGACTGGCTGAGCGGCCGGGCAACGCGAGCAAGTTCAAGCTCGACCTGATCAACCAGATTCCCGAAAGCGAGCCGATTTCCTACTACAAGAACGGCGAGTTCATCGACCTGTGCGCCGGGCCGCACGTGATGCGCACCGGGAACATTGGCGCGTTCAAGCTCACGAGCGTGGCCAGCGCCTACTACAAGGGTGACGAGAAAAACCCGCAGCTCCAGCGCATCTACGGCACGGCGTTCAAGAACAGGACCGCGCTCGACGAGTACTTCAAGATGCTGGAGGAGGCCAAGCGCCGCGACCATCGCAAGATTGGCGCGGAGATGGGTCTGTTCGTGATTGACACCGAATACGTCGGCCCGGGCATGCCGCTGTGGCTGCCCAAGGGCACGGTGCTGGTCGAGGAACTGGAGAAGCTGGCCAAGGAAACCGAATTTGCCGCGGGCTACGTGCGCGTCCGCACGCCGCATCTGGCCAGGGAAAAGATGTATAAAACCTCCGGGCATTTGCCGTATTACGAGGAATCAATGTTCCCTCCGATGGAACTGCGCGAGACGCATCCGGTCTTGCTTGAAGCCGCAATCTTGTTTGGAAAGTCCACTCCATTCGAAAAGGAAAAGGATAAGTTTTTGTTCGAAACGCTTGAGAAGGTCCAGTCGACATTTGAAAAAGCAACGACGCTTGGACAAAGGACCATGGCGTTCCTCAGTGCAATTCCCGCAGACAAGAAGGACAACGCGATGGCGCATGCCTTTGGAAGGTTGTATCTCAATTTGGTGGAAACGCAATTGCTCGAAAGGCTTCCGCCGGTTGAAAAGTATTACCTCAAAGCCATGAACTGCCCGCATCATCACCGCATTTTTGCGGCGGAGCCGCGCAGTTATCGCGACCTGCCGTTGCGCCTGGCCGAATACGGCACCTGCTACCGCTACGAGCAGAGCGGCGAGTTGTTCGGCCTCATGCGCGTGCGCTCGCTCAACATGAACGACGCGCACATCTATTGCACCGAGGACCAGTTCGCCGCCGAGTTCAACGCGGTGAACGAGATGTATCTCAAGTATTTCAAGATTTTCGGCATCGAGAAATACGTCATGCGCTTCAGCACCTCCGCGCCGGAGGGCATGGGCAAGAAATACGTCAACGAACCGGAGCTTTGGAAGAAGACCGAAGACATGGTCCGGCAGGTGTTGATTGACTCGAAGATCAACTACGTGGAAGTGTCAAACGAAGCGGCCTTCTACGGCCCGAAGATTGACGTGCAGGTCTGGAGCGTCATCGGCCGCGAATTTACGCTGGCGACCAACCAGGTGGACTTCGCCGTGCCCGCCCGCTTCGGCCTCACCTACCGCGACAAGGACAACTCGAACAAGACTCCGCTCTGCATCCACCGCGCCCCGCTCGGCACGCACGAGCGGTTCATCGGCTTCCTCATCGAACATTACGCGGGCAACTTCCCGCTCTGGCTCGCGCCGGAGCAGGTGCGCGTCATCACGCTCAATGACGACGCGGCGTTGAATGACTACGCCAAGCCCATCGTGAAGGAACTCCGCGCCAACATGGTCCGTGTGGAAGCTGATTTCTCCGCCACGCCCATCAAAGCGAAGATCGCCGATGCCGAAACCGCGCGCGTTCACACGATGCTCGTCATCGGTGGTCGTGATATGGAGGCCGGCGCTGTAAGCGTCCGTCTCCACGGCAAAGGCAACCTCGGCGCGAAACCGAAAGCGGAAGTGGTGGCGGATATTCTGGCGACGATCCGGGAGCGGCGGGCGTAGTCTCAGGCGATGCGCATCTACATCGAGAGCACGATTCCAAGTTACGTGGTTGCGCGACCCGCCCGCGACCTCCTGCAAGCCGCCCGGCAGCAACTCACCCGCGATTGGTGGGATTTGCAACGCGAGAAGCACGAGATCTTCACCTCACAGGTGGTCCTCGACGAAATTACCTTTGGCGAAAAAGCGATGGCTCGGCTCCGATTGGAGCTTTTGCAGGGAGTTCCTTTGCTCCAAGTGACCGACGAAGCGAAGGGACTGGCGCGAAAGATTCTGGCGTCCGGGCTTCTCCCCGCCACCGCGGACCGCGATGCCGCGCACATCGCCCTCGCCAGCGTCTACGAAATGGATATACTCTTGAGTTGGAATTGCCGGCACATTGCGAACGCCGCCCTTCAGGCGCGGCTGCGACGGCTGGCCGATGCCGCCGGCTTCACCCTTCCGGTGATTTGCACGCCGGAAGAACTGATGGACAACGATCATGAGCAAAACGACTGACATTCGGCCTGCGAAAGCGACCGGCGACTTGGTGCTTCAGGAAGTGTGGCGCGCAAAGGACACCCTTTCCGCGCAGTATGGGCACGATCTGGACAAGCTGTTTGCCGAGACGCGCCGCCGCGAAAAGCTCTCCAGCCATCCGCTGGTCAAGCCGCCAGCTAAGCGCCACAAGACCCGAACGTGAGAAGGCGACCGGCTTCGTGAACTTCAGTTCGAGCCCCATCAATGCACAGATTCAGGAAGCCGAGCAGGTGCGCGTCCACACCATGCTCGTCATCGGTGGCCGCGACCTGGAGGCCGGAGCGGTGAGCGTGCGGCTCCATGGCAAAGGCCCCCAAGGCGCCAGGCCGAAAGCGGAAGTGGTGGCGGACATCCTGGGGGCAATCCGCGAGCGGCGGAGCTGAGGCACTGGTTAATGGTCATGCCTTTCTGAGTTCTATGGGAGGGATGAAGCCTGATGAGCGAGCGGCGCGAACACCCGACGCCGAATTCATCCGGTTCGTCATGGAGGTGTATGAGCGTGGGCAGACGATTGATGCCCTGCGACGAGCCGAGAGTTTCGCACCGCTGAAGGAATGGGCGGGCGTGCGGCCTTGCGTCCTGGCAGCCCGGATTGCGGCCAACGCGGGGGCGCCACGGTTGGCAACCAGGCTCGGTCTGCGGGCGTGGAAATGCGACGCGGGCAACCCGGAAGCCCTGGCGCAATACGGCTACGAAGTCATGAGCCGTCGCGGGCCGTTTGTCTTATGGCAAATCCTGCGGACCTGGCAGGAGAGGCCCGACGCCTCAGCGGAGCATCTGGCCGAAGTGCTGGCATTGAAGGGTAGAGCCCTGGCCGACTTGCGGGACTTCGCCAACGCGGAGGCATTTCTCGCCCGAGCCGAATCCATGGATCCGAACCGGGCGTGGATTCGCCTGCAGCGCGCCCATCTGCTCGAATGCCAGGATCGCGTGGAGGAGGCCTTGGAGGTATCCAGAGCGGCCTGCGCGTTGCACGCGCATCCGTTTTACCGGGCGGGAGTCCAGACCTCGGCGCACTTGCTCCAATTGCTCGACCGCGATGAGGACGGCACGCAACTATTGCAGGAAGCGGAAGCGGTTTTACAAAATGGGCCGGTTGCAGCTCAGCTCTATGGGCTGTTGGCTGAGAACCGCCGATGGACGGAAGCGGAGGCGGCACTGGAACGGTTCGTCCTGCTTTCGCCGCTCCTGGAGGAGCCGCTCAGGAAATGGGTGGATGCCCAGCGCGCCCGTGTGGCTTATCATCTGGGCCGGCGGGCGGACGCGGCGCGATCCGCCGGGTTGCTGAAGGACGATTTTCACATCCAATTCGCGTCGAAGCTTGCCGCCCAGCCGGAGCGCACCGAACGCAAACAACTGGACGTCTATTTCGTGCGCCAGCATTTCAAGACCTGCGCTCCCGCCACGCTTGCGGCCCTCGGGCGATACTGGCGAATGCCGTCCGAGCATCTTAAGCTGGCCGAGGCGATGTGCTATGACGGCACACCGCACTGGCAGCAACGGGATTGGGCGGAAAAGAACGGCTGGTGCGTCCGCGAGTTCCGCGTGACGTGGGAAAGCACGATCGGGCTCATTGAACAAGGGGTGCCGTTCGCCATTAGCACGGTCGAGGCGACGTCCGCGCACATGATGGCGGTGATTGGTTTTGACCGCACGCGTGGCACGCTGCTGTTGCGCGACCCGGCCCAGCCCTACGTCATCGAAGCGCATGCGGACACATTCCTGAAGTGCTACCGTGCGTTCGGTCCGCACGGAATGGTGTTCCTTCCCGTGAGCGAGACGGCACGGCTCCAGAGCCTGGATTTACCCGAGTCCGGGCTCCATGAGGGTTATCACCGTATGTGGCAGGCGATTTCAAAGCACAACCGCGCTGACGCCGCTGCGGCGCTGGCCCAGATGGAAAGCGAGTCCACCGACGCCGCGCTGACCTGGCAAGGGCGGCTCGACCTCGCCGCCTACGATGCCAATGACGCTGAGCAAGTGCGTTGCCTCGACAAGCTGTTGGAGCTTTTTCCCAACAACCCCGCGCGACTGCTGCGCCGGCTGGGATGTCTGCGCGATGCGCCACGCCAGGAGCGCCTCCGGTTTCTCGAAGGCGCTTGCGGCGCGAAAGAAGCAGACCCCGCCCTGTTCATTGCCTTGGCGCGCACGTTGCAGGGCGATGCGCGCTGCCGCGCGGACGCCCGCCGCTGGTTGCGTCGTGCCATGCGCTTTCGGCCCATGGATGCCTCGGCCATCAGCGCCCTGGCCGACTTGCTCTGGGACGACGGTCAACTCGAGGAGGCCACGGAGACCTACCGTTTCGCCGCCAACATCGAAGGGTTTCGTGAGCCGTTGTATCAGGCCTGGTTCATTGCCTGCCGCCGCACGCGCCGAACCGAGGAGGCTGTGACCCACTTTCAGGATCGCTTCGCGCGCTTTGGCTCGCGCTCGGAACAGCCCGCGCTGACGCTCGCGTGGGCATGGCGCGAAATGGAACAACCCGCCCGCGCCCGCCAGGTCCTGGAGGAGGCTATTCGCCTGCGGCCAGACGACGGCTATCTGCCGCTCCGTGCCGCCAGTCTGGTGGCCGGTTTGGGCGAATCGGGCGAGGCCGGCAAATTCCTCAACGCGGCCCGAGGCAAAGTGCGGGAGAACGACTGGCTGCGCGCCAGCGCGGACGTCGCGGAGAACCGCCTGGACTTCGAGGCCGTTCTGCAAATCTCGCGCCAATTGCTGGACCGCGAACCGCTCGCCCTCGACACGCACGCCGGCATCGCAAGAGCCGTGGCCCGCAGGGAAGGCACGATGACCGCCCTGGCCGGGTTGAAACAGGCCTGCGCCCGTTTTCCTCATCACTACGGCCTCCATCGAATGGTCGTCGAATGGAGCCGCGCCGCCGGTCCCGGGGCGGTCGAAGCCGCCGCGCAGGAATTGCTCCGGCTTGAACCATCTGATGCCTGGGCGCGCCGCGAAGTGGCACTGGCCGGGATGTTCCTGCAACGGGGCGAGGATGCATTGCGCGAAGCCACCGAAGCCGCCCGCATTGAGCCGGGCAACACCTACAGCTTTTCCGTCCTCGGGCACATCCACCGGCACTTTGGGCGCGCTTCCGAGGCTCGTGCCCAATTCCAGCGCGCGGTTGCCTTGAGCGTGGACAACAGTGAAGCCATCAGCGCGCTGCTTGAATTGGCGCAGACGGACACGGAACGGAAATGCGACCTCGCGTTCATCGAGGGGGAACTCATTCGCCAGGTCGTGACGGGCGACGGCCTGCTGGCTTACCTGGAAATCGCCCGCCCGATTCTGGAGCCGGAAGCGCTGCTGCGCATCCTGCGACTGGCGCACAGCGAACGGCCTGACCTCTGGCACGCCTGGTCCGCACTCGTTTCGCAACTCGGCCACCTGGGACGACTGGACGAGGCATTGGAAATTGCCCGTCAGGCGACTGAGAAGTTTCCACACTTGCCTCGCGCCTGGCTCGACCTCGCGATGGTTCATGAAAGGGGCAGCCGGCCCGACGATGAAATCAGGGCGGCGGAGCGGGCGTTCGAGATGAACCCGGCGTGGGGCCGCGCCACGCTCACATTGACGTCGGCTCTGGAACGTCGCGGGCGACTGGACGACTCGCGTCGTGTGTATGAGCGGGCGCTGCACCACACGCCGCGTGATGCGCAACTGCACGCCTGCCAGGCTCACCTGCATTGGAGGCAACGGCAGAAGGAAGATGCCTTCGCCGCGGTCGAGCGCGCCCTGCGCCTTGCGCCCGCTTTCGACTGGGCGTGGGAGTTGTTGTTCGATTGGGCGGGTCAGGCCGGCCAGCCGGACCGCCCGGCCAGGTTCGCCCGAATCCTGACTCAGGAACGTCCCGGCGAGCTGCGCGTGTGGCTGATGCTCGCGCGGGTGTCGACTCGACCCGATTCGCGCCTGGAGGCCGTCGAGCGCGCACTGGCCTTGGATGGACGCTCCACGGAAGCGTGGGACATGAAAGCGGAGTTACTCGCCATGGCCGAGCGATTCAACGAGGCCATCCAGGCATGCGAGGATGGCGCCGCTGCTTGCACATCGGATCTCCACGTCTTGCGCGGGCGGCGCGCCTGGATCGAAGTGCGGCGCCGCCAGATTCCAGAAGCCGTCCGCCTCATGCGCGCGGTGCTTGCAGACAATGCCAGCTATGTTTGGGGCTGGCATCAACTTGTCGTCTGGCTGCTGGAGCAGAACGCAGTCGCCGACGCCACGGCGGCCCTCGAACAACTGCG
>DASTLJ010000464.1:0-8408 GCA_035715125.1 Verrucomicrobiia bacterium
TACAATCCGGCGAACGTCGTGTGCGCCGGGATGTTTTTGCCGCCCTCCTTGTAGCCTTTCACCGTGCCGTAGGCGAGGCGGAGCGTGAACGTTGCGTCGGGGTAATTGCTCGTCCCTTCCAGCGCGAAGCGGGCCTTGGCGATTTTGGCGTGCGCCTGCTGCTTGGCTTCCCCCTGGGTCTCCATGATTTTGCGCAGCGCCCGCGCTTCGCCATCGATCGTCCGCGCCAGTTCGATCATCGGATCGCGCGCCGCGGTCACCGCCGCGGCGCCACCTTCGTAGAGTCTTTTGCGAAAGGCCACGTCGTGGACCTTGGTGCCGTTGATGAGCTGCGCCGCCCGATCTCGGGGCGATTTGCCCGCGAGGATCTGTTGCGCCAAAGAGTTCGTCACGCCCAGCTCCTCGGCAAGATAGGTGAGCGAATCGGCGAGCTGCAATTCCTCGAGGTCATTGTAGATGGGTTTGTCGGAAAAAAGTTGAAGCTCGAGGGATTCCCGGCCCGAGTCCGAAAACTCGCGCAGCCGCTCGCCGTTGGGCTTAGGCCGCTCCTCGGCCGCGCGCAACAAAGTGCGGGCGATGCCGAACAAGTCGCTGTTGAACGCGGTGCCGGCTTCGATCAGATTGAACACGCGGGCATTGTCGGCGATCACCTTCTGCGCCGCCGCGATGCGGTCCCACGCGTCGCGGGCCTGCTCGAACTCAGCGCTCGCCGCCACCGCGTCGCGGAGTTTCTTCTCGTTCGCGGCCTTCGTCGCCATGACCGCGGGGTCGAGCAAGCCCTCGATCCGGCCCTGGTTGGCTTTGCGGCTGTTCTGCACGCCGAACAGCTCGTCCTTGGCGCGCCGGGCGTTTTCCTGGCTGCGCCCGCTGTAGGCGGTGAGCAGGACCTCGAGGCGGTGCAGGCGGCCCAAGGTCTTGGGCAGGCGATAATCGCGCACGTAGACCAATTCATCCATCGTGAGCAGGCGGCTCGTGCGCCCGGGATGGCCCGACACGAACACCAAATCATTCTCCGCCGTGCCCCGCCCCCATTTGAGGTAATGCTGAAACTTCGCCGGCTTCCCGTTCTCGTAGGCGCGAAAAAAACTGATGTCCAGGTCGAAGCGCGGATACTCGAAGTTGTCCGGGTCGCCGCCGTAAAAGGCGATCTGCTGCTCTGGCGCGAACACGAGCCGCACGTCGGTGTATCGCTTGAAGCGATAAAGATGATAGAGCCCGCCCTGGTAGAGCGTGACGACGTCGCTGCGCAAGCCGGTCTTGTCCTGGGACTCCTTTTCAATCCCGGCGATGACCGCCCTCCGCGCTTTGAATGCCGCCTCGTCGGACAAACCCGGCTTTACCGCCGCGTTCACGCGCGCGGTCACGTCCTCGATGCTCATCAGGATGTTCAGTTCGAGGTCCTTGGCCTGCTTCTCCTCGGCGAGTGTGCGCGCGTGGAAACCGTTTTTGAGATAATCGTGATCCTTGTCGCTCAGCTTTTGCAGCGCGTCGGCGCCGACATGATGGTTCGACATGATCAGGCCATCTTCGGACACCACTTCGCCCGACCCGCCGCTGTTGAACCGCACGGAGGACTTCTGCACGTGTTCCATCCAGGCATCCGTCACGTCGAAGCCGTAGCGTTGTTTGAGGAGCTTCTTCGGCGGATCGTTGAAGAGCCACATGCCTTCATCCGCGTGAATCCCCGGCCCGGCGCTCACGAGCCACAGTCCCAGTCCCAAACGCAACAGCATGGATCGTTTTCTTTTCATCATGGTCTTTTTGGTTTGGCGCGGAGTATTCCGGCAGCGGCCCTGGGGATCAATGGAGAACGTAGGGCAGGCGTCTCGCCTGCCCAGCGCCGTAGGCGCGTTCTCGTTTGGCCGCTTCGCGGCCGGGCAGGCGAGACGCCTGCCCTACTTTGGCGCGGGCTACCGCCGCGAACCAGACTTCTCGAGGGTGAAGTGGGCAGTGGTGGGGCCGCTCCAGTTGTCGCCGCGTCGGACGCGGGCGATGAGTTGCAGCTCGCGGTCGAGGGACACGGGCGCTGTGTATTCGCGGGCGGTCTTGGTCGGCGCACCTCCGCGGGCACGGGGGTCCGTGCCGTCGAGGGTGTAGTAGATTTTTCCGGAGGAGGCATTGAGCGTGAGCGAGGTGCCGGCGGGAACCGCGCCGGCCTTGGCGGAGAGAGCAGGGGCGGAAAGGCACTGGCGATCCAGCCAGGCGATGCGGCCCTGAATCCACTGCTTCATGGCTTTTACTTCTCCCTGGTAGCTGCCGTAAGTGTTCGGGTTGGGCTGGACGTAACGGTTGAGAATGGGCCAGCGTTTGAAGTTGCGGACCTGGGCTTCCTGAAGCTGCGCGGCCAGTTCGTCGACGCGGCGCAGAATCCGTTCGGGGGCGAAGAGGTCGCGTCGCAATTCAGTCCAGCGATCGATTTGACGCTGGACGAATTCGGGGTCGTCCCGCAAGCGGTTCACCCAGCAAATTTCGATGTCTCGCAGGTACGGGTAGTACCATCCCTGGGTTTCTTCGGCGCCGTGATAGTCCGCGTTGCCGAAGCTGAGGTTCCAGTCCCAACAGGGGCCGAGGGTGATTTTGCCGTTACGCGGCTTGTGGAGGTAGGCGCTGTAGCGGAAGGCGTCGATGTTCTTGGACATTTCGACCAACCAGAAGTGATCGATGAACGAGTCCACGTCGAGGTACTTGGCGTAACCTTCGGTGGGACTTGCGAAGTTCGACCCGTGAAGAACGTCCTCGAAGCGGGTGACGTAGCGGGCCAGCCAATTGCGCTGGGCGGCGGTGAGTTCGTCCTCGGCGGGGTCGACGAAAAACAGGCGCAGGTCGCGAGGCGTCTTGAAGCCGACACCGTCGTCGGTCGCGCGGGGTTGCGAAAAGCCCCAGCCGCGGCCCATGCCGGACATCGAGCCGTGGTCGCGCTTGAAGATGTAGCCGCCGGAGATTTCGGGCTCGGCGTTGTCCTCGGAGCCGAGTTTGGCGATGTTCACGCGGTCCTTGCCGCGCTTGATTTTTTCGATGAGCACGTAGACGCCGAGATTGTCATTCCTGGTGAGCGGGGCGCTGCCGCGGGCCAGGAAGACTTCGACGAATCGCGTGCGGGGCGCGTAGCGTCCCATCTGGTTGCTCAGTTCGAACGCGAGCACGTCGCGGATGAGCGTCTTGTCCTGGTAAGGAGCGTAAAGGACCCAGTCGGATTCAGCCGGGAGGCCGAACGGGGAGAACTTGAGCTTTTCGCCATCGTCGGTGCGCGCCTTGAAAGTCATGGATGGCTTGGGCAGGCGCAGCGAGGTGAAGCCGCGGCGCTTGAGGTCGCCACGGCCGTCGAAGTCGGCAGGGCCGCTGAGCGTTGCGCGGTCGCCAGAAAGGCCGATAAAGCGCATGGAAGCGGGAATGAAACCGCTGGGGCCGATGTATCGGTTGTAGGAGTTGACAATCACCAGCGGCAGATTGGAGGAAAATTCGAGGACACTGGGGTCGAGTTTGGTAAAAGTGGCGCTTACGGTGGAACTGGGCGCCAGCGCGGCTTCAAAGGCGCGGGCGCGCACGAGCGTGGTCTGCGCCAGAGCGATGGGCTGGGAATAAACTGGCGAAGATTCCACCGGCTCCGAGCCGTCAAGTGTGTAGCGGATGACCGCAGTGGATGCGGCGGCCTTCAGCTCGGCGGCCAACTGGTTGGTGAAGACTCCCCCGGGCATGGAGAACTGCGGCGCCGCGGCCCGGGGGCCGGAGGGTTTGGGCGCCGGCTTGGGCGCGGATTTCGGCGCAGAAGTGTATCGGCCGGATTGCGCGGGCGCCGGACTGGAATGTCCGCCGGTGCGCACGGGCTGGGGACGAGATTGAGAAGAGTCCGGCCGGCGTGCAACCCTTGAGATGAAGAAGACGACGATCGCCGCCTCGACGGCGACCAGCGCGAGCAGGGCTAGGATGACGAGCGTGATTTTCCGCGAGCGCTTCGGCATAGAGGCGGCACCGGGAAGCGGCGGAGGACATGGGAGGGACTTTCCGCGGAACATACTCACGCCTCAGTGTGTCATCGCGTAGACGAGGATGTTGATTCCCATTGGGTACGCCTTCTTCTCGGAGAAAATATGGAAGTAATCCTCGTTCTGGCCTTCGCGCTCCCAGCCGTCGCCCAGGTCGGTGTTGTGGCAAATCATCACCATCATGCGGCGCTTGTCGTCGAAGATGGCCCGGTAGTGCACTGTCTCGGAGCCGGGCTCCTTGAATTCGTAAGTGGTGCCACGGCTGAGGTAATATTTTAGCCAGTTGATTCCCGGCAATTGAGGCTTCTCCTGGAGATCGACGACCGAGTGGAAAATAGGATGTTCGAGCGGCAGATCTTCGATGGGGCGATCCGCGAACAGCCGTTTCATTTCCGTCGCGAAGTTGCCCCATTCGATGTCGCCCCAGAAGTCGTCGAACATGAGAAAGCCGCCGTTGAGCAGGTAGCGGCGCAGGATGGGCAGTTCCTCCTCCCTGAACCGGAGCCGTCCCGGCTCGACGATGTAGAGGAACGGATGATCGAACAACTCCTTGTCGGTCAGTTTCAGCACGCGTCCGTCGGGGTCCACCTTCAGCGAGGTGACTTGTTGCAGGCGCCAGGAAAAGTTGAGGTCACTGTCCGGGAAGTCGATGGACCAGCGCATCGGGCCGCTGTGGCCGTAACCGTACGTGCTGTCGACCATATACTCGACGCGGGTGAAGGTGAACACGTCCCGCTTGAAGACCGGGTCGTTGGTCCAGGTAGGGGTGCGACCGGCCTCGTCCGTGGTCTCGTCCTGGGCCTCGCGCGCGGTGCGGAACGTGCCGCCGGTAAACCGGACGCGATCCCCCGCGGCGCCCAGGGCCAGCGCCAGGAGCGCAACGAGGGTGCCAAAATGGAGTGGTCTCTTCATCGTGCCTGCCCGAGCCGCTATGTTGGTCGACGCGAAGTTAGCCCGGCGAACGCCGGGAACGCAAGCCGCGCGTCGCGCTTGCCGACTCCCGAGGCGCAAATCAGTTTCATGTGAGTCGCCGAACAAGGTAGGGACGGCGCGCTGCGCCGTCCGCGCCGCGTCACAGCGGCGCAATCGGGCGACATTGTGCAACCGAGCGATTCGTTGCCGTCGTGCCCGGTCCTTCCGCCCGCTCTGCGCGGGCGGGGACATCGCAGCGCGATGTCCCTACCTCGCGCCTCACACCGGCTGAAGCCGGGTGCTAATGAGAGGTCGAGTCCGCATTGCAAGAAACCGCGTTGCGCCCTTACTCCCGCTCCACGCCGTTGTTCCATACCTTCAGCAATTCCTCCGGTGGCGGCACCGCCAGTGGGCGCACGATGCGGAAGCCCAGCCATTGCGCGTCCGTGTGATACCACTTGCTCTTCGGGAGTTGCGGGTCCTGCTGCTTCCAGGCCGGCTCCGAGGCCCGCCGGGCGGCGCTGCGCAGCATGGACACTTCCTCGTCCTCCCAACGGCCGCCGCGCGCGACATGCGGGTAAGGCGTGGTCGACTTAATCCAGCCCCCGGCCGACTCGAGCTTGGCGTAGCCCTGTTCGTCATACTGGTCGAGACACCACTCGATGACGTTGCCGTAGATGTCGTACAAGCCCCATGGATTCGGTTTCTTGCGGCCAACTTTCTGATATTTGAAATCGCTGTTGCGGTCCCACCAGGCGAATTGGCCAATGTAGTCGGCAGGACGGATGTCGAGAGTGGCCTTCTCTCGCAGCCGCAAGGGAGCACGGTAGGCCACATCCAGCAGCGCGGTGCTCTTCGGGCCTGTGCGAAGTTTGTCTCCTGCGTTCAGCCCCTGTCCAACTTTCACTGGAACCCACGAGCCGCCGCCGCCGCTACGGCATTCGACGGTGCCGGTGAATTCGCGGACGATTGCGGGCGTGCTCATCCCGGGCGGGAGCTGGAACGGATCATCACCAAAAAAGTAAGCCGTGGTCGTCCCGGCTCGGGCGGCGTATTCCCATTCGGCCTCGGTCGGGAGGCGGTAATAGTGCCCTGTCTTGGCGCTGAGCCACTCGCAATACTTGTTGGCGGCGTGTTGTGTCATGGAGATCGCGGGGGTGTCGACCTTGCCCATGCCGAAGCTCATCTCGACATAAGGTTTCGTCGGCCGACTGACGGCGTCGGAGACCTTGTCGAGATAGGGGCTGTTCGTCTCGATCGTCATGGCAATCTCCTGCTCGGGGAAATTGAACAGCTCGTATTCGTTCCAGGTCACCTCGCACTGGCCCATCCAGAATGGGGCAATCGTCAACTTGACGCGCGGAGCTTCATCGGGCTTGCGGCCCTTCTCGCCCTCGGGGCTGCCAATTTGGAACTCGCCACCGGGGATCGGCGTCATCGAGTAGGTCACGGTCGTGCCGGGGATGGTGTTCGTGTAGAGTATCATCTCCGCCTGCCTCGTGACGCGCAGGTTCGCCATGATTTTCTTGTAAATGTTGGAGACAACCGTCGGCTCATCCACGGCGACTTCCTCGGGCTTCTTGGGGGAAAGTGAGACTCCATCCGGCCAGGAGCCGCCCTGCTCGATCCAACTGGCGAGCAATTCGATTTTCTCCTTCGGCAACGGCCCGCCTTTCTTGGCCGGGGGCATCAGGGCGTCGTGATCGGGGGGCAGCGTCGTCGAGGTGTAGATCGGACTCTGCTTGGGCTGGAATGGCACGATCCCGGGTCCGCTCTCGCCGCCCTTGAAGGCCAGTTCGCGCTCGTCCAGCCGCAAACCGCCTCTGGAGTAGCCCTCGCGATGACAGGCCACGCAGTTCAATTCCAGCAACGGTTGGATGTCCTCTCGAAATTTCACGCGCGGGCGTTGCTTGAGCGTGAGGCCCTCCGGCCATTCCGCGCCTTGTTCGATCCAGAGCCGGAGCGCCTCGGTCTGCCGCTTTGTCAGCGGGTCGCCCTTGGGGGGCATGATGTCATCGTGGTTTTTGGGCAGGACGGTAAGTTTGTAGAGCCGGCTGTCGGCCGGTTTGCCGGCGATGATGGCCGCGCCATTGTCGCCGCCCTTGAGCGCCTCGGCGCGGGTCATTAGCGTGAGACCACCCTCGGCCTTGCCGGGCTTGTGGCAACTCACGCAGGTCGACTCGAGCATTGGCTGGATGTCCCGGGTGAACTCAATCTTGTCCGCCGCCGGAGATTCCAGCGCCGCGGAAAGCAGACTCGCCGCACACGTACAGGTGAAAAATAGGATGCGATTCATGCAATCAGCGCGTGGGAGTTTGACGGCGCCGGCCGCATAGGTCAATCAATCGGGTTCGCCAATGTATGGAGTGCCGGCTTTAGCCGGTGGGATGACCTTGAGGGGCTAACCGTTGGTGATTTCGATCACTCCGGGTTGTCGTACGATTGGCCGGCTGAAGCCGGGACTCCGTGCGCGGTGTATGGAGTCCCGGCTTTAGCCGGTGGAGCGTTGGAATATGCACGAGTGCGGGATTGTTTCCAACGCAGGGAGTTGTCGTGCGTCTTGCCGGATCAAGCCGGGACTCCCTACCCCCGATTACAGTCCTGGAGGGTCCCATTTCTCACCGTAGCGCCTCAGCGGATGATCCCGCCACACGCGTTCGGCCTCCGCCCGGCCCATCTGCTCCAGGTATTCAGGAGCGCTGCTCCACGGCCAATCCGTCCACAGTTTCACATAACCGTGATGCACAGGGTTGTGATGGACGTAATTGAGCGTCGCCCAGAAATGCCGTTCCGAGCGCATCGCCCGCTCGGTTGCGCGATGGAAAACCTGCCGTCCGCGCGCAGTGTCCTCGCCATTCCAGGCATGCGAGGTGCGGCCGTGGAATCGCCCCAATTCGTAGAGCAGCCGGAGCACGTTCGGTGTCTCGAGGAGGACATGGTAATGGTTCGGCAACACGCACCAAGAGTGTGTGCAAGTCGCGTACTGGGCGAACACTTCGAGCAAGGTCGCGCTGAACGAGTCCATGCGCTGTGGCGACCGGCCGATGTGCGGAGCGTGCTCGTAACAAGCGGCGGAGATGTGGAAGTTGAGGTGTCCGAAGTTGGGCCGATGCGGCGGGCTGTGCCAGGGACGATGATTCTCCTTGCGCCATGCCAGAACTTCATCGCGCTGTTTGGGCGTGAACTGACGCCACACGTAGCACGGCTGGGACATGGCTGGCAAAGTAAAGACCGCCACGCCGCGAAACAAGTATGGAGTCCCGGCTTTAGCCGGTGGGATGACCTTGAGGGGCTAACCGTTGATGATTTCGATCACTCCGGGTTGTCGTGCGATTGACCGGCTGAAGCCGGGACTCCGTGCGCGGTGTATGGAGTCCCGGCTTTAGCCGGTGGGATGACCTTGAGGGGCTAACCGTTGGTGATTTCGATCACTCCGGGTTGTCGTGCGATTGACCGGCTGAAGCCGGGACTCCGTGCGCGGTGTATGGAGTCCCGGCTTTAGCCGGTGGGATG
>DASTLJ010000465.1:0-11273 GCA_035715125.1 Verrucomicrobiia bacterium
AGTTTGATGAGTTTGGGCGGCTCGGTGCGCCGACGCTGCGCCGTGGTGGTCCGCTCGGCGAAGGTCATCTGGCGCAGGCGCGTTGACGGCCGCGCAGGCTCCGCCTCGGCGATGGTGCGGCGCATGGCGTCGAAGCCGGCCTGAAGCAGTTTCGGTCCGTCGAAGGGAGGCTGGCCTGCCAGCAATTCGTATAGGAGCACCCCCAGGCTGTAGATGTCGCTGCGGGTGTCGATGTCCAGGCTCGTCATGGCCGCCTGTTCGGGGCTCATGTAGGCCGGCGTGCCGAGAAACTCGAGGAACAGCGTTCGGACCGTTTTCTCCGTGAGTTTTTGCTCCGTGGCCTTGGCGATGCCGAAGTCAATGACCTTGGGCACCGCCACGCCGTCGTTGACGGTGACGAGGATGTTGGAGGGCTTAATGTCGCGGTGGATGATCCCTTTTTGGTGGGCGTGCTGGATGGCCTGGCAGACCTGGACGAACAGCGCAAGCCTCTCCGGCGCGGACAGGGCATTCTCGTCGCAGTACTCCGTGATGCGGACGCCCCGCACCAGTTCCATGACGAAGTAAGGCCGGCCGCCGTCGGTGGCGCCGGCATCGAACACCCTGGCGATGTTGGGATGGTCCATCAACGCCAACGCCTGTCGTTCCGCCTCGAAACGGGCGATGACCGACCGGGTGTCCATGCCCAGCCTGATGACTTTGAGCGCGACGCGACGGCGCAGCGGCTCCTCCTGCTCCGCCAGGTACACGATCCCGCAGCCGCCTTCGCCAATCTTTTCGATCAGTTTGTAGCGTCCAATCCTGTCGCCAGCCTTTTCGGTGATGGGCGGCGTGGCGGCTCCGCCTTCCGGCTCGCCAAGGAAGCCTCCGGCCTCTTCGTGCGCACGGAGCAAGTCGTCGAGCTTTCTCCTGAGAACGGCGTCTTGACCGCAAGCCCGGTCCAGATACGCGGCGCGCTCAGCGGGATTCTCGATCTCCACCGCCTCGTTGAACACGGCTCGCAGGGGCTTGTAATTGTGGTCCATACGCAAGGCTCCAAGACCGGAGCTTCATTTGAACATGCGCAATGGCCGGCACAAAAGGGCCATGACAAGCGCGTTTTTTCGAGCGCGGTTCAGCGCGCCGTTTCGCGGCGCAGTTCGTGATAAAGCCAGGCACGGGCGAAGGTCCAGTAGCGCTTGGCCGTGCGCACCGAGATGTCCATTGCCTGAGCGGCCTCCTCAACAGTCAGTCCGGCGAAGAAGCGAAGCTTGACCAACTCGGCAGGCGCCGGGTCTTCCCGGGCAAGTTTCTCAAGCGACTCGTTAAGGAGCAACAGGGTGGTCGCATCGGCTTTTGCGGCCACGTCCACGTCATCCAGATCGACGCGCTCGGCGCCCGCCCCGCGCTTCTCGGCGTCTTTGCGGCGTGCGTGTTCGATGAGAATGCGCCGCATGGCTTCCGCCGCAGCGCCAAAAAAATGGGCGCGGTTTTCAAAGTTTGGGAGCTTGTCGCCTCCCAACCGCAGCCAGGCTTCATGCACCAGCGCGGTGGGCTGCAACGTGTGGCCTGCAGATTCGACAGCCATCTTATGCACGGCGAGGAGGTGAAGTTCATCGTAAACGAGCGACATCAACTGGTCCTTGGCGTCGGAATTGCCTTTGCCAACGGATTGAAGAATGTGCGTAACGTTCCCCATGGCTTATCGGCATGGACTGTGACGGGATTTTCCACAAATCAAATTGGCCGTCAACGGGAAATTCCTGCCACGTCCGGGTAGTGCTATAAGCCAGGACCGAGTCTGAAAAAGCGGTTGTTCGTTCCGCGAGGGAGGGTGACTTGGTTCGTGCCATTGGAGGTCATCACTGGCGCTCCCACTGGCATCCAAATGATCGGCAGGTTGAGATGATCAATTTGCTCCAGCACGCAGCTCGCGCAGATTGCCTGCCACCTAAGCACAACATTGGGACCCGCAGCCCGGATGGAGAGAACGGGCGCCGCATCACCGAGGGCAGTCACTTGGGTGGCAGCCGTGTTATTGGAGAGGTCGATATCGGCCTGGTTGCCGCTGACGGCCACGACGTTCGTGATCATGCCCGCCACGGTGGGCTGCACGCGGATCGTGACAAGGGTGAATTGGCCCGGCGCAAGGGTGCCGAGGTTGCAGGTGATTGTTCCGCTCTGGTTCGCGCAACTGCCGCCGGAGCTTGAGGCCGAGAGGAAACTGACCCCGCTGGGCAATGTATCAGTGAGCGCGACGCTCGTGACCGCACTGGCGCCGATGTTGGTCACCGCGGCCTGGTAGGTCAACTCGGTGATATCGTCAGGCGATCCGGGCGACGCCGTCAATGACACCGCCAGGTCGGAAAGCGCGCCAAACGCCCAGCAATACGCAATCTTGACCGAGCCCCCCGGCGCGAGCGTCACGTTCGGCCATTCCAAACCGGCCGCATTGTCGATGTAGTCGGTGCGAATGGTATTCGCAAAATGCCGTTCGGGAGTGCCGATGACTTGCCATATCGTCAGGTAATGATCCTCCTGGAACAAGACAGGAGCCGGGTTTCCCGGCTTGCCCTGGACAAAAATGTGATAAACCCCGTTGGAGTCAATGCCACCGACGGTGGCGGAATTGGGATTCTGAAATCCAAAACCCTTGTCGCTGTCCGCCAGGTACAAGTCGCCAGCGGCAAAAAAGTCCGCCGTGAATGGCGATCCGCCTTGATTCAGCACGGTGTTTTCGACGACGAAATATTCATCGCCAGGGCGGTAGCGGGTTACCTGGGTCACTTGGAATCGGCTGGGCGTGCCGTCGTTCCGGTTGTCCATGACCATGGTCGCCTGCAGTCCGTCTTGACTCAGAGACTGGGAGATCGGATGAAAGCCCCGCGAGAGGGTGGCGCGTGCCGCCGAGGCCCGGTTCGACAAGTTCAGACCGGTCACTGTCCCATCGCTCTGGCGCACGAAGAAGCCTGAGTCGGCCGGCGCGGTGAGCGGGGGGTAGAGTTGCCCATTTTCGAAGCTGGCATGATACACTTGAAAGGTGCCATCCGGACCCACGGTGATATTCGTGAGCGGCCCCGTGCAGAGAATCTCCAGGTTGGGAGGCCCCAGGTCCCAGGACAGAACGACGCTGCCTTCTTCGCCATCGTATCCATCGACGGCCAGCTTGTAGGTCGTGCCTGCTCTCGCTGCGAACTGGACCGTGCTCTGCAAAAGGCCGAATCCGCTGTCGTCATTGCCCGCCACGAGAGACAAACCTGACACGGACGTGCCTCTATACACCGCGAGAAGTGTGTCGAAGTCGCTTCCGATCGTGCTGAATGTAGCGGTGCCGTTCGTTGGCGCCTGCCAGGAAAACCAGATTGAAGCGCCGCCAAAGTTACCAGCATGGTCCGGTTCGCCGGGCTCTTTGGTCGCACCCAGGGTTGAGCCAGTCGCCGAACCAGTTGGGCCGGTCACAGTCGAGGCGTTGTCGAAGGTGTCATTCGCCGGTTGGGCTGGTGCGAGCGTCGCCAGGCTGAGGCCGAGCAAGAAGTAAACCGCCTGGCACAATCGCCCGCTCGCGCAGGCTACGGAAGGCGCGTCGGAAGCGTTGTCAATCACTGGGCATAGAACGGGCAACATGAGGCTTCGCGTTGCAATGCGTGTGGCGTGAATTGGGTTCCGGTCCAAAAGTCCGGGGACAGCGTTCGTTCGCATAAGCATCAGGTTCCTAATTTCTTGACTTCCTTGCTGTTGTTGTTGCTCGGCTTGCGCGTCCTGCTCAGCACTCCAAAGCGTTTAATCAACATGGCGTCATGTAGTAACGGGCCAGGAGAACGTAACGGATGAGTAACAAATTGCCTCCCGCTTCGCAAGCCGAAACGTGGAACGTTGTTTCTGATTGCGGCCAGTCCACGGAGATCATTAGCCTCCGCGCGCGATGGGCTACGAAGTCAACCCATGGATGATGACCCCGTTCGGCGCGCTGCTGGCGGTCATCGCGCTGGGGCCGCTGTTTTTCCCAGGCTGGTGGGCCCGACATTACCCGAAAGTGGCGTTCGGACTGGGGGCGGCGACACTCATCTATTACGTAGCGGTGCTCCCGAAAGAGGCAGGGCAGACCGTCGGGCACACGGCCCACGAGTACGTCAGCTTCATCGCGCTGATCGGCTCGCTGTTCGTCGTCTCGGGAGGGATTCACATCACGGTGAAAGGCGAGGCGACGCCGTTGGAGAACGTGGTGTTTCTGGGCGTCGGAGGGGTCATTGCGAACGTGCTCGGCACGACCGGCGCTTCGATGCTGCTCATCCGGCCCTGGCTGAGGATGAACAAGTATCGGGTGACGGGCCATCACGTCGTGTTCTTCATTTTTATCGTGTCGAACATCGGCGGGTGCCTGACGCCGATAGGCGATCCGCCATTGTTCCTGGGCTACCTGAAGGGGATTCCGTTCTGGTGGGTGGCGGAGCATTGCTGGCCGATGTGGGCCATGGGGTTGGGGATCCTGCTGGCGATGTTTTACGCGGTCGACCGGCGCAATTACCTGCGCGCGCCGAAGCCAGTGCGGGAGCGAATTGCTGAGCCGGCGGACCAGTTCCGATTCGAGGGCCTGTGGAACCTGTTGTTTCTGGGGATCATTCTCGGCGCAGTGCTTTTCCTCCAAGAGCCTCCTTTCCTGCGGGAAGCGGTGATGCTGGCAGCGGCGGCGGGTTCCTACTTCACGACGAAGCGGACGATCCACCAGGCGAACCACTTCGAGTGGCATCCCTTGAAGGAAGTCGCGATTCTGTTCGCCGGCATCTTCGCCACGATGATGCCGGCGCTGGACTGGCTTCAGACGCACGCGGCGAGAATGGGAAGTCCGGGTCCGGGCTTGTTCTACTGGGGCTGCGGGACGCTCTCCAGCTTCCTGGACAACGCGCCCACCTACCTCAGTTTCCTGAGGGCGATTTTCGGGGCGTTCATTTCACAAGACACCATCGCGGCGGTGCAACACTTGATCCAGAACCCCGCCGCCGACCTGGCCTCCGCAGCCGAGCCGGTGCGGCACACGTACGAAGCGTTGCAGAAATATCACTCGGATCATCTGGCGGCCGGCAAGGTGGGGGTGGAGGAGATTGAGGTGGCATTCCTGCTGGGCAACGCCGCGTTCAACAATTACATCGTGGCCATCAGCGTCGGCGCGGTGTTCTTCGGCGCGAACACCTACATCGGCAACGGGCCGAATTTCATGGTCAAGAGCATCGCCGAGCAGCAAAAAGTTCATACTCCCACTTTCCTGGGATATCTGCTCAAATACAGCGTCCCGTTCATGCTGCCGATGTTGGTGGCCGCGTGGTGGGTCTTTTTCCGCCGTTGAGCGGACCGAGTTCCGAAACGGAAGGAACCGTGCGCGATCGTTGACCAACTCGACAAGCCGAAGGCAACCTCGATGAGGGCCATTTACAATCTCCTGTTTTTGATCGCGTTCTGGCTGAGCGCCCCATTTTACTTTGTCAAGATGTGGCGGCGGGGCAACTGGCGCACCGGCCTGGCGCAGCGGTTCGGCCGCTACAGCTCAAAGCTCAGGCAGGCAGTCACTAACCGTCACGTCGCGTGGATCCATGCCGTCAGCGTGGGCGAGGTGAACATTGCCACCCAGCTCATCGCCGTCATCGAACAGCGCCTGCCCAACATGAAGGTCGTCGTCTCCACGACGACCTCGACGGGCCTGGGCGAACTGCAAGCAAAGCTGCCTTCGCATATCGAGAAGGTTTATTACCCGATTGACCGGCCCTATTACGTCAACCGAGCGATCATGGCGATTCATCCGGAGGCCATTGTGCTCATCGAGGCCGAAATCTGGCCGAACTTTCTTTGGCGCGCGGAAGAGATTGGCATCCCTGCCTTCCTGGTCAACGCGCGGCTTTCCGAGAAGTCCTTCCGCGGGTATAAACGTTGGGGGATGTTGTTTCGGCCCATCTTCGCGTCGTTTGCCGGCGTCGGCTGCCAGAATGAGGCCGACGCCGAGCGGTTGAAGGAGCTGGGCTGCCGGCCCGAAGCCATTCGCGTGGTCGGCAACCTCAAGTTCGACGCCGCCAAACTCGACGAGCGCCGGCTGTTGGACGTGCGCCGGTTGCTGGGGCAAATCGGCGCTCCACCCAACGCCCGGCTTCTCGTTGGCGGCAGCACCCACGCCGGGGAGGAAGGGGCTCTGGCGGCGGTGTATCTGCGGCTGAGGCAGCGATTCCCCGAGCTGTTCCTCGTCATCGTCCCCCGTCACTTCGAGCGGGGCAAGGAAGCGGGCCGGGAGATTTCCGCCCAGGGGGTTCGCTTCGCCTATCGCAAGGAAATCACGCCACAGACGCAATACAAAGAAGGAGAAGTCGATTGTCTTCTGGTGAACAGCACCGGCGAGTTGAAACACTTTTACGAGCAGGCGTCGGTGATCTTCGTCGGCAAGAGCCTCACCGCCGAAGGGGGCCAGAACCCGATCGAACCGGGCGTGCTCGGCAAGCCAATGGTGTTCGGGCCGAACATGCAGAACTTCGAAGCGATTGCCAAAGCCTTCGTGGAACGGGGCGCTGCCCTCCAGGTGCAGGACGCCGCCGGTCTGGAAGCAGCGGTGGCTGAACTGCTTGCCGACCCACGGCGTGCCACGGAGATGGGCCACAAGGCGCTCGACGTGGTGCATGAAAACCAGGGATCCATCGACCGAACCGTGGACATGATTGTGGGTGGGCTTCGCGAGACGGCGCGGGTGTATGTCGCCGCCCGGCGCCAGGAGGGGAACGTTGGCGCGGCGCAATAGCCGGCGTTTCGCGAGATCCTAAAAGCGTCCAGCCACGAACCGCGTCCGGCCCGTGGCTGAACCTCTGGGTGTCACCCTTGCTTTCCCTTGGCGTGGCGGCTCGTCTTGAGCCGCTAAGATCACGGGATATATACGGAGGCAGCCGTCAGTTTCTTTCAAAAACATTGCGACTTCCTTGCGCTTTTCTGACATTCGGCTCATGGCGCCACTTTTCTTGAAAGTTTCCCGCGGTTGGGGCTTACTATCGATAGCACCAGTGATTACGAAGCACTATCCCAGTGATGAGGAGTTCCTGCCGACCCGGCAAAGCCTCCTGAGCCGGTTGAAGAATTGGGACGACAACGAAAGCTGGTACGATTTTTTCCAGACCTACTGGAGGTTTATCTACGCGGTCGCCATCCGATCCGGGCTGAACGGCTCCGATGCGCAAGATGTTGTGTCGAAGACGATTATAGCGGTGTCCCGCCAGATGCCCAACTTCAACTACGACCCCTCCAAGGGAACCTTCAAGGGCTTTTTGTCCAAGACGGCGCGCTTCTGCATTCTTGACCAACAGCGGGAAAACAAGCAGGCCGCCAAACGGCACGTTCACCTGCCCCGGGACACTTCCGGCACCGACCCGATTGACGACGTCATCGATCCGGCCACGCTGACTCCGCCCAACTGGGATGAAGAGTGGGAATGGAACCTTGTCCAGGTGGCGATCCAAAACATCAAGGCCAGGATCAAGCCAAAGCACTTTCAAATCTTCGACTGGTACGTGCTAAAAGATCTGTCCAGCACAGAGGTCGCCACCAAGTTGGGCATCACCATTGGCCAGGTCTTCCTGGTCAAACACCGTGTCACAGAACTGCTCTCCAAAGAAACCCAGAGTCTTAGGCAACAATATGACGGCGGCACCGGATTCTCGAGTGCAACGGGACCCTCCGACCATCCGTGACATGGAGTCGGTCGTTTCGCTCCTGGCGAAATGGTCTCGGCGGGTGGGTCCAACCGGGGCAGGAGAGTTGACCCGGCCGCGTGAACCGGCCGTGGACACCGAGCGCCGCCTGGTGCGCAGGCTCAAGGCTCATTTCCAGGGCAACGGCCATGCCCCGTAGATCCGCGCGGGGCGCCCCGGCGTTGGTCAGCCTTTGGGGAGTTTCGAGCGATTCTGGTTCGTCACTTCCCTGACCAACTCGACGGGCGCCGGCTGGACGCCTTCGACTGGCGAAAAATAAGTCGCCGGCGGCGCCTGCAATGTGTGGGAGACCGGTTCGCCGGAGGCGGGAATATGGACATAGCCAGCCTTCCCATCCAGCAGCACCACATAGCCGCGCGCGTCTATCCGGAACTGGCCTTCGACAATCCCTGCCAGGCCAGCCGGCAGCTTCACTTGAAAGCGCGATCCGCCCCCGTGGCGCTCCACCCGGCCCAGGATCTCGCCCTCGCGCAAAGAGAGGTTCAGTTCGAATGTCGCCGCCCCAAGTTGCCCTTCGGCGACCGCCGACTTCTCGATGACCAGCGTCGTCGATTCGGTGAGCCGCACGGTGCCGGCCAGGGGGCCGAAAAAAATATCCACTGCCGAACCGCGTTCCGTCTTGATCACGTCACCCACTGCGAAAACGGCGCCTTTCTTTACCGGGACAAACGGGCCACCGGCGCGGGAATACTCCGCCGTGCCGAGCAACCCCAGTAATGGAGCCTTGGCCTCCGCCGCGGCCGCGACGCCGTCCGCAATCCCGGCCATCAACCCCAGGAGGAGCAGCGAAACCGCGAGTGTCTTGAGAGGAATGCGCTTCATGTGCATCGGCCCAGTCTGCTGGAAGACCGGGTGGCAGTCCAATCCTCAGTTGCGACCCGGCTTCAACCCCACACCTCGGCCGAGCGCAGTTGCTTGAGGAGCAGTTCGGACAAATCGGTGTCCGAACCGGCCGAGAAAAAGCTAATGCCGCGCCCCGTGCAGAACTCGCGCAAGCGCTGGATGAAATTCCGTACGGTTTGCCGGTAAGCCTTGAGGCGGAAGCGCCCGAAAGTGACCTCTTGCAGGCCGCCGGTTTCGGAGTCCACCAGGCGCAGGTCGCCGTAGGTGGCCGGCTCCAATTCGTCCGGCGCGAGGATTTGCACGGCGTTCACCTGGAAGCCCCGCCCGACCAGCGCCGTCAGGCCTGATTCATAGCCCGCCGGATCCAGGAAGTCGCTCAACACCACCGCCACACCCGCCTGACGGGCCTCGAGCGCGCCGCGGCGAAGCGATTCGTTCAAATTCGCCGCTCCCTTCGCGGTCACGCCGCTGAGGTTGCGGAAGAATTGCATCGCGGATTTCTTCCCGCGCACGCTGCGCAAGGCGCCGCGGAAGGCGGATTCGGAATTGCCGCCGCCTTCGCCCGTGAGCTCCGGGAAGGGAATCACACTGACGCGGTCGAAGCCGCACATCGCCACGTAGCCGACGGCCGCCGCGACCTTCAGTGCGAACTCGAACTTGCGCGGCTCCCCAAAGGTCATGCTCTCGCTGGCATCGAGAAAGATGCGCACCGGCAATTCGCGCTCTTCCTCGTAGAGCTTCAGGAAGAGCTTCTCCAGCCGGCCGTAGAGGTTCCAGTCGAGGTAGCGGAAATCGTCGCCCGCCACGTAATTGCGGTAGTCCGCAAACTCGACCGACTGCCCGCGCGCCCGGCTGCGGCGCTCGCCCTTGGCGGAACTCTTGGCCCGCCGCGCCGCGAGCAACTGGAACTGCTCGAGCTGGCGGAGAAGTTGGGGGGTGAGGAGGGCGCTCATGTGGCCGAAGGCGAGGAAGCGGCGAGAGGGTTGCGCCAGCGCAGACCGGACGACTTCCACCACACCTTGGCCTGCAAATGTTCCGGGTAACGCGGATTGGCCGCGTAAAGCAGCAGGTTGACATCGACCAGAATCATCAGAGCAGTCCGCTCTGTCGGAGCCGATGCTCATCGTCTTGCGCATCGGCGAGGTGATGCGCCTGGTCGAGGCTCGCGTGAATGGGCGATCCGAAGTCGTGGGTGCGTTGCCGAAACGGCGTCGCGGGCCGACCCGCTGGAGGAGCAGGCCTGCTCAGGCCCTGGCGCACTAGATCGTTGACCATACGGTTCACATCGATTCCCGCGGCTTGCGCGGCGCGAGTGAGCTGGTCGGAAACGTCGTCCTCGAAGGTCACGGTCGTTTTCATGCGGGAACTATCGGCGATTCGGGGTAGTGTTGCAATGGGGAGCAAGCCCCTGGCTGCTGAGCGCGCTTGTAAGGCCATTGATTGTCGGCATCACATCCCCACCGCCTCCGCCCCCCACCGCCCTGCCCGCGTGGACATAGTCATTCGCCGGGTCGCTGATTTCTGCTCGGCCAGTTGTCACGACAGTGGAACCTCCAGGTCCTTGCAAATCTTCCGCGCGGTGAACTCGATGATCTCGCGATGACGCGGCACGGCGGAGACTTTCTTTCTGGCTCGGTTGACGTAGATTGTGTGGTTGCCGCCTTCCCGCAGGAATTCGCATCCGTGCCGCTCAGGATGCCGGATGAGATCCAGCCGCTTCATGCGCCGGTCAGCTTCAGCGGTTCGCGGATGACCGTCTCTCCCCTCAGCTCCTCCTCGGCGAGTTCACGGTTGGCTTCGAGCACCATGGCGACCGCCTCGGCAAGATTGGCCCGCGCTTCCTCCAAGGTGGCCCCCTGCGTGTTCGCCCCGGGCAACTCTTGCACGAACGCCGCATAGCCTTCGGGAAACTTTTTGAAGACCGCTGTCAGTTGGATGTTCATAATGCTGCAACCTTACCACGGGCGATACGCTGTAAACAGCATCGGTTTTCAATTGTCACGCCCTCACCGCCTCCAGGTTCCGCGGCACATCCTTCAACACTTGCGCGATGATCAGGTCTGTCGTGATCGCCTCCGCTTCGGCCTCGAAGTTCAGGATGAGCCGGTGGCGCAGGGCGGGCGCGGCCACGGCCTGGAGGTCGTCGAAACTCACGTTGAACCGGCCCTGGGCCAGCGCCCGGACCTTGCCGGCCAGGATGAGGGTTTGCGCGCCGCGCGGGCTGCTGCCGAAGCGCAGGTATTGATTGCTCACCGCGACGGCGGTCTCGGTCTTGGGATGGGTCGCCAGGACCAGGCGCACCGCGTAATCCTTCACGTGCGACGCAACCGGCACTTCCCGCACCAGCGTCTGCAATTCCATCAAGCCGGCGCCGTCGATCACTTTTTCGAGCTGAGCTTTGTGCCGTTCGGTGGTGCGGTTGATGATCTCCGTGAGATCCTCGCCGCTCGGGTAGCCGACGAGCAGCTTGAAAAAGAATCGGTCGAGCTGCGCCTCGGGCAGCGGGTAAGTCCCTTCCTGGTCGATGGGATTCTGCGTGGCCAGCACGAAGAACGGCTCGGCCAGCTTGCGGAGTTCCCCGGCGGCGGTGACCTGCTTTTCCTGCATCGCCTCGAGCAGGGCGGACTGCGTTTTGGGCGTCGCGCGATTGATTTCATCGGCGAGAATGATGTGGGCAAAAATGGGCCCGCGCTGAAACTGAAACTCGCGGCGTCCGTC
>DASTLJ010000466.1:0-5665 GCA_035715125.1 Verrucomicrobiia bacterium
GTTGCCCCCTCACCCCAGCCCTCTCCCCCTCGGAGGGGGAGAGGGAGGAGCGGAGCGCCGAGCTCCTGCTCGGCGCGAATCACCGCGCCAAATTCTACGCGCCGAGCGGGAACTCGGCGCTCCGGTGGGTATCTCGTCCACTTTCTCCCGCGACGCGTTTCTCGGCGCCGTCTCCCGCGCTCAGCGCTACATCCGCGCCGGAGACATTTACCAGGCGAACCTCGCCCAGCGCCTGGCCGCGCCGGTGACGTGCCACGGCTGGGATTTCTTCCAGCGTCTCAGCGCCGTCTCTCCTGCGCCCTTCTCCGCGTTCGTCGATTGTGGCGATTTTCAAATCGCGTCGTCCTCGCCGGAAATGTTCCTGCGCCTGAGCGGCCCGCACATCACCACGCGCCCCATCAAAGGCACGCGCCCCCGCTCGGCCGATCCCACGCGCGACGCGCAGCTCACCTACGAACTCCAGACCAGCCCCAAGGAAATGGCCGAGCTGGTGATGATCACCGACCTGCTGCGCAATGACCTCGGCCGCGTCTGCGAGTTCGGCTCCGTGCAAGTGCCCGAACTGGTCCGCCTGGAGCGCTACCCGCAGGTCCAACACCTCGTCTCGACCGTCGAAGGCCGCCTGCGCGCGGGCGTGACGCATTTCGAGGCGTTCGCGAAATGTTTTCCCGGCGGCAGCATCACCGGCGCGCCGAAGATTCGCGCGATGGAAATCATCGACGAACTCGAGCCGGTGACCCGCGGCCCCTACACCGGCTGCGTGGGCTATCTCGGTTTCAACCGCGAGAGCCAGCTCAACATCGCCATCCGCACCGCCGTTTGCCGGCCCGAGGCGATCTATTTCCACGTTGGCGCGGGCATCGTGGCCGACAGCGTGCCCGAGGCCGAATACGACGAAACGATGGCGAAGGCGGGCGGCTTCCTGGCGGCGCTGCGCCCTCTGCTTGAACGAGGGGGCCCGCCGCGGAGTTTCCCTCTCCCCTCAACGAGGAGTGGGTCGGGATGAATTCCCATTGACTTTGACGCCGCAGCGCATGGCTAGGCGGCGTTGAATACTGACTCATGGCAATAAGGACAATGGCCCGAGGCGACGATTCGCTCGGGGTGCCTACGGAAGGTCAGCGACTGTCCGCATCGAGGGCAGCGTATCCCGAATCTGCGGTCGAGCATCTGCGTCGTGAACCCGCCGACAACGAACGCTCCACAAGCCAGCGGCGTGGCGACCAGAAAAACGATCTCGCGACGAAACGCAAACTCCGTGCTGACCCAGTGTGCGACGTAGAAAACGCCCGCGAGCAACGGGACGGCGACGCCAAAGAACGCGACGAGGAAGACCATTGTGAGTCGTTTCGATTTCGATTTGAAGGTGTCCGATGTCACAGAGGTTGACGCCGTCTAACGAACCCAAGAGCCGCAGCCGCCGACAGGGTCGATGGAGCGCATGGTGTGCGTCCGAACTCGCGCGATGGTGGCAGGCCAAAGCAGGACGGCTGCTGGCTTGAGCGCGGGTTAGGCTGCGTCATTCCGTATTCGGCTTGTCTGGCGCATCTGTTGATGTTGGACCGTGACCGGACCGTTCAAGCACACTCTTTGCGACATCCGGCATCGACTCTACAAAACAGACTTTACACAAGTGCAGTTTGGTCATGCGCGGCCCCACGATCTGGGTGAGATGTACCATAGCTTCGCGTTCATGGCATCGTTCACAAAGCATATCGATTTTTCTCTGGCAACAACGGGTGCCGACTAACGAATCCAAGCGGAGCCACAGCCGCCGGCGGGGACGATGGAGCGCACGGCGCGCGTCCGAACTCCCGCGACGGTGGCACGCCAAAGCAGGGCGGCTGCTGGCTCGAGCGCGGCGCCAGGCCACCCACCTATGACTTGGCTGCTCCGCATTTCCAGCACGAATCGAATTGCGGCTCCGATGTCTCTCCGCAGGCAGGACACACCCAATTACTTCCCGCTACCTTCGCGGAAGCCTGCCAGTCGGACTTTATCTGCATAGCTTCGGGCAGGCGCTCGTCATCCTCAATCCATAATTCCGGCGTGCACTCCGTCAACGGGACTTCACCCATAAGGCCGGCGGAAACCTCGTTCTTGATGAAGCAGGCAATCCCCGCGCTATCCAGCACGTCCTTGAGCTGGGTGATCTCGATAAGATTTGGCGCGCTGAGGATTCTCTTCATGTCTTCATGACCGGCTCAATACAGCCACTGTCCAATCTCGCCGTTGGGCTGGAGCATCACGCCCAGGCGCCGGTAAGCCCAGCACATGTAGCTGACGGAGACGAAGTAGGAGGCGGGCAGCCGGTTGATGGCGCAAATCTTCACGCCGAGCAAGGTGGTCTTGCCGCCGAAACCCATCGGGCCGATGCCCAATTCATTGGCGGTCTTCAGAATGTCCTGCTCCAGCTTGTCCAGCTCGGCAACCGGATTGCGGTCGTCCAGCAGACGGAGGAATTGCTTCTTGGAAAACTCGTAGCCCGTCGCCCGGTCCCCGCCGATGCAGACGCCGAGGATGCCCGGCCCGCAGCCCTTGCCCTGGGCCTGCAACACCGCGTCGAGGATCGCTTTGCGGCAGCCGTCGAGCTCGCGGTTGGCGTGGAGCTTCTCGTTGGGCAGCGAGTATTGCGCTCCGACGTTTTCGCAACCGCCGCCCTTGAGGACGAGCCGCACGCTGATCTCCGGCGAGCGATGCTGGTGGAAGTGAAGCGTCGGCGAGCCGGGGCCGACGTTTGTTCCGTCGTTCACGCCGGTAAGGGAATCGACGGAGTTCTGCCGAAGGAAGCCTTTCTTCGTTGCGAGCTTCACGGCGTTCTTGGCTGTCTCCTCGAACGTGATCTGGTCGTAGGCCACCGGGCAATCGACGTAGAAGAGGATGCTGCCGGTGTCCTGGCAGATGGGCTGGGACTTCTGTTTGGCCAGCGCAACGTTGCGTTCGATAATCTTCATCGCGCTTTCGGCGATGGTCCCTTGTTTCTCCCGCTCGAGGGACGCAAGAATGGCCGCCTGCACGTCGTCCGGGATTTCGGCCGAAGTGCGGCGGATGAGTTCGAGCAATGAATCGCCGAGGATGTTCATCGAGTTCACGCTACGGGTTCGGGGCGGGAGTGTCAACGGCCGGGCCCTGCGGGTCGTTCCAGGGCGATTGACAAAGTCGGGCAATGCGCCGCGGCTTCCAAGGGCCGGCAGGCAGCGCAGGCAGTGTGTGCGACTCCGGCGCACCGCGCTCGGTTCGTAGCGCAGACAGCCTGTCTGCTGTTTCGCCGACTTCCAGTCGGCGAGCGGGGTCGGTGCGCCAGTCCGCGCCTCGTTCTGCTCGCACCCTCGCGGGTTGGCAACCCGCGATACAGCAGGCTGGGCAGCCTGCGCTACGACTTTGTCAACAGCCCTGCGGCTCGTTCACGGGCTCGTCGGAGCTTTCCCGCGCCGGTTCACGTGCTGATGATCCGCTCCAATTGCGCAGCGTGCGTGTCGAGGCCTGCTTCGGTCCAGACCACGTAGTTGGCCAGGTCCATCTTTTTCTGGATGGGCCATTGTGCGCCGAGGCGTTGGTGGATTTGTGCCTGGGTCCAGCCGCGAGCAATGAGCCGCTGCCATTGCGCGGCGGCGGAGCAGGCGACACAGATGATGCTGTCGAATTGGGCCGCGGCGCCGGTTTCGTAAAGCAGCGGGATAATCACGACGCAACGGGAACGCTGTTCGGTTTTCCACAGGGCGACGTGGGATTGCCACAGTTCGCGAATGCGGGGGTGGACGATGGCTTCGAGCGCTTTGCGGCGGGTGTCGTCGGCAAAGACGAACCGGGCGAGTTCTTCGCGGTGGAGACGCCCGTCAGGGCCGATGACTCCGGCGCCAAAGGCGGCCTCGATTTCACGCAATGCCGGCTGGCCCGGCTCCACGACCTGGCGGGCGAGCGTGTCGGTGTCCACGACCGGGACAAGCCACTGTTGAAGCAGTTTGCCGGCGGTGCTTTTGCCCATGCCGATGCCGCCGGTGAGACCCATCACCATCATACGAAGTGCCGCCACTCTAGCGGGGCGGACGGATGTGGCACGAAGAAACTCGAGCTAATTGTGGTCGTCCACGATGGTGCGGGGCGTGGTGGAAATCGTCGGCAGACCGGACATCATCGGAGCGAGGGCGTAGGTGTTCGCGGCCGGGACGGGAAGGGAGATCGCCTGGGCAAGCGTCCAGGCTGGAGCCAACGGCGCCATGGGCGCGGGAGGGAGCTTCGGAGGCTGCACGGCAGCCACGGGTACGGCTTTGGCAGTCGGAGCCTGCGCCAGGTTCACCGTCCGGAGGTTGACGTAGCGTTGGGCGCGCTCCCGGATGACCGGGTGGACGCGAGCGGGGGAGAAGCCCACCTTGGCGTAGTACGCGGCGCCGGCGTTCCAGAGCACGTAGCTGTCGAAGTCGGTCGGAGCGCGACCGGCGCGCTTCAGAAAAGTCTCCTCAAGGCTCTTGAGGTGGTTCTCGGCGACCTGTGCGGAAACGCGGGAATCGCGCCAGGAGCGCGAGGCGGAGTATTCGCGCCAGATGTACGGCCTGATCTGGTAACGGCTGACCTCGCCCAGGGACCCGACAGCGGCGTCGTTATTGCCGGATTCGATCAGGCTCAGCGCTTCCAGCTTGGAATAACCGGCTGACGCGCTGATTACGCTCAACATCAAGAGAACAATCACTTTGCTCATAAGAACATTCGTTAAACAGCCCTACTGGCTCGTTCTTGGACTTCAGAACTGCTTGGTCATCCATCCCGGACCCAGGTCCGGGCGACTGAGCAGCTTGCCGTCAATGGGGCTTTCCAACAATCGCCACTCCCTCGGGATTGGGAATCGTTGGGAGTACGATGCGGCCACCCGGGGAAACTACGTACTGGGATCATGCGTTCGGGGTTGGATAAGGTTTGGGTCGGGAGCGGCCCGGCTCTGCTTCAGGATGAGGGAGTGGCAAAGCTCAGCCAGAAAATATCGAAAGAATCTAATATATAAATAGTTATAGCTTACGCTGACGCGGACTGAGACTGATTGATGGAAATCCGAAAGGCCGTGACGCGGCAGGAAACGACTCGCCGGGCAAAGCCAGCATCGCACCATGATCGAAAACAGAAGTCATGGAGTGACCTCTTCGGGTTGGAGCCAGCCGGGTTGGGCTAAGCTTCGCCCCCTACGGTGAAACTTCGCGGATGCAGTTCTCGCCGCCAAACGGGTTGGCTTTGCGAGTCGGGCATCGGCCGTCATCCCGCCACTGGCCGTCGACCAGAAAGCGGTATTCGTGGGCGCCGGCCTCCAACGGCACGGTGGCGCGCCAGACGCCGTCCTTCTGGCGCTCGAGTTCGATGGGCCGTCGCTGCCAGCCGGTGAAATCGCCCACCAACTGGACAGTGCCCGCGAGCGGTTCGACCAGCTCGAAAGTTTCTTTGCGTTTCGATGTTGTCTTTGCCACAGGTTTCCTTTCTTCACGAAACTCCGGGCCAAGCGTCAAGCTTGACGCCGCGAGGTTGGCAGAGCCGCGGGAGCGGTCAAGAGGCTGCCATGCCCGTAGTTGACCCGACGCGCACAAGCCCGGCGCTGACAACTCGTGAAACCCGAGTCCTGGGCAGAGTGCGCTGCCAGTGGGTCGCTAAATCGTTAAATCGTTGAAGCGTTAAATCGTTGGAA
>DASTLJ010000467.1:0-5995 GCA_035715125.1 Verrucomicrobiia bacterium
CGCGGCCATGCACGATGCGCACGATGAATTGCTGGCCGTCCGGTGAGAGGGCGAGCAATTCGGCTGGATCGTCGGAGACTTTCAGCGTGTTGGTCTCGCCCGTTTGGGTGTTCCAGAGCCGGACCGTGCCGTCTTCGCGCCCGTGAGCCAGCGTGCGCAGGTCGTCACTGACGAAGACTGACGAAGGGGGTCGGGGAAACCGGAACCGGCCGCGCTCGGGCTGTTCGAGATGGAATTGTTCTTCCGGTTCGCCGGTCGCCAGGTTCAGGAACACGACCGTGTTCTCTCGGGTCAGGCCGGCGAGGGTCTGCCCGTTCCTGGAGAAGCCCAGCGGTTGGCGGACATTGGCGAATGTGTCTTCTTTGGCGGGTCGGCGCGTGGGCCAGAGCTTCACTTCCCCGTCCTTGGCGCCGCTGAAGAGTGTCTGGCCGTCGGGCGAGAACGCCAGGCTCCACACTTCGTTCAAGTGCCCCTGAAGGATCGCGACGCGCTGCCGGGTGAGGAAGTCCCACAGGCGAATCGAGTAATCCATGCTCGCCGTGGCCAGGGTCCGGCCGTCGGTCGAAAAGGCCAGGCTGGTGATGGCGCCCGTGTGCTCGATGTGCTCGGGATCGTTCGGCATGACGGTTTCCTTGCCCGATTGCACGTCCCAGATGCTGAGCACGAACACGCCCCGATCCGAGAGCGTATTGCGCGCCGCCACGAGCGATTTGCCATCGGGAGAAAACGCCAGCGTCCGGTCGCCCTGGAATCCCCGTCCGGCGCGCACGAACAGGTTGGTGGAATCCGGCAGCACGACTTCCGGGCCGCCCGCCAGCGGCCACAACGTGAGGCCGGCCCGGGACCCGGTCGCAAGCGTCTGGCCATCGGGCGAAAAAGCAAGCGGGCCCGGCGCGCCCGGCAGCACGCGCAGCTCGGTCCAATTGGAAGTATCCCACACACGCACGGTCTCGCGGTTCATGCCCGGCATCTGTCTTCCGGCTGAAGTGGCCAGGCGCGAGCCGTCGGCTGACAAGGCCAAAGGCCCCGCGTTTTCGGGCAATGACTTTTCCTCCGTCCAGTCAGTTGTGTTCCACACCCGAACGGTCGAAGAACTGGCCGAGACGAGCCGGGCGCCGCCGGGGAGGAACGCCATTGAGACCGCGCCCTTCGGCACGGTGGAAACCGGCGACTTCGTCCGGATGTTCCACACGTTGAATTTGCTTTCGCGCATGCCCAGGGCCATTCCGACCGCCAGGAGATCGCCCCCCGGTGACACCGCGAGCGATTGGACGGGGCCCTCCTGCGTGGGAAACGCGACGTGCGCGTCGCCCCGGCTGAGCTGCCACAAATAGCGCCACTCGAAGCCGCGCAAGTCCGGCTCGCCCGGCGCGGGACGGTGCTTGTCGAGCAACTGGACCGCACGCCCATAATTGCCGGCGTCCAGCGACTGCTTGGCGAGATTGATGTCGGCGACGTATTCGTTGAGCCTCGCCGAAGTCTTCTCCTGCTCGGCGACCTGGCGCAAATGAGACTCTTGAGCCTGCGCGGCGTGGGCACTGCCCTCGGCCTTCGTCGCGCGCACGGCCTGCCAGGTGCTAATGGTCGCGCCGGCAATCAAAGTGACGGTGATGGCAATAAGGGCCGCAAAGGCGCGCCGATGGCGGCTGATCAGTTTCCGCAGCCGGTACACATTGCTTGGCGGACGGGCGATGACCGGCTCGCCATCGAGATAGTGTAGAACGTCCGTGGCGAGATCATTGGCGGTGGCGTAACGGCGAGTCCGATCCTTCTCCAGGCATTTCATGGCGACCCAGTCCAGATCCCCGCGCAGGAGGTGAATAAGCTTCGGCGCTTCGGATTGGCGCTGCCGGGCGGTCGTCGTCAACTCCGTTTCGACCATCGCCGCGAGCCGGTTGGAGGGCCGGATGGGCTCCGTTTCGCGAATGGTGCGGCGACATTCGTCGAGCCCGGCGCGCAGAAGCGTCTGGGCGTCAAACGGTGTCCGGCCAATGAGCAACTCATAAAGCAGCACCCCGAGCGAATAGATGTCGCTGCGGGTGTCGATGTCGAGATCGCTGAACTGGGCCTGCTCCGGACTCATGTACGCCGGCGTGCCGATGAACGCCGTGAACTCGGTGAAGAGCGTCTTCTCGGTGAGCTTTTGCTCCGTGGCCTTGGCGATGCCGAAATCGATTACCTTGGGCACCGGCGCCCCGTCGTGCAGAGTGACCAGGATGTTCGACGGCTTGATGTCCCGGTGGATGATGCCCTTCTGGTGTGCGTGCTGAATCGCCTGGCAGACCTGGATGAACAGCTTGAGCCGGGGTTCGGTCGGCAGATGGTTTTGATCGCAGTACTCCGTGATGCGGATGCCGCGCACCAATTCCATCACGAAATAAGGCCTTCCGGTTTCCGTCGCGCCGGCCTCGAGCACTTTGGCGATGTTGGGGTGGTCCATCATCGCCAGTGCCTGCCGCTCGGCCTCGAAGCGGGCGATGACGTTGCGCGTGTCCATTCCCAGCTTGATGACCTTGAGGGCCACACGGCGGCGCACCGGCTTTTCCTGTTCGGCCATGTAAACGACCCCGCAACCGCCTTCGCCGATTTTCTGGAGCAGCTTGTAAGGGCCGATGTGGTCGCCGGGCTTCTCCGTCACCGTGGCGACGATGGCCGTGTCGCCCGGTCCGAGGGCGGCGCGGGAGAGCAAAGCGGCCTCGGACAACGCGGGCGTTTCGAGAAAGCCGCCGAGCTCCTCGCGCTCCCGAAGCAGGTCCTCCACGCGCCGGCGCAACTCGGGGTCCCCGCCGCACGCCGCGTCCAGGAACGCGGCGCGCTCGGCGGGCGGCTTTTCCAGCGCGCCCACGAACAGCTCGCGCGGGCGGGCGCCGGGAGCGGGTTGGAGTTCGGCAGGCATGTGCTTTCAATCATTCAAGCGCAAACAGCCCTCAAAGTCCGCCCCAAAATCACGCGGAACTCGGGCGTATTCCAGAACTCCGTTACCGCTGGACGCGGATCGGATACGGCGGGCGCTTGGGCAACACCGGCGCTTTGGTCTCAAGCTCCTTCAACACCACTTCGATGGCTTTCTCGAGCTGCGGGTCGCGCCCGGCGATGACGTCCTTGGGCATCTGCTCGACTTCCACGTCCGGCGGCACGCCTTCGTTCTCGATGATGAAACCGTCCTCGTTCCAGAAGGCGAGGTTCGGCGCCGTGACGGAACCGCCATCCATCAGCACGGGGAAACCGAGGATGCCGACCAGCCCGCCCCAGGTGCGTTTGCCGACGAGCGGGCCGAGCTGAAACTTGCGGAACATCCACGGCAGGAGATCGCCGCCCGAGCCAGCGTTCTCGTCGATGATCATGGCTTTGGGGCCCTGGATGCCGGCCAGCGGCGTCTTCAAGTCCGCGCCATAACGCATCGCCCAGAAACTGACGGCGGGCCGGCGGAGGATATCGATGTAATAATCCGCGACGTCGCCGCCGCCGTTGTGCCGTTCATCGACGATGATGGCCTGGCGGTCAGCCTGCGGAAAAAAGTAGCGTTTGAAGTAGGTGTGTCCCAGCTCGGCGGTGTTCGGAACGTAAACATAAGCGACCCGGCCTTGAGTGGCTTCGGTCACGCGCCGGAGGTTCCGTTCCACCCAATCGCGATTGCGGAGGCCCGACTCGCTTTCCACGGGCACGGCCTTCACCGTGCGCGAACCGGTTCCGTCGGGATTGGGGCCGACGGTGAGCTCCACCATGCGCCCGGCCGTGCGCTCGAAGCGGGCGTAGAGGTTGTCCGGCGGCGCGAGATCTCGGCCGTTCACAGCCAACAAGTATTCGCCGGCCCGCACATCGACGCCGGGCTCGGTGAGCGGAGAGCGGAGATCGGGACTCCAGTTGAGCCCGCCAAAGACTTTACGGAAGCGATAGCGGCCGTTGGCCACTTCATAGTCGGCCCCGAGCAGCCCGCCCGGGATCGTCTCTGCGTGATAAGGGCTGTCGCCCGGCGATTGATAGGAGTGACCGACGGACAGTTCGCTGAGCATCCATCGGATAACGCGGCTGAGATCGTCGCGCGTGGCCAGATCAGGAACGAACGCCGCATACTTCTCCCGCATGGCCGGCCAGTTGGCGCCGTGGAAGCCGGGGTCGTAGAAGAAATCCCGGTTGATCCTCCAGACTTCATCCAGGATCTGCGCCCACTCCGCGGGGGGATCGATCTTCACCTGGATGCGATCGACATCGAGCTTGAACTTCGCGAGGTCGAGCTTGTCGCCCATGTCCACGATATGCCACGCCTGCTTGACGCGGAGCAGGGCGCGTTTGGTGTCGGCCGAAAGCAGGAATCGCTCCGCGGCTTCGAGGAGCTGATCCTCCTTGCGCGTCTTGAAATCATACCGGAACACCGCAGCATCGGCGCCGCGATCCGTGGACGCGGCGCGACGATAAAACAGTTGGTTGGTCGACCCAGCCGTCAAGTCGGCGTAGGCCCCGGCCTTCAAGGGCAAAGCCAGAATGCGCTCCGCCAAACCCTCGGGATCGAATTTCAATTCCGGGACAGCCTTGCTCTCCTTGGAAGGTTTCTCCTCCTTGTTTTCCTTTTTCGTGTCGTCGACGTTCTCCTTCTCTGCGGCGAGTATCTTGACATCGTCGGTTTTGGGCTTCTCCTCGTCACTCTCCCTGGCCAGAGGCGACGGCACGCCCTTCGCGAGTACAGCGAGATAGATTTGCTGGACGGATCGGACGTCGGCGCTGGCCAGAGAAAACCAGTCAATGGCCGGGCCGGCATCGGTGGAGACCAGGAAATAGAGGTATTGCCCAGCCGCGTCGAACACGGGGTTGGTGGCATTGGCCAGGCCGTCACTCACCGGGTAAGATTTCCCGTCGGTAAGCGAGTATAGAAACAGGCGGTTGAAGAGCGTGGGAGTGTTCTGCGTGTAAGCGAGCCATCGTGAGTCTGGCGACCAGGCGTGGTGGAGAACAGGCGTCGGTCCATAAACCACGTCCGAGGTCACCTTGGTTTGCCGGCCCGTTTCCAGTTCGAGAATCCAGATCGTCAGCCCGTTGTCGGTGTAGCTGAGCTTTTTCGAGTCGGGCGACCATCGGGGATTGGCATAGAAGCCCGCGCCCTGGAGCGGGAACGGTCGCCGCGGGCTCTTGGCATCCTGCGCCAGCACGTGAAGTTGGTATGCGCCGCTCTCGTCGGAGAACAAGGCGATCCATTTGCCGTCGGGCGACCAGGCCGGCGAGCGCTCATGCGCGGCGGGAGTGAGCGTCAGATTCCGGTCGTCCCCTTTCTCGCGGGGCACGGTCACCACTTCGCCGCGAAACTCGAAGACCACGCGCGCCCCGGATGGAGACAGAGAAGCCGACCGAATCCATTTCGCGCCCTTCGCCCAACGCGCACGTCGTTCCATCAAGTCCGCTGCCACCCCAAGCTTAATCTGGTGCGAGGTTCCCTTCGCGGGGTCGAGCAAGTGGACGAAGCCGCCCTG
Organism: Verrucomicrobiia bacterium; assembly: GCA_035715125.1. Taxonomy (GTDB): domain Bacteria; phylum Verrucomicrobiota; class Verrucomicrobiia; order Limisphaerales; family JADJPG01; genus DASTLJ01. Next base: position 5,463 of record DASTLJ010000467.1, read on the forward strand.
TTCGTATGCGATTTTTCCCGCGCCGGACGCGGCACTTGCGACCGGAAATTCCGCGTGTTTCGTGAGTCGCTTGACCGACTGGTTGCGCCGGTCGAAGGCATAGACGTTGAACTCACCTTCGCGGTCTGACCGGAAGAAAAGGGCGTCTCCCACCCACATCGGGTCGGTGTCGTTGCAGCGGCCCGCGGGCTGGGGCACTTGCTTCGCCTCCTGGGTGGCCACGTCGAACAGCAGGATGCGCGACGCCGTGCCGCCGCGGTAATGTTTCCATTGACCGAAGGCTTCCCGGAGCGGGACGTAGGCGATCGTGCGGCCATCGGGAGCGATGGCCGCCTTGGTCGCATTGGGAATCGGCAGCTTCGTGGGATAGCCGCCGGTCACCGGCACCGTGAACAGTTGGGTGTAACGCCCCGTGTAAACCTCGCGCGGCGACGAGAACAAAACCGATTTTCCGTCCGGCGTGAAGCCGAGGGCGACGTCCTCCCCGGGGTGCCACGTGAGCCGCTGCGGGACTCCGCCGGCCGCCGGCACGA
>DASTLJ010000468.1:0-5315 GCA_035715125.1 Verrucomicrobiia bacterium
CACTTGCAAGGCCCCTGGAGGGACCGTCACGGGCAGTATTTCCACCGCGTAATCTTCGACTTCGCCATCGTTCGCCGGTCCCGTGACGCCGAGGTTGCCCGTCGAGCTGAAGCGGAACCGGGCGTAAGTGCGGTTGGTGGCCAGCGCGCTGCCCGGCACCGGGAAGATGAGCGCGTTTGCGCCCGTGGACAACGCCTGGTTGGTGAAGATCTGTTCGCCGGGATCGTTCCAGTCGCCGTCGGCGTTGAAATCGATCCAGGTGTTGAGGAGGCCGTTTGTCGAGGCCGTGACGGCCACCGAGGCCATCTGGCCGACGATGAGCGCCGAGGTAAAGACGGCGCCGTCCTCGTCGTTCTCCGGCCCGTCGAGCTTGTCCCCGGTCGCGCCGATGGACGGCAAGCCATCGTCATTCGGATCGACCCGCGTACCGAGGAAAACTCCGGTAAAGGCGCGGTGCCGGGCACCGTTAGCCGCAAGGGTCGTCGGATAGGGCGCGGGCGCACTGCCGAAATCGGACTCGCAAGTGTCCGTCGTGCCGTTGCGGTTCTTGTCGAACTCGAAGCAAGGTGGACCGGCGAGGGCGAGGCGGAACTGGCTGCCGGGCGAGGCCGCCGCTGCCGCAACCCGGAGGAAAGTGGTCTCACTCGCGCTCGCGAGCAAACTGATCTGCGCGATGGTGCTGTTCGACCCGGCAGCCGACTGGCAGGCCAATTGGTTCGCTGCGGTGCCCGGAGTGCCCGAGTGAGCCGAGAGCACCGGCACCATGCCGACGCCTTGCAGGTTCACCGTCAGCGCGCCACCGTCGGCGGGCACGTAGCGGAACCACACGTCGCCGCCCGCCGATGGGCAGGAGGATTGCCCGTCCGGCGTGGTCGCGGGCAACACGCCGCTGAATTCCAGCCCGGGGCAAACCAGCATCGCGTCCGAGCCGGCGTCCTGCGCGACGGAATTGGTCGGATTCGGCGCCGTGCAAGGATTCAAGTCGAACGCGAATCCTGTGACGGGCACCAGCACCAGCCCTTCGTCTGGATCATTGGAGACAATGCGCAGCGTGGCGCTTTTCGGCCCGGCCGCGGCGGGCGTGAAGATTAGGGATAAGGCCCGGCTGGCGCCCGGCCCGAGGCTGGATTGGCCGGTGTCGGAGAAGATGCGGAACTCGTTCGCATTCGGGCCGGTCAGGCCGAGGCTGGAGAAGGTCAGCGTGCCGATGGCTCCCACGTTGGCAATGATCTCGCCGATCGAGGCGCCCGCGCCGAGCGCGATGTTACGGATGCCGAAGTCCACGTTGGTCAAGCTCAGGGAGATATCCGGCGCATTGGGGTCGATGCCGAAACCGGTCAGCGCGATATCGGCGACCATTTCGTTTGTGTCGTTGGAAATAATGCGCAGGCTGGCGGTCTTCGAGCCCACCGAACTCGGATCGAAATTCAGGTTCACAGTCCGCGTGGCGCCCGGAGGTAGCGTGATTGGGCCACCGCCTCCAGCGGTAATGTTGAACTGGTTCGACTGCGCGCCGGCCAGGGCGATGTTGGTGATGACCAGCGGATTAACCGTGCCGCGGCTCGTGATGGCGACCGTGCGCGTCGCGGTCGGGCCGTTGACAAGATTTTGCCCGCCAAAATCGATCGAGGCCGGAGACGCGTCGATCTCCGGTCCGTCCACTGGAAAGGTGAACGACTGGCCGCGCGTGTTGATCGGCACGGCCGGCATGAGCGCGAAGTCACCGTTCAGGCTCGTGCCGCCGCCGAGGCCGAAATCCTGGAAGCGTGTGAGACTGATCGCATCGCCGGTCATCGGCAGCGCGGGTGCGGGCGGGCCGGCGCCATCGGTGAGCGCCGCCGGGAAGTTGCCATACGATAGGGAAAGGCTCACGTCGAAGCGGAACGGGTTGGCCTGGTTCCCGCGGAAGGACACCTTTCCGTGACCCGGGCTCATCATCGGTGGGATGAGGAGATCCGGCACGGGCGCGCCGGGCAAGTTCGCGAAGTTGGTCGTGGCGATGAGCACCGAGAGGCCGCCTTGCGGCGGGTTCACCGGAAAGAAAAACGTTCCGGTTTGCACGCCGTTGCTGTTGAAAAAGGCGAGCATGGCCCGGCTGGTCGTCTCGCCCGGCTGAGGCCCCCAGGCCTTCTGATCATTGCCTCCGACGGTGATCACCAGGTACTGGACGGCGGGGTCGCCGTTGAACCCGACCATCAACTGGTCCTGTCGGAGAATATGGTTGGTGGCGGACGCGTCATGAGCGAGCGCGACCACGAGAAGGCCGGTCAGGACACGGGCAACGGCACTGGAGGCGCGGCGACGCAGCGCCTTGTTGGTTGCGAAGTACAGGCTCATGGTGACCTCTTGGTTCTATTCAGGCATTCCAAGCCCTCCCGGGAAGTTGCTCAGTCGCCTGGGGCGGCTTTACAAGGAGTGTAGAAACAGCAACGAACTAAGCAAGCCAATTGTGGTGCATAACTCTCGGCCGCAAGTTCCCGGTTGGCGGTGTGGCGAACGTGCGGCATAGTCCGGCCGCCTCGCTGCCGGCGCAGTCCTGCGCGCGGGCAGCCCCGGCGCCAACTCGACTATGAGCAAAAGCACCCCGGCCGCCTCAAACAAGTTCTGGAAAGGCTTCTGGCCTTCGATGGCCGTTCTCGTCGTCATTCTCGGCTTCCTTTTCCGAGAGAGCTTCAAGCCGGATATCGTGCATTTCTCGAACGACGGGCCGTTGGGGGTGATGATGTCGGCGGCCTTGGCTGTTCCCGAGGCGCTGACCGGGTTCTGGATGGACCTCAATTGGATCGGCATGAACGGCGGCGCGGCCTCTTCGAGCATCAGTTACCTGCTGGTCTGGCTCCTGGGCCCGGTCGGCTTTGCGAAGTTTTATCCGCCCATCGCGCTGCTGTTGCTCGGGGCAGGCGCGTGGATTTTTTTCCGTACGCTCAAACTCTCGCCCGGCCTCTGCCTTGTGGGGGCCATCGCGGCGGCGTTGAACATGAATTTCTTCTCGAACACGTGCTGGGGGTTGGGCACGCGCGCGCTCACTCTCATGTCGGCCTTTCTGGCGCTGGCGGCGCTGATGAACCGGCGGCGGGGCAACCAATGGCTCAATGCCGCGCTCGCGGGTTTGTGCGTCGGCCTTGGGGTTATTGAGGGGGCGGACAACGGCGCGATTTTCAGCTTGTTTATCGCGGTCTTCGTGGTGTTCCAGGCCTTCGCGGAGGAACCGACGCTGGCTCGGAAAATCGTGAGTTGCGTTCGGCTCGGTGTTGTGGGGCTTTGCGCGGCATTCATCGCGGCTCAGGTGCTGGTCACGCTCACGGGTATTGCGGCCAAGACGTCGAGGGGCGCCAAGGCCGAATCCGCTGCCGCCGTTCCGATGTCCGCCGAGCAAAAGAAAGCGGAGGAAGAGAAGCAATGGATCTTCGCCACGATGTGGAGCCTGCCGCCGAACGAGATGCTTCGTGTAATCATCCCCGGCCTGTACGGCTACCGGATGGATACGCCGAACGGCGGCGAATACTGGGGAGACGTGGGCGGCAACTTCGCGGTGCCTGACGCCCAGAAAGGGCAGTACGATTGGCGCTCGTCCGGCGCGGGCGAATACGCCGGGGTGCCCATTGTGCTGGTCGGCTTGTGGGCCGTCGTGCATGCGTTGCGACGCCGGACGGGTCCCACGGCGATCTTCGATGACAAAGAGCGCAGGCACGTCCTGTTTTGGGCCGCGATGTTCATTCCGGCGGCAGTGCTTGCCTGGGGTTACCACGCGCCGTTCTACAAGCTGGTGTTCTCGCTCCCCTACTTCTCCACCATCCGCAACCCGATGAAGTTCATGCATCCGGGGCACATGACGTTGTTGATCCTGTTCGGCTACGGGCTGCTCGGTCTGAGCCGGCGGTGTTTGGAAACCGCGCAGGCGAACGTTCGATCATTGGGGGAACGCTTCAGGAACTGGCGCGCCAAGGCGCTGCCGGTCGAACGGCGCTGGATGATTGGCTCAATGCTCACAGCTTTGCTCGGCCTCTTCGTCTTCGTGGCTTACTCGGGGGCGCGCGGCAAGCTGACCCAGCACCTTGCGAATATCGGGTTTTCGAATCCGACCGACGCCGCCCAAATTGCCGGCCATAGCGTGAACGAGGTAGGTTTGTTCGCCGTCGTCCTCGCCGCGTCCGTGGTGGTCGTGTCGCTAATTCAGATCGGCGTTTTCTCGGGCGAGCGGCGCGGTTGGGCCATAGTGCTTCTGGCTGTGCTTGTCACCATCGACCTTGCCCGCGCCGATCAACCATGGATTCAACCCTACAATTTCAAAGCCAGATACGCCTCGAACCCCGTCCTCGACATCCTCCGCAAGGAGCCGTGGCTCCACCGGGCCTCCGTGTTTCCGGTGGGCCTCATCCAGCAACAGCAGGCCGCGCAGCAAATCGCCACCGCCTACAGCATCGCTGGTCGCGGGCCGTGGCTCCAGTGGCACTATCAGTATTACAACATCCAGTCCATCGACATGGCACAGGATCCCCGGCCGCCCTCCGAGAAAACCAACTACCTGGCCCACCTTTCGCACAATGTGACCCGGTTGTGGGAACTGACGAACACGCGCTACATCATCGGGCTGGCCGGTGGGTTCGTGGACAGCTTGAACCAGTCGCTTGACCCGGTACGGCGCAGCTTCCGGGAAGTGCTCCCGTTCAGTTTTAAGCAGGATGCCAACTTCAACATCGGCGCCGACGCAAGTCCGAACGGACCGTGGGCCTTGCTGGAGTTCGGCGCCGCCCTTCCGCGCGCCAAACTTTACACGGACTGGGAGGTCCGCACAAACGACACTACGGCGCTCGAGATTCTCGGCAATCCCTCGGTCGACGTGCACAAGATCGTGATCGTCAGTGACCCCGTGCCGCCGCCGGGCAACTCCAACGCGGCGCCGGGCACAGTGGAATTCGCCAGCTACGCGCCCAAACACATCGAACTCAAAGCCAGCGCCACGGCTTCGTCGATTCTCCTGCTCAACGATCAGTTCGACCGGGACTGGTCGGTGACGGTCAATGGCCAACCGGCGCCGTTGCTCCGTTGCAATTATATTATGCGCGGCGTTCAGGTCCCGGCAGGCGCTAGCACCGTGGTCTTCCACTTCCAGCCCTCGCTCACGGGCATGAAAGTCACGCTGGCGGCGTTAGGTGTCGGCGTGTTGCTGTGCGCCCTCCTGGCCTTGTCCAAGCCAGGCTTGCCAGAGGCGTCAACTCTTCCAACGGCCGAGCCGAAGAAGAAATGACCCTGCTCTGCATCTCTCACCGACGACCGTAACCGCCGACGTGAGGAGAAACAACGGCCTGTTGCCG
>DASTLJ010000469.1:0-21625 GCA_035715125.1 Verrucomicrobiia bacterium
CAGTCCGATTGACGACGGCGCGGTGGAAGGCAACGAGACGGTGGTGCTGACGCTGGCCTCCGACGCGGCGTACCTCGTCGGCTCGCCAAACAGCGCCACGGTGACCATCGCAGACAACGACCAACCGCCGCCCCTACCAACGGTTACCGTGGTGGCCAGCGATGCCAGCGCCTCGGAAAGCGGGCCCAATGCGGGCACGTTCACTGTCAGCCGGACCGGCAGCACCGCGGAAGCCCTGGCCGCGAGATATTCGGTTGGCGGCACGGCGGCCAACGGCACCGACTATGCAACCTTGTCCGGCAGCGTGACGATTCCTTCGGGAAGCTCTTCGGCCATCGTCACCGTCAGTCCAATTGACGACAGCACAGTGGAGGGCAACGAGACGGTGGTGCTGACGCTGGCCACCGACACGGCGTACCTCGTCGGCTCGCCCAACAGCGCCACGGTGACCATTGCAGACGACGACCCACCGCTGGCGTCGAAGCCACTGGTTTCCGTAATCGTCACGGATCCATTCTGTTTTGAAAGCGGACCTGATCCGGGGACGTTCACCGTCAGCCGGTCCGGCAGCACAGCAACAGCACTGACCGTCCACTATTCGCTCGGCGGCACAGCCGTCAACGGCACGGACTATCAATTACTCTCCGGTTCAGTCACGATTCCCGCAGGGTCCGATTCAGCGCCTGTGGTCGTGCAACCGGTGGATGACAACCTGTTTGAGGTTGGCGAATTTGTCATTCTTACGCTGACTCCGGATGCGTCATACGACGTGCTGCTCAGCATCGCCGTGCTCAATCTCCTGGACAATGATCTGCTGTTCCCGTGAACCGAACCCTCCGCTGGCGCCGCGGGCAACCGTGAGGTGCAAGGAGAGTCTGTGTGGTGCGCGAGGCGGGCCGAGCGGACTTCGCACTTCGACGGCCGCGGTTGAATTGCCTTCTCAGAGCATTGGCACAGAGTTCCGTCGCCGCGCCGTTCGGCTCTTGCGGAGTGGCGCCGCCTTCAAACTCTCCGACACCTCGGCCGGGGGCGGTTCGTTCAGCTCCAGCCAGAATGCCTTGAGCTCTTTGAGCACGGTGACCAATTCGTCAAAGCCGACCGGTTTCACCACGTAAGCATTGACCCCCAGGCGATAGCACTGCGCCACATCCGCCGGCTCGCGCGAGGTGGTGAAGGCCACCACGGGAATCGTTCTCAGCTCCGGGTCGGCCCTGATCTGGCGCAATACTTCCTGGCCGCTCATTCGCGGCATCTTAAGATCCAGTAGGATCACGGCCGGGTTGCCCGTGCCAGCGCGGGAGAGAAACTCGCCCCGGTGGCGCAGGCAATCCATTGCCTGGACGCCGTCGTGGGCGACGACAACCAATTCGGCGTTCCCATTGGCCGCCAGGGCGCGGGCGGCCAGGTCCGCGTCGTTGAGGTTGTCCTCGGCCAGGAGAATCCATTTTTGTTCGTTCATGTAGTGGGGAACGGCCGCCGCATCGGCCGATTGTTCGCGGATCGGCTACTGATGAGTCACCGTGACGTTGTAGATGACGACCTGGCCATAGGCTGTGGGCGCGTCGCCCCGGGTGGTGTTGGATTGAGTGTAACAACCAGCTTTGAAGTAGCACCCGGAGGTGCTCACCGGATAGGTGTAGATGTACTGGCCGTTGTAGTAAGCTTCCACGCCGCCGTTGCGGGCAACAAATTTCGTCGTGAACACAGTCCCCAATTGGTAACTGGTGGTCAGGACCGGCCCGTTGACGCCATTCTGGTCAACGAAAAGTTTGGAGCCTTCCAGCCGGAAGACGATCACGTCGTCCGCCGCATTGTGAATCTGGCCCACGACCACGTGGGGCTTGACAACGGGCAGATGGGTGACGGCCTGCCTGATTTCCATCGTATGCGTGCCGGAAGCCGTGGACCAACTGGCATTGGCCGTCCCACCGCTGGTCATCTCCCGCAATTCCGAGCGCGGATACCCGGAGCCACTGGTGGTAGCGCCGCCGCAAGGAGCCGTGAACACAACGCCATCGTGGGCGCTGTTCACGTAGAAGTAGTTCGGATCTTGAAAACCGGCCAGTTCAGGCTGGCGATATTCGTCGGGGCTGCCCGCATGGGAAGTTTCCACGGGCAGCGTCAGCTTCCAGTTGGTCAGGTCCAGCAGGCCCGAAGGCAAATTGGTTCCGCCCGGTGGGGGGAGTGAATCGTTGTCCGCGATCGTCACCGTGGCGCTGCTCGGGGAACCGATGGAATAGGCCGAGTCGGCTGACACCGTCAGCACGACTGTCCTGTTGCCCTGCACTGCGGTGTTGTCGATGGGACTGATGGTGAGGGTCGCTACGGAGCTGCCCGAGGAAATCGTCACGCTGCCCGAAATCGTGGCGTAATCGGCGCCGTTGACCGCCGTACCGCTAATGGAATACCGGGCCGTCAGGCTGGACGCCGTGCTGCCACTCCGGGTGAAAGTGAACGTCCCCGCATTGGTTCCGCCTTCCGAGGCGTTTGCATCGCTGGCCACGACCGTGAGGTTTGGCTGAGGCAGCATCGAGGAGAGTCGCTTTACCCGATAGAACCGGACCGGCCACACGGCGGCGGGGGGCACGGTGACGTTTTCCGACCACGTCTGCGTGACCTCCGTGCTGCTGAGGGGGGGGCTAACGTCCACCCAGGTCACGAAGTTGGAGCTGGCCTGGACCTGACAGACCGTGCCGGTCTCGCAATTCCATTGCAGCGTGAACAATTCCTTGCTGAGAAGCCGCCAGTTGAGGGTGGTGCCGCTGGCCGGAGCGAACAGGCCCACCTCCGTGATGCTGTTCCACAAGTCCACGCTATTGCCGTGGCAGACGATGGAAATATACCGCGCCGTGGAATCCACGACGTCATAGGTTTCGAAGCCGGTGGTGGCGCCGCTGCTGACGCCGCTGAAAACTTGAGTCCACGTGGTCTGATCCAGGCTGGTGCGGATGTCGAAACGGGCCGTTCGCAGATCGCCCTTGAACCAAGCGATGGCCACTGAACTGACCGTATGGTTGGCGCCGAGATCGTAGCGAATCCACTGGCCATCCCCACTGGCCGACCAGCGCGTCGAAAACGAGCCGTCCAGCGTATTGGCCGGCACATTTCCGTCATTGGCGCTGGCGCTGACGGAGGTGACCGCCAGCGCGGTCTGTGCGCCCTGCGCGCTGCAAGTCGACAGCGCTGCGAAGAGGGTGAACGCGCACCAGGCCCGGAAGGCCCAGTTCCAACGCTTCGCCGGCGACCACGCGCCAAGTCCGTTCAGGTTCCATTCGATAGATTGGTTCATAATCATGCCTTACCCTAAGGAGCGGCGCGATGGGCGTCTGTCGGTGGGCGTCGAATACTCCTGTCGCAGTCTGTCGGGCGGATGCTGTCGGTGTTTCAACGACACGCAGGGGGCCGTGTTGGGGGTGGGCCGTCGTGGCGGCATTCATGATGCGAGAAGTAGGTCGTCACCCCAGTTTCCGGGCCGGACACTCCTCTTTACCTTACGAAAGCCGTGTCTGCATGAATGGCGCCGCGTTGCGGGCATGTCCCCGTGAAAACAGAATTTCGCATTTTGATTTTAGAAGACCGGCCCGCCGACGTGAAAAATCTGGAACGGGCGCTGGGCCAGGGTCGCCTGGAGTGTCGCCTGAAACCGGTGGAATCCCAGGAAGCGTTCCTCCAGGAACTGGAGCGCGATCCGCCCGATGTGATCCTTTCAGATCAGAACCTGCGCTCCTTTGACGGCTTGACCGCGCTAGCCATCGCCCGGCAACAGCGTCCCGACATTCCCTTTATTTTCGTGACGAATCCGGCAGGCGAAGAAAAGGCGATCGCCAGCTTCCAGGGAGGGGCGACGGATTACATCCTGAAGAGCCACCTGGCCCAATTGGCGCCGGCCATCGAGCGAGCGCTGGAGAAGGCCGGCGAGCGCGCCGCGCTCCAGGAGCAGCAACGGGCCTTCCGCGACACCGAGGAACTACTTCGGAATCAGACTCGCCTGGCGGCCATCCTGGAAACGGCGCTGGACGCCATTATTGCCGTGGATCGCCAGGGACGGATCCAGGAGTGGAACCCGGCGGCGCAACGCGTCTTTGGCTACAGCCGTGTTGAGGTCCTCGGCCGGCTGATGGACGAACTGATTGTGCCCGCAGCTTTGCGGCGGATTTATGAGGAAGGACTGACCAATTACGTGATGACGGGTGTGGCGAGCATGCTCAATCGGCCCATTGAGTTGACGCTCCGCCGCGCGGATGGCGCCGAGTTCCGCGCGGAAGCGGCGGTGACGCTGGTCCGGCCGGAGGATCCCTCGGGCTGCACGATGTTGATCCGCGACATCACCGAGCGCAAGCAAGCCGAAGCGGCGCTGCGGCGGAGCGAAGAGCGGCTGCGGCGGATGGTCGAGGATGTGAAGGATTACGCGATTTACCTGCTCGACCCGGATGGCCGGGTGGCCACGTGGAACAGCGGAGCCGAGCAGATTCAGGGCTACAAGACCGAGGAAATCATTGGCAAACCGTACTCCTGCTTTTTCACGCCCGAGGACATTCGACGCGGCGTGCCCGACCAGGCGCTCCGGGCGGCCCGGGAGCGTGGCCGATCGGTGAGCCAGGGTTGGCGGGTGCGAAAGGACGGATCGCGCTTGTGGGTGCATGGGACCACCACCGCCTTGCGGGATGAAAGCGGCCAGATCTATGGCTTTTCCAAAGTGGCCCATGACATCACCGCCGAGAAGGAGGCCAAGGACGAGATTCGGCGGCTCAACGAACAGTTGGAGCAGCGCGTGCGCGAACGCACCGCCCAGTTGGAGGCGGCCAACCAGGAACTGGAAGCCTTCAGTTATTCGGTCTCGCACGACTTGCGGGCGCCCTTGCGCCACATCGCCAGCTACGTCGAGATTCTCAACAGCGAAGCCGCCCGGCTGGACGAAGAGAGCAAACAACACCTGCGGGTCATCGCTAATTCCGCGCAGCACATGGGCCGGCTCATCGACGCGCTGCTGGCCTTTTCCCGGATGGGCCGCGCCGAAATGCGCCAGCAGCGCGTGAGTCTGGCCCGAGTCATCCAGGAAGCCCGCAGTGAATTGCGCCAGGAGGCGCCGGGCCGCAATATCGAGTGGAAAATCGGGTCGTTGCCCAACGTGCGCGCCGACCCGTTCATGCTGCGGCAGGTGTTCATCAACCTGTTGTCCAACGCGCTCAAATTCACCCGGAATCGTCCCGTGGCCAGGATCGAGATCGGCGTGGAGGACCAAAAGCAGGCGACGGTTTGCTTTGTGCGCGATAACGGCGTGGGCTTCGACATGCAGTATGCCGGCAAGCTCTTTGGCGTCTTCGAGCGCCTGCACGCGGCCGGCGAGTTCGAAGGCACGGGCATCGGCCTGGCCAACGTCCGTCGCATCATTCACCGCCATGGCGGCCAAACCTGGGCCGAGGGAACCGTCGACGGCGGCGCCACTTTTTATTTCTCCCTGCCCAAACCCACGAAAGCAACCGTATGAATCCTCAGACTCCGCGGGAGCGTCACCCTGCCGGGCCCGCTCAAACCCATGAAAGGAACAGCATGAACAATCAAAAATGGATTCTTCTGGCCGAGGACAACCTCAACGACGCGGACCTGGCAGTCCGCGCCTTATCGGCCCATCAGAACGGCGAACTGGTGGTCGTCGCCCACGACGGGGTCGAGGCGATGGATTGCCTGCATCACCGCGGTCAATTTCAGTCGCGGGCCGCCCCGGGGCCCCCGGCCCTGGTGCTGCTGGACCTCAAGATGCCGCGAATGGGCGGTCTGGAAGTGCTCCGCCAGATGAAACACGACGCGAAGCTGAAAGGCATTCCCGTGGTCACGTTCACCTCGTCCCGGGAGCAGTCCGATGTCGTCAAGTGCTATCAACTGGGCGCCAACGCGTACGTCGTGAAGCCGGCCGGGTTTAACGAATTGGTCAGCGTCCTGGATCACATCAAAACCTTTTGGTTGCACGTCAACGAACCGGCCCCGGAAGAGGGGTCGAGCGGTTTGAGGGCGGCGCCGTCCAGCCGGGGTCGACGAGCGCTGAAGTGATAAACTGTTCAAGCTGGCGACAAAACAGCCTCTTGTGAAAAAGCCGACTCCGCTCCTGTTGATCGGACGCGAACGAGTGCGTTGAATGAAGAAGGGCCTTCGCATCCTGCTGCTGGAGGACAACGCCACGGATGCGGACTTGATCGACCGCACGCTGCGCCGGGGCGGGCTGGCCTTCGGCATGAAATGTGTGGAGAACAAGCACGACTATGTCCAGCAACTCCGGGAGTCGCCGCCGGACTTGATCCTCTCGGATTTTTCGCTTCCAGATTTCGATGGTTACACGGCGCTGGCGATCGCCCAGCAGCAATGTCCGGGGACACCGTTTATCTTCGTCACCGGCACGATGGGCGAGGAAGTGGCGATTGAGACGCTCAAGAATGGCGCGACCGATTACGTGCTCAAGCATCGGCTCTCCCGGCTGGTGCTGTCGGTGAATCGGGCCTTGCGCGAGGCCCAGGAGCGCGCTGAGCGCCGCCTGGCGGAAAATCGGCTGCGCGAGTCCCACGAACAACTGCGCTCTCTGTCGGTCCATTTGCAGCACATGCGCGAGGCGGAACGCACGCGCATCGCCCGGGAAGTGCACGACGAGCTGGGCCAGGCGCTGACGGGATTGAAACTGCAACTGACCTGGCTGGCGAGCCGGCTGCCCAAGGAACTCAAAACCCTTGAGACCCAGGCTGAGGCCATGAGCGGGCACATCGATCAAACCATCCAGTCGGTCCGCCGCATCGCCACCGAACTGCGGCCCGGACTGCTGGACACCGCCGGTTTGCAAGCCGCGCTGGAGTGGCAGGCCAACGAGTTTCAAACCCAGACGGGCATCCGCTGCCGGGTCAAGGCGGCGTTGGAGGAGACGCTTTGGGATCAAGACGTGAACACGGCGTTCTTTCGCATCTTTCAGGAAACGCTCACCAACATCATCCGCCACGCCGGCGCCACCCGGGTCGACGTGCGTCTGCTGGAATCCGCCGGCGATTTCCTGCTCGAAGTCAGGGACAACGGCCGGGGCATCTCGGAGGCGGAAATTCACAACACCAAATCCATTGGCCTGCTGGGCATGCGCGAACGGGCCGTGCTGCTCGGCGGCGAAGTGCGCCTGCGCGGCGAGCCTGGCAAAGGCACGACGGTCACCGTGCGCATCCCACGACCGGAGTCCAAACCCGACAAATCCCATTCGCATGAGAATCTTACTCACAGACGACCACGCCGTGGTGCGGCAAGGCTTGCGGCTCATTCTCGCTGACCATTTCAAGAAAGCCGTGTTCGGCGAGGCCCGCAACGCCCAGGAAGCGCTCCATCGCATTTGGAAGGAGAAGTGGGACGTGGTGTTGCTGGATGTCACGATGCCGGGTCGCAGCGGTCTGGAGGTGTTGCGCGAGATCAAGCGTTCCCGCCCCAAGTTGCCCGTGTTGGTCTTCAGCATGCATCCCGAGGACCAATTCGCCGTGCGCATTCTCAAGGCGGGCGCCGCGGGGTATCTGACCAAGGAAAGCCCCGCCGAGGAAATGGTCGGCGCGATCCAGAAAGTCGTGGCCGGCGGACGTTACATCAGTCCGTCGCTGGCGGAACGGATGGCGTCGTATCTGGATGTCGACATCCGGAAGGCCCCGCACGAGCGGCTCACGGACCGGGAATTTCTGATTCTGCGCGCCATCGCCTCCGGCAAACCCGTCGGCCAGATCGCCCGGGAATTCTCCCTGAGCGTCAGCACCGTCAGCACCTACCGGACGCGGATTCTCGAGAAAATGCACCTGAAGAACAACGCCGAGCTGATGCACTACGCCATGCGAAAGGGGTTGGTGGACTGAGCAACAGACAGGTTAGCCAGCCGGGGTCGTATCGACTGCCCTTTCCACGGCGCCACAACGGGTCAACGACGTGACACGGAGCCGGCGGCCGCTGTTAATGATTGAGGCGATGGCCCTCAACTGCAGGGGAACGGTTCCGTCGTCCTGGCGCACGCCCAGCACCATGGCGGGCTCAGGGTCGTCGAACTCCAGGAAGTGCGCCAGCCGCATCAAGGAATCATTGGTGACAAGCTCCTTGACGTGCAACCCGAGGATCGCGCCGGCAGACCGGCCAAAGAGCGCCGGCGCCCGGTTGTTCGTCTCCACGATGACACCGGTGTCGAGGACGACGATGGCTATCTCCAATCCTTCGATCCATCGATGAATGGTCGGTCCCGTCCGCAGGGATTGCAGGCTCACCTCGGCGACGGGCGCGCGGACCGATGCATCCGCCGCGCCACTCCCAAGGCCGGAGGACGGCAGAGAATGCAGATCATGATTACACCCGGGCTCCGGGAGGGACATCCTGATTTCAAAGGGTTTGAGTTTCATAAGTTTTGTTGGCTGATATGCTCCGGGAGCGCGATCCAAGCCCGCGAACTACAACTCGCATCGTTCGCGCTATCCCGAAGCACAAACTATCCCCGCCGGCAGCGTTGGCTGCCGTATGTCATCTCACGCGCCGAAGGGCCGTCTTCAGCAGTCGAACTCCCAAACGGAGGGAGGCGCACCGCCAGAGCTCCGGCGCCCGGTCGAGCGCTTCCAAACTCCTTGAATGGAGATCGACCGGTCTCATGGACTTCATCGCCGGAGCCGACTGCCGGTCAGCGCGGAACCGCCGCGGACGCCCGTTCAGCGTCAGCAATTGGAGACGCAGCAGCGTTCTGGCATTCGGCGGCATGTTGAAAATCGTCTCTTGGAACGCGCCTCCTGTAAATCGTCGAAGCCTTGATTGAGGGATCGCGGAATCCACTATTCACACCACGCACGAAACGCCCACAGCCTGTAGCCGCCGACGTGAGGAGGCGGACCCGTTTCGCTGATGGAACCATCCGCCTCCTGACGTCGGCGGCTACGGCGCCTTTGAAATATCCGGCTTCAGCGCTGGCTGGCCCACTCGACGGCCACCCGCATGAGTTCGGAGACGTTTTTCACGTGGAGCTTCACCTTGAGGTGCACCCGGTGGGTCTCCACAGTGCTGGTGCTGATGTGGAGCAGTTTGGCGATTTGGCCCGTGGTGCGGCCCTGGCCCATCAACTCGAGGACTTCCAATTCGCGATCCGTCAAGTGCCCCATGGGAACCCAGGTCTCGGGAGCTTTTCGATCGACGAACTCACGCAGCATCTGATCGCGCACCGACTCGCTCACGAACAGCTCGCCCTTGAGCACGGTGCGGATCGCCTCGAGGATCGTTTTGGATTCCTCCCGTTTCATGATAAAGCCCAGCGCGCCGGCCCGCAACGCGCGCTCGGCGTACAGGGATTCCTCGTGCATCGAGAGCACGAGCATCGGCAGGCGCGGGTGTATCGCCTTGAGGCTCTTGATTAACTCCAGGCCGCTGCCACCCTGGAGCGAGATATCGACGACCACCAGGTCCGGCTTCAGCCGGTTCACACCCTCCAGGGCCCGGCCCACCGTGCTGGCCTGGCCGCACACCTGGAGATCCGGCTTGCTGTTGATGATCTCCGCAAAGCCTTCCCGCAAAATGGCGTGATCGTCCACGAGCAGCACACGCCGTTTGCGATCCTTGGGTCCGGAGTTTTTGCGCGCCATTATCGTGAAGGCTCGCCGTTGGAATGGGCCTTGGACAGCGGCAGCGAGCAGCGAACGATCGTGCCCCGCTGCGGGCCGAAGCCCGGGCCCGGGCTCATTTGCAAGGTCGCGCCAATGCGCAGGGTCCGATAATTCATGGTCTTCAACCCCACTCCGCTGGAACGGGGCCGATCGGGAAACGACTTCCCGTCATTGGCCACCTTCAGCACCAGGTTGTCTGCGTTCCGGGCCAGCTCCAATTGAACCTTCCTGGCTTTGCCGTGCTTGATGGCGTTGTTGACCGCCTCCTGGGCGATGCGAAGCAGGTCGGTGGCCACGCCGTGGTCTTGCACCAGGATCGGGCGG
This sequence comes from Verrucomicrobiia bacterium, assembly GCA_035715125.1. Classification (GTDB taxonomy): domain Bacteria; phylum Verrucomicrobiota; class Verrucomicrobiia; order Limisphaerales; family JADJPG01; genus DASTLJ01. The sequence continues at coordinate 9,957 of DASTLJ010000469.1, forward strand.
GGAATGTGGCACGCGCACTTGACGCCGAACAGATCGCGCGTCAAGGCTGCCAGGTTGCGCAAGGCCCGCATCAATCCATCGGGGGCGCTCTCGATCGGTTGCAGGCCGTGGGCCACCGCGCGGGCCTGCTCGACGGCCTGGAACAGCAGGTGCGTGATCCGGGCGACCCGCCGGTTCGGGCCGGCGCCCCGGCCGGCCAGTTCCTCCTGCAATAACTGGCTTTTCCAGCGGATGCCGGTCAGGAGTTGGCAAACCCCGTCGTGCAAGTCCTGACCGATGCGTTGCCGTTCCAATTCGCTGATGTGGAGGACCTCCGCCTCGAGACGCTTGCGTTCGGTGATGTCCGTGACGATTCCGGCAATCCCGTAAACGTGGCCATTCAGATCAAAGAGCGGGAACTTGGAGACGATGCTGGTGTGAGGCCCGTCGTCGTGCAGGGCCACTTCATCGAATTGCAGCGGGAGGCCTGTCTGGATGACCTTCTGATCGTTGGCCCGAAAGGCCGCGGCTTGAGCGGGCGGGAAAAGCTCGGCGTCGATTTTGCCCACGGCCTGGGACAAGGGCACGTGAAAGACCTGCTCGAACCGGCGGTTGCAGTGCAGGTAGCGGCCCTGGGTGTCCTTGAGAAAAATGATCGCCGGGCTGTTGTCCAGGATCGCCTGGAAACGGATCTCGCTTTCGCGCCGGGCCGCTTCGGCCTGCTGGCGCTCGGCGATTTCCTGGCGCAACCGTTGATTGCTCTGGGCCAGTTCCGCCGTGCGCTCGGCCACGCGTTGTTCGAGTGTTTCGTGGGCCTGGCGCAACGCCTGGTCGGCCCGTTTGCGCTGGGTGATGTCCTCGAAGATGCGGAGGAACGCGACCACCTTGCCATGGCCGTCCCACAGTGGAGCGGAGGAAAGACTGACCTCGACCAGCGACCCATCTTTTCGTTGTCGTTGAGCCTCCTCGCCGATCAGGCATCGGCCCTCCAATTCAGCGACCAACATGGACCGGAACTGCGCTTGCTGGTCCCAGGGAATGATGGGCAAGCGTTGGCCGAGCACCTCCGATTGCATCCACCCAAAGAGCCGCTCGGCCGCCGGGTTCCAGAGTTGCACTCTCAGTTGCCGGTCCATCATCACGACGGCCAGCGGTGAGGAGCGGACGAGCGCTTCGAGCATCTGGCTGTTTTGGTGCAGGGCATCCTCCGCACGCCGGCGCTCGGTGATATCGACCAGCGCCGTCCTGAATTCAATCCGCGAGGCCAGCGCCGGGCGTTTGGCAATACTGATGAGTTGGAGCATCCGCGGCGGCCCCTTCCGGGCCTCTATGGCCAACTCGGTGGTGACCGGAGACTGGCCGCTGCGCAACTGTCTGAGGTGCTCGAGGAATTTGGTCCGTTCTCCCGGCTGGATGAGGGGCAACAGCGGCCGGCCCAACAAGTGCCGGCGTTCGACGCACAGCAGGCGCGCCCCGACCAGGTTGGCGTCGCGCACGCAGCCGCTGAAATCGAGCGTGAGGTAGCCGACGGGAGCGAAATCATAGAGGTCGGCGTAGCGCTCGCGGGACTCCTCCAATTCCTGCTGGGCCGCCAGCCAGGCCGGCCTCTCCAGTCCGTCGAGTTCGGCCCCAGCCTGCGCCCGCAGGCCCTGGATTTCGTCCAGCCACTGGCCGTTGTCGGCCACTTTGTCGAATTCTTTGTCGGCCGGCGCAGGCATCGGCAAGGTTCGCGACAATGTTTTCGACGAAGCAGCAACGCGCGCCTGGTTGCGCCGAACAGAACCGGTCCCTTTGGGCCGCATGTTGCCAGTAGCACCAACGTAGGGCAGGCGTCTCGCCTGCCCGGCCGAGCGAAGCGAGGCCTTTGTGATGCGAACGTCGCGCCTTTCGGCGCGGCTGGGCAGGCGAGACGCCTGCCCTACTTTCTTGGCGCGACCTCGACCGTGGTGGTACTTCCAAGATGCGCCCGTCCCTTTGGGCCTCCGGTGGGTGCGAGCACTCATTGCGGCTGGGCTGGCGGCGCTGCGGCGGACCTGGTCGGCTCCAGGTCCACCATGGCGATGACGGCGCCGTCGATTTTGTTTTCCCTCGATTTGTAAGGCCGAATGCGTGCGGACCAAAGGTGGCCCTGCTTGTCGGGCAACTCCAATTCCTTGGTCTGCAAGGAGTCAATCACGCCGCCGATGAGCTTGTGGACGTCGGGCAGTTCGATCCCCATCTTGATATCGGTGATGGGGCGGCCGACGTCGGACGGGATGAGGTTGAGCAGCCGTTCGGCAACGGCGGAGAAGCGGCGGATGCGCAGATCCTGGCCGACCATGACAATGGGAATATTGATGCTCGTCATGATGTTGTGCAGATCGTTGTTGACCTGCTCCAGTTCGTTGTTGCGGCTGTGCAGTTCGTCGTTGAGCGTGGTCAGTTCTTCATTGGTGGACTGGAGTTCTTCCTTGGCGGTTTCCAGTTCCTCGTTGGTGCTCTGCATCTCCTCGTTGCTGGACATGATTTCTTCGTTGGCGGAGCGAAGCTCCTCGTTGGTGGCCTCCTGCTCCTCGATAATCGACTGCAACGATTCGTGCGTGGCGGCCAATTCTTCGCGCAGTCGCGCCAACTCCCGGCCGTCGCCCTGCCGGGCGCCGCGACCCTGCTTCCCCGCGCCGGCTTTGGCGGACTCGCTCTCCGCCGGCTTGCCCGCGCGCCCGAAGATCACCAGGTAATATTTTTCCTCAGCCAGCGGAACGTGAAAGGGCACGACCTCCAGGTTGATGGAGTGGAAGCCGCCGTCCATTTTGACGTGCAAGTCGGAGAGGCGGACCGGGACGTTTTGCTTGACGGCTTTGGCGACGGCGGAGCGCAGGTCCAGGATGAGTCCCTCACGAACCATTTTCAGCAGATTGAGGCTGGCCTCGCCCTGGGCATGCTCCAGGTAGGGGCCGGTGCGCCCGCAGAACTGGAGCACCTCGAAGCGCCGGTTGATGACCACGCCCGCCGGGCAGAAGTGCGCCAGCAAATAGCGGTCGGCGTGTTTCCGGATTTCCGCAAGGCCCGGATCGATCTGCTGCCCCGTCGTTGCCGGCGCCGCGGGCTGGGGCAGGTCCGCCTTGGCCCCTGCGACGCTTCGGACAAAGCTGACGGCCGGTCGGGAATGGACCGATTTGCGGGCATAGGCGCGGGCTTTTTTGTCCACCAGGCTGAACAGATCGGCGAAGCTGCCAATGGTTTCCGAGGCGCCCAGCACCAGGATGCCATTGGGCTTGAGCCCATAGTGGAAGACCGGGAAGACCTTGCGCTGAAGCGCCGGGCTTAAGTAAATGAGCACGTTGCGGCAGGTGATGAGATCCAGGTTTGAGAAGGGCGGGTCCGTCACCAGATTCTGGCGGGCGAAGATGCACATCTCGCGAATGGCTTTGGTGATACGGTAGCCGCCGTCGGCCTTGACGAAAAACCGCCGCAGCCGTTCGGCCGAGACGTCCCTGCTGATGCTGGCCGGATAGTGCCCCGCGCGCGCTCTGTCCAGCGCGGGCAGGTTGATATCGGTGCCAAAGATCTGGATGGGGACGTGGGACTTTTTCCTGCCCAGAAACTCCATCAACGCCATGGCCAGCGAATACGCTTCCTCGCCCGTGGAACAACCCGGCACCCAGATGCGGATGGGCGTTTCGTCCGAACGGTTCTTGAGCAGGCGGGCAAAGACCCTGCGCTTGAGCATTTGGAACACGTGGCGGTCGCGGAAAAATCCGGTGACGTGAATGAGAATGTCGTTGAACAATGCCTGCACTTCCGCCGAGTGCGCCCGCAGGTAGGCCACGTATTCTTTGAGCGGCCCAATCTTGTGCAGCACCATCCGCCGTTGGACGCGCCGCACCAGGGTGGCCCGCTTGTATTGGGAGAAGTCCACCCCCTGCCCCCGGCGCAGCATGGAGAAAATCTCTTCGTAGAGCTTTTGGGTGCCCGCCACCGGGGGCTCGGCTTCCTCAACCCGGCCGGTGGCGACGTACGGGTGGCTGGCGATGCTCACCAGCTCCTGGGCAATCCGGATCGGAGGCAGCACAAAATCGACACAGCCGGCGTGGATGGCGCTGGCCGGCATGTAGGGGTATTTGGCCGACTTCTCGTCCTGGGCAAAGGTGATGCCGCCGACGGCCTTGACCGCCCGCAACCCTCGCGTGCCGTCGGAACCATTGCCGGAAAGAACCACTCCGATGGACCGGCCCCCCTCCTCCTCCGCGAGCGATTCCAGGAAATGGTCGATCGGCATGTGCAAATCCTTGGTGTCCCGGCGCGGGGATATCTTAAGCTGGCGGCCCGCCACGTCGATCATCTTGTTGGGAGAAATCACATACACCCGATTGGGCTCCAGTCGCAGATTGTGCTTCGCCTCGGTCACCCGCATCGCCGTGGCGCGCGACAGCAGCGAGCTCAACTCGCTCTTATGCGTCGGATCCAGGTGCTGCACCAGCACAAACGCCATGCCCGGCGTCGCAGGCAGATGCTGGAAGAGCTGCGTCACCGCTTCCAAGCCGCCCGCCGAGGCCCCGATGCCGACAATGGGAAAGACTTCCCCGTCGGCTGATTTCTGAAGTCGAGTCTCCGCCGTGGTGGATGCCGTGTCGGGCGAAATGGCAGCGGTTGGGAAACGGGATTTTTGCGTTCCGTGCATAAAGTCGTGGTGGTTGCCGATTCAATGTCGCTCGGCACGTACCACAGAGCGGCCCGCCCGCTGCACGTCCCGCAACCCCGTGGGGCTCTGGCCTGCCATGAGCCGAGCGGCTCTCGGCCCATGCGGTCGGAAGCTGTGCCGATTTGTCGGCTATAATCCTGCCGGACCGAGCCGGGGGTTGTCGAGACAAGATTCGCAGTGAAGCCCCCCGGATATTTTCCGATTTAACTATTTGACAGATCGGGTAGCTTTGCGCCGGCCAGCATGGCAAGACGCGCTGCACGGCGGGGCAGCAGAGCGAAGACCCGAGGGCCGAGACCGGATGAAGACTGTTCTGTTGATCGACGACGACACCGAATTGCGCGAAGCGCTCGGCGCTTACCTGCGACAACGTGGGTGGGAGGTCCACACCGCGGCCAACGGCGACAGCGGCCTCGGTCTCGCCAGACAGCTCCGGCCCGTGGTCATCCTTTGCGACATGTACATGCCCTGTGGCAACGGGTTCCGCGTCTGCTCGGCCATCCGGGAAGAACAGTCCCTACGGCATTCCTTTCTGGTCGCGATGTCGGGGAATATTTTCGATGACACCCGCAAAAGCGCCATGGAAGCCGGCGCCGACGAGTTCATGCTCAAACCCCTTCAGCCCCGGCCGCTGCTGGATATGCTCGAACGCGTCTTCGCCCTGCGCGGGGGCAGCAGTCCGGACGGCGCTGCCGGCACGACGGCCACACCACAAACCCCTGCCGCCCTTCTGGTCCGCCATTCGGCGCCGCCGCCGGAAAACTATGTCCGCTTCTGGGGCGTGCGCGGTTCGATTCCCACCCCCGGCCAGGGAACGGTTCGCATCGGCGGCAACACTTCGTGCATCGAGGTCCGCGCGGACGGCGAACTCATCGTGCTGGACGCCGGCACGGGCATCCGCCCGCTGGGGGCCGAACTTATGAAAGAGTTCAAGGACCGCCCGGTGAAGGTGTCGTTGCTGATCACTCATTCGCACTGGGATCACGTGCAAGGCTTCCCGTTCTTCGCCCCGGCCTACAATCCCAAAAATCAGGTCGACATCCACGGTTTCGAGGGCGCCTGGGAAAGCCTGGAGGACATCTTCTCCGGCCAGATGGAAAGTCCCTACTTTCCAATCGGCCTCAAGCAGATGCCGGGCAACATCAAGTTCACCGAACTGCGCGAATTGGAGTTCGGCATCGGCCCGGTGCGCGCCCGCGCGGCCTTCATCAATCATCCCGGCGTCACCGTCGGGTTCCGGCTCGAAACCAGCACCGGCTCGGTCGCCTACCTGCCCGATCACGAATCGTGCTTCCGCATGCGCAGCCTGGCCGGCGGCGGCAAGGCCCCGGCTTCCCCCGAGGAATTGGCCTTCGCGCGGCGCGAAGACGAAAAGACCCTCAAGTTCATCCAGGGCGCCGACATCCTGATTGTCGACGCGCAATATGACCTCGAGGAATACCGCACCCGCGTCGGCTGGGGCCATTCGTGCGTGGACGACACGGTCGAACTGGCGGTGCGCGCGCAGGCCAGGAAACTTTTCCTGTTCCACCACGACCCGACGCATGACGACGACAAGATCGAAGCCATGGCCGCCCACGCCCGCGACCTCGCCTCGTGGCACGCCGGCAAGCTCGAAGTCGATGCCGCGCGAGAAGGATTGAAAGTGGCGCTTGTGTCGGCGGTGGTGGGCTAAAGCGTTGAATCGTTAAATCGTTGAATCGTTGAATCGTAGTCCATCGAGGGAATCCGCCATCCCCCTTTCACGTTTTGACGTTTTAACGATTCAACGATTTAACGATTCAACAATCGAGCGCGACACCCCTTTGCGCCACCCTGGCCCCTTTTTCCCCGGAGCAAAACACCCCCGAAAACTGTCTAAGAATCGTCGCCGCCGCGTGTCATATCGGTAAGATGCGATAGCAGTCGAACCTGAGACGCAATGGAACCGGCGGCCCAATCTGAATCCGCTGCATGACCGTGGTCCCGCCCGATGCTGCCAACGCCGGCCCGCCGCGATGCGAATCCATCGAGGCGCTGTTCGCCGCCCTCGAATCGCCGTTGCTCAGTTACGCGCTGCGCCTGCTCGGGGACCGCGCGCTGGCCGAAGACGCCGTCCAGGATGCTTTCATGAAATTGCACGCCCATTTCGCCGAAGTGCGCGAGCCGCGACGCTGGCTCTACCGCACCGTGCACAACCAGGCGCTGAACCACCGGCGCCAGGCCGGCAAAATCGTGCCCCTCGAGCAGCCGGCCGACGACGCCCCGAACCCCGCCAACGACACCGCCGACCCCCAGCCCTTGCCCGACGAACAAATCGCCCGCTGGGAAGGCATCGGGCTGGTGCGCCTGAGCCTGGAAACCCTCGACCCACGCAGCCGCGAAGTCGTGCGCCTCAAGTTCGAGGAAGACCTTTCCTACAAGGAAATCGCCGAGCGCACCGGGCTGAAATCCGGTCACGTCGGTTACCTCCTGCATCACGCCTTGAAAACCATCGCCGCCGAACTCGCCAAGTCCGGCATCGTGTCATGAGCGCAGATTCCCCCAAATCCCCCCGCGAAGAACTCGAAACGCGCCTCACCGCGCTGCTGCTCGGCGAATTGTCCGCCGAGGAAGCCGCTGCGCTCCGGCAGGCCATCGGGCAGGACCCGGAATTGGCCCGGCTGGAAAACCAGTTGAAGGAAACCATCGGCCTCGTGCGCCAGGCGGCGGCCTCGAAGGACGAGAAAACTATCGAGCCTGCGGCCGCGCTCCAACTCTCGGCCGAACGCCGGGCGAAACTGCTCGCGTCCTTCAAGACGACGCGGCTGGAGATACCCAGGAAGCCGCGGCGCACACTGAGACTCAACCGTGAGTTGCTGAAGCTGGCGGCGATGGTGGTTGCGCTGTTGCTGGTGGGCGGAGTGGTGGTCTCGTATTTCACGAGCAAGAACATGGATCGAGTGAATGGGGAGAACCATGGGCATTACTTCGGATTTTTTTTCGGTGAAGACTCGTTTGCGGCCAAATCCAAAGCGAACGCTGGTTCAGATTCGACTTGGGAAACGTCGTACAAGCCGAATCCGTCGGACTCGCCTGCTGCAGCGGCTTATGCAATAAATGGGCAATTCCCAGCTAACAGGGGCGGAGCACCTGCAGGTTCCGTTATCGCGAATGAACTCGCCGAAGGGAGTTACTATGCTGGCGTTCCGCCTGCCCTGCCGAATACGCCACGCCCTTCCGCGGAGTACGCCGGCGTAAGCGTGGCGCCGGGCGGCGGGCGCCGAAATACCCCACCCCCTCCTGTGGCAAGCCCCACGCCGGCGAAAGACCTCCGGCAACTCGCCCAAAACGCTTACCGCTTCCGCTCCACCATCGCCCTGCCCACGTCGTCCGAAGCACAGACGCCCGGCGCAACACCCAGTGATGCACTCGGAGACGCGGTAGCTCCCGGCTCCTTTGTCGCTGGCGTGCCTGAACCGCTTCGCGAGGAAAGCAATTCGCGCAGGCGCTCGGGGCTGGCTGGCGGGCCTGGCGGATTTGGACAAGGCGGTGGTGGATTCGGCGGCGGAGGTGGCCCCGTTGCGGCGTCCGAAGGAAAGGACGCAGGCCGAATCCCGGATGCAGGTCTACCCACGACAAGCGCCATGGCCTTCGCCAACCAGACCCCCGGCAAGTCCCAGCAGTTCGGAGAAGTTGCGGACGGATTCGGCATCCCAAACGTTGGCATGGTTCCCGCCACGCCACCGCCGTTGGGAGGACTCGCGGACACCAAGTCCTCCGGGCTCGCTGGAGCCAACGCGTCTTGGGACACTGGAGCGAAGGCAGCAGAGGCGGCTTCCGCCGATCCCAATCGCGCTGCGGGCACATGGGCTGGCGATACTTTCAACTGGGCCACCAAGGAAGTGCCTGCGAACAAACCGCCGACGACGACGACGCAGCCAGCTGCGAACGCCGATTGGTTCGAGGCGAAAGATGTCAACGGACCCGCTCCCACCATCGCTCAAAACCCGGTGGGGCGAGCGTCCCCGCCAGCCCTCTTCGGAAGCGGACCGGCTCCCGCCTTCACTCCAAATCCCGTGCCCTCGGTCGATCCGGCGACCGGGTTGCCCGTTGCCTCGATGGTCGCCGGGGCGGCAACAGCGGCCTCCCTTCCAACGGCGGGCTCGGTTGACGCCGAGGGCAAGCGTACGGTGCCGCTAGTTGTGACTGACGCGCCTTTCTTGTTCGCTAGCGGCCGGGAAGCGAACGAGCCGCTCCCATCGCCTGCGAAACAGTTGCCGTCGCCAGGTAGTTACGAATTTGCGCTAACCACGCCCGATGTCGGCGGCTTACAGATTTTGAAAAGGCCAACTCTGCAGGGCCAAGCCCCAGTTGCACCGGCAACGGGGTTGCCGATGGACGCGGGCGCGCTCGTGTCGAAATCTGAAACTACGCTTGAAGCTTCGCGTGACGGCGCGGCGTTGGCGGGGGACAAGAACAGAAAGATCGACGGCGCGGTTGATGGCGAGGCCGCAGCCTTCCGGAACGGCCGGGAGGTGAAGCAGCAGGTTCCAAATCGGCCGGTTCGATTGGCTGCGAAACCTGCCGAAACACCCGCACCCGATCGGAGACCCGATGTGGCGAAGACAGCGAGCTTCCCTGACGACGTGGACATGCTCTTGGAGCGAGCGACCAACGCTATCGTAACCCTAACCCTGCCCACGATAGTCGGTCAAAACGCAACAGTCGCGCCTGGACAACTGTCTGCGGGATCCGTGGATTCGACGTTCGACGGCGCTCCCATGCTCGCAAGCACGAACGGCACTCTTGTCCTCGGCACCCTCATCGCGGATCCAACCCACGGCACTGGAGACGGGCGGGAGTGGGGAATTCGCCAAAAATTGGATGCCGACGGCGACAGTGCCGCGCGCCTCTCCCTTTTGGGGGACTTAACGCAGCCCCAGTCCAATAAGAAAGCTTCCGCCGAAGTCCAGGACAAGCTGGCGAAAGTCGACCGAGGCGGTGCCGGCGGCGTTTACTCCGTTAACGCGGTTGGCTATGAGACCAATGCTGTGCTCCCACAAACAGCCACGGCCAAGCCGCCTCCCGTGGTGGACGAGGAGCGGAAGAAGGAGAGTGAATCCATCGTGGCGAAAAGGTCCGGCGGTTCCTCCGGCCCTGTCACGGTAAACGTTTCGACCACCGAAGGCGCGGCAAAGCCTCCAGGGCAAATCGCAGTCGGGGGAAACTTCACGACCTCGGAGGACTCCAAGCGGGCTTCCGCGGAGGCAGTCTTCCGCAAGAGCCGTGTCGAAATCGCCCTGCCGCCGGGTGGCGAGAACGCGCAAGGCGTGGAACGCGAACCGCGCGTGCAGGCCGGCCCAGTTGTTATCAATGAGATTCAGTACCAACCGCTAGAAGAGCGAAAATCCACTTTCGCGAGCCGCCTCAACCAGGTTGTCGACCGCGCAGCCAGTGGCGCTGGCGCGACTGCCGGGGCCGAACGATCCAACGAGAATCTGGTGACCAATGCCAGCGGGTCCTACTACGCGCTCAAGCGCGACCTCGACACTGCAAAAGACGTCCGCGACCAACTCCACAAGCGCTTTTGGCAGGAAAACGTCGACCAAGCCATGCCTCGGAGCAGCATCGTCCAAATCATCGACAAGGCTGAAGCCCAGCCACCGAAAAACTCATCAGTGTGGGGTAGGATTACTGGGGCCTTTTCCGGGGATCCAGTAGCCACGGCCCGAATCGCCGTCGAGAAGGATGCCAGCGACATCGGAGGTATCACCGGTGCGCAGAGTTACGCCGGTTTCGACCCTTATTGGACCCAAACCCAGCTTGAGAAAATCCAGTCCAAGGCCGCTCTCGAAAAGGTGATCGAGAAGCTCGACCTCAAGGACGCCTGGGCGAAGGAGCACGGCGGCGGCAGCAAGCTCAGCACTGAAGATACGCTGCGGCTCCTCAAGAAAAAGCTCGATGTCCGCACCAAGCCAAATTCCAGCCTTATCGACATCCGCGTCAAAGATGATGATTCCGACGAAGCCGCCCGAATCGCGAACACCATAGCAGAGGTCTATCGCGACAGCCGTTTGGAGACCTACAAGCAGATGAACGCCGCTGGCCTTCAACTCTTGACCGAAGAACTTTCCAAACACGACAAGGAGATTGACCGCGCCAAGGAAGAGTTGGAGCGCCGACAGAAAGAACTCACGCCCGAACAGGCCGACGTGAGTCTTCCCAAACTCGCCCCTACCGCGGCGATTCCCCAACCCGAAGTCAACGCGGCGGAAAACTTCTTCTCCACCTTCTCCCTCAACGTCAGCGACGTCTCCTTCAAGCTCGCCGCCGCGAGTTTGGAAAAGGGCCAGATGCCCGACCCGGCCACGGTGCGCAGCGAGGAGTTCATCAACGCCTTCGACTATCGCGACCCGGAGCCGAAGGGCAGCGCGCCCATCGCCTTCGCCTGGGAACGGGCCCGCTATCCCTTCGCGCACAATCGCGACCTGCTCCGCTTCTCCATCAAAACCGCAGCGAGTGGACGCCAGCCCGGCCGGCCGTTGAATCTCGTGCTCCTGCTCGACAACTCCGGCTCGATGGAGCGCGCGGACCGCGTGCGCGTCATCCGCGAATGTATCCGCGTGCTGACCCGGCAGCTTCAGCCGCAGGACCGCGTGAGCGTCGTCGCTTTCGCGCGCACGGCGCGGCTGGTGGTGGACGGTTTCTCCGGTAGCGATGCCGGAAACCTGCCTGAGGTTATCGGCCACCTTGCGCCGGATGGCGGCACGAACCTCGAAGAAGCGATGCGGGTCGCCTACGAGGCCGCGCTCAAACATTTCCTGCCCGACGGCGTCAACCGCGTCGTGCTCCTGACCGACGGTGCGGCCAACCTCGGCGACGTCGAGCCGGAGTCGCTCAAGAAAAAAGTCGAGGCGCACCGCAAGCAGGGCGTCGCGCTCGATTGCTTCGGTATCGGCTGGGAAGGTTACAACGATGACCTACTCGAAGTCCTCTCGCGCAACGGCGACGGCCGTTACGGCTTCGTGAACACGCCCGAGGCGGCGGC
>DASTLJ010000470.1:0-11388 GCA_035715125.1 Verrucomicrobiia bacterium
GCGGTTGGCCTCGTCGTCATCCACCACGAGCAGCGCGCCGGTCGGACCCGGCGTCATCGCCCGGACGACGGCGGCCCGTTCACGCGCGCGCGCGGCGGACGTGCGCAAGAGGAACGTCGTCGCATCCGAAGCGACGATCGCCTCGGGCCGGCCCGCGGCGCCCCCGGCGGGAACGAAGTGCTCGATGACCAGTTCGAGGAGCCGGTGGGCCGCGGTGTGAATTCTATCGAGATCGGCCAGGAGGCGGTCCAACGCCTGCTCGCGCGCCTCCTCCTGGAGCATTTCCGAGTAACCGATGATTTGGTTCAACGGAGTGCGCAATTCGTGGTCGAGCTGGCGCGGGTTATTACGGAGCGCGTCCGCCTTCGACGGATCGAACAGGTCGTTGACCACTCCCAGCAGGCGCTTGCCGGCGGCGTGAATGCGCTCCAGATCCGGCAGCCAGGCATCGCGCGCATGGTCCTGCGCCTCCTCCATCAACATCTCGCAGTAACCGATGATGTGGTTGAGCGGCGTGCGCAGTTCGTGCTTGAGGCTAGCGGACATTAGCGAGGTGCAGGTGGAGCGCGGACAGCATTGTCCGCGCGTTCGCAGTCCGCAGCCAAGATTCGCGCGGACAAGGCTGTCCGCGCTCCTGACGAATAACCTGTCGGCGAACAGCCGCGAACATGGGCAAGCGAGAAGGCGCAAGATGCGTCCCAGAGCCTGCAGCGCTCACCTGCCCACTTCCCCACTTTCTCACCTGCGAGACTCATCATGGCGTGGGCGGCGCATGGCTCAGCAACGCCTCGATCTTGGCCAGCAGCCTGGGCAACTCGACGGGCTTGGTGTCGTAGTCATCGCAGCCGGCTTCCTTGGCTTTCTGCTCGTCGCCTTGCATGGCGTGCGCGGTGAGGGCGATGATGGGAATGTTCCGGGTTGCGACGTTGGCCTTGATGCGACGCGTGGCCTCCCAGCCGTCGAGCACCGGCAGGCTCATGTCCATGAGAATGAGCGCCGGGGCGTCCACGGCGGCCATGTCGACGGCTTGCTGGCCATTGACCGCAATAGTGACGGCGTAGCCTTTTCGCTCCAACCGGCGCGAGAGCATGTCGCGGTTCATTTCGTTGTCTTCGACAAGGAGGAGTTTGGTCATGGGTTGTGGGTGTTTCTTTCGTTCCAGATTATCACGAGAGCGTGCCCGATTCGACGATTGATGGCAACGTAACAGTGAACGTCGATCCCTTGCCGACTCGCTGAGTCGAATGCCAGCGAATGCACGGGATATTTCCCTGGCAGGCCGCGACGCCCCGCTTTTACGTTTTACGTTTTACGGCTTACGGTTTACGGCTCACGCGAGCGCCGGCTTCAGTCGCCCGGCAAGGTGACGTGGACCGTCGTGCCGGCGCCAGGCTCGCTTTGTATCCTAAACTCGCCTCCGTGGAGTTCAGCGAGGCGTTTTACAATCGCAAGGCCCAAACCGGCCCCCTGCTGCTCGTGGCGGCGGCGGTCGAACTGCGTGTAGGCGCTGACACCGGCGATTTGCTCCGAAGTCATCCCAACGCCGCGATCCTCGACCACCAGCTTGTAGACGCCGTTGCCGCTTGAGGCGGTCACTCGCACGGGCTGGCCGGGTTGGGAGAACTTGAACGCGTTGCCCACCAGTTCGTCGATCAGCCGAGTGAACAGGTCCGACGCCATCGCCACGGCGCCGTCCGCCACCTCGAGTTGCAAGTCGGCGCCCCGATTCGTCGCGGTCGCGGCCCGGCGGCCACGGCTCTCGATCAGCCAGCCGCATTGGTCGGTCCGCTGGGCGCGCAGGGCGGCGCGCGCTCCGGGGTCGGCCGCCTGGATTTCGAGCTGGCCGTAAAGCAGGAAGTTCTGGACCGTCCGTTGAAGTCGTTCCGCGCACAGCAGGATGTCCCGGCCAAACTCGGCGACTTCCTTGGGGGAGAGCGTCTGCGCTTCGGAAGCAAGCAATTGCGCCAGACCGAAGATGCCGTTCAACGGCGTAACGAATTCGTGCGGCAGCGCCAGCGTGAGGTTGGCCCGCAGGTCGGCCAGCTTCTTTTCGGCGGATTGACGGAGGAGTTCCCGTTTCTTGAGCCGCGCTTCAATCGCGCTCAGGAGCTGTGGCGCGGTGAACGGCTTGGGCAAATAATCGTCGGCGCCCATGTCCATGCCCTTGCGCATCGCCTCGGTGTCGCCCATGCCGGTCATGAGGATGAATGGGATGGACGCGGTGGCCGGCTCCCGGCGAAGCGTCTCCAGCGTCTGGTAGCCGTTCATCTGCTCCATGTTCACGTCGCAGATCACCAGGTCGGGCAGGTGGCGCAACGCCAGTTCCGCGCCGACCCGGCCGCTGCCGGCCTGGAGCGTGTCGAACCCGCGCCGACGCAACGCCTGCGCGGTGCTTTCGCGGAACAGGTCTTCGTCGTCTATGACAAGGATGCTGGACATGAGTCAGTTCAAGGAGCCCGAAGCGACTCGCTCACGGCGTGGAGAAGCCTTTCAGTGGTAAAGGGTTTGAGGAGGAATGAAGCGCGGCCCAACTCGCCTGCCACCGCTTCATTCTCGGCCAGTCCACTGGTTACGATCACCCGGAGGCCCGGTTTGATCCGCTGCAGGCCGCGGATGGTCGCGAAACCGTCCAGGCAAGGCATCATCATGTCGGTGAGCACCAGATCGATTTGGTCCTTCTGTTGCGCGAACAGGGCCAGGGCTTCATTGCCATCCCCGGCCGTGAGCACTCGGTAGCCGTGCCTGGCAAAAATGGCGCTGGTGAATTCCTGGATGGCGCGCTCGTCGTCGACGACCAGGATGGTTTGCCCGCGACCCGGGGAAAATGTCGCCTCCGGCTCGAGGCCTGGTACCGGCTCAGGCACGCTAGCAGCGGGGAAAAAAATCTCGAAGCAGCTACCCTGGCCAATCCGGCTGTCAACGTGCACGAAGCCGCCGTGGCCCTTGGCAATGCTCAACACCGAGGCCAATCCCAGTCCAGTACCTCCGCCCGGCGGCTTGACTGAAAAGTTCGTATCCCAGATTTGATCGAGTTGTTCCGGCGCGATACCGATACCGGTGTCCGTGACCATGAGGCGGACGTACTGGCCTGGCCGGGCGTCGGGATGCAGTGGACGGTGCTTCTCACCCAGTGTCACGTTGCGCAAGGCAACGGCGAGGTCCCCGCCGACGGGCATGGCGTCGCGGGCGTTCACGCAAAGATTCATCAGCAATTGGTAGATCTGTGTCGCGTCGGCGTGCACGTTCCAAATCTCCCGGCCTGCTTCGATCTCGATTCGGATGGACCGGGGGAATGTCTCGCGGGCGATTGCCGCCCATTCGGAAACCAGGTGCGAAAGACTAATCACTCCGCGCCCGCCGTGCCGCCCGCGGGTGAAGGCCAGGATTTGTTTCACCATGTCGGCGCCGCGTTGCGCGCAGAGGTGGAGCGTCTCTAGGAGGCGCTGGTCGTCCGGATCGGTGAGGCTCTCCCGGAGCAGATTCACCGACATCAGGATCGGCGCCAGGATGTTGTTCAAGTCGTGCGCGACGCCGCCGGCCAGGGTGCCGATGCTTTCGAGACGTTGCGCGCGCAGGAACTGCATCTCCAGCTTCTTCTTCTCCGTGTTGTCGGTCGCGTAGCAGTGCACGACACCGCCAGCGACCACCGGATGGAACGACCACGACAGCGCATGTTCGTGCAAAGTGGTTTCCAGGCCCAGCCGGCTTTCCCCGTGCACCAGGCAGGCGCAAACGATTTCGGTCGTGTTCGGAGGCAGGATCGCCGATGGGTGTGATTCGCCAAGCGCGCGGGTCAATTCCATCGCGGCGTCGTTGAAGTAAGTGAGATGGCCGTCGCCGGAGAATTCGAAGATGGCGTTTGGGCTCACGCGTGGAAAGGCGGCGAGTTTCAGAATCTCGGCCTCCGCCCGTTTGCGGTCAGTGATATCGCGGGCGCAAGCGAAAAACGTTGGTTGCCCGGGAACGGCCGCCGCACTCCATTCGAGCCAGCGCCAGTCGCCGTCGTGCGTCCGGCAGCGACATTCAAAGAGGGGGGAAGTAATCAGTGAACAGTCATCAGTATTCAGTCCGCCCGCCGCGGCACGACTGCCCTCACTGCTTACTGAACACTGATTACTGATTACTTTCTCGACGGCGTCCCAGTCGTTCGGATGGATGAATGCGCTGAGCGGCAGGCCCGTCACGCCGCTGGCCTTGAAGCCTAGCGTGCGCTCCCACGCGAAGTTCACCCGCCGAATGACGCCTTTGAACTCCGCGACGCACAACAAGTCGGCGCAAAGGTTGAAGAGGCCTTCGAGGTCGAGGTTGGAGCAGGGCGGATTCAAGTGTGGGATTGGGCGCTCGTGTTTAACAGGAAGATTTCATCCGCGCCGTAGCCGCCGCCGTGAGGAGAAACGACGGCCTGTGGCCGGGCATGTTCGCCTTGACCCAGTAGGGCGAGGCTCCTGCCGAGCCGAAACTTCCGGTTTGATCACGGCTCGGCAGGAGCCTCGCCCTACCGGCGTCATGGAAAGGCGGATGGGCCGAACTGGGGAAGGAGTCCGCCTCCTCACGTCGGCGGCTACGCGAAGTGGGCGTTTCATGGGAGCGATGGGCTATGCGGGCTGGCGGCCGAGGGGCCCGTGTTGTCGCCGGGTCCGCGGAGCACGTCGAGCACTTTCTCGAACTGGGTTGTTTTGTCGAAGAAGTAGTCGGCGCCCAGTGCGAGGCATTTCTGCCGGTACTGGTCCTGGGCGAAGTTCGTGAGCATAATCACGCTCAACGCCGGCTGCTCGCGTTTGATGGTCTCCAGCACGTGAATGCCACTGCCGCCGGGCATCGAGATGTCGAGCACGGCGCAGTTGGGCCGAAGGCGGCGGAGGCCTTCGAGGGCTTCAAAGGCGATGTCCGCCTGGCCCACGAGGTCCACGCCGGGCAGGCCGGCAATCATCTGGGCAAGCCTGTCCCGGACCACCGTCGAATCATCGACGATGAAAACGGTCTTGATATGTTGGGTTCTCATGGGTGAAGTGGAACGAGGTTCAGAGGTTCAAATCAGCCTTGAGCTTGTGGGTGCAATCCGGGCAGACGCCGTGGCTGAAGCGGACGTTTGCACGGCCTGCGATGTAACTTTCGACGCGGTGCCAGTAGTTGCCGTCGTCGCGAATCTTGTTGCAGTAGCAGCATATCGGCAACAAACCCTCCAGCGTTTTCACCGAGGACACAGCCTCCTCCAGCTCTCGCACCCGCGCCGCCAGCGCCGTTTGGAGTTGGACCACGCGCGCTCCGACCTGCACGCGGGCGCGCAACTCGCCGTGATCGAACGGTTTGGTGACGTAATCGTCCGCGCCGGCATGAAGTCCTTCGACGATGTCGTCCTTGCCGCCCCGCGAGGTGAGCAAAATGATGTAGGCCGACTTCAGTTCGTCCCGCTGGCGAGCACGGCGGCAAATCTCGACGCCATCGATGCCGGGCATGAGCCAGTCCAGGATGAGCACCGACGGCGCGTCCGGCTGCTGAAGCGCGTCCCAGGCTGCAGTGCCGTTGGCCGTCAGCGTGACTTCGTGGCCCCACTTGACGAGCGCGGCCTGGAGCATGCGGCGGGCGACGGCATCGTCTTCGGCGGCAAGGATTCTCATGCGGCTTGATTATTGGTCATGGCTGTGAGCGCGGGTCCGAGCAGCGTGATTTGCCTTTCCAGCTCCACGAGGGTTTCCGGGGCCCGGGTGAAATCGCCGGCGCGGCCCATCTTTTCAAGAGCCAGGGCTATGTCGTGGGCGGCGGCGGCGCCGAAGTTGCCGACGGATCCCTTCAGGGTGTGGGCCGCCCGTTCAAGTGCCGTGCCGTCGCTCCGGCTGATGGCGCCGCGAATGGCGAGAAGATGGTCGGGAGCGTCCTTGAAAAACAGCGAGGCCACCTCCCGCAGCAGCTCGCGATCCCCATCGAATCGCCGGAGGACGACATCCAGGTCGAGCTGGAGCGGTGGGCTGTTGGCGTTCATCCCGGAGGTATCAAGCGGTGGCGTTCGGACGAAGAATCCTTCGATCGCCTCGAAGAGCCGCCGTTGATCTATCGGCTTGGTTACGTAGTGGTCCATGTCCGCCGCGAGACATTTTTCACGATCGCCTTCCATGGCGTGGGCGGTCATGGCGATGATGGGAATGCGCGGGGTCGGGGTGAGGGTGGCTTCCCGGCGCCGAATTTCGGCGACGGCCTCGAAGCCGCTCATCTCCGGCATCTGCACGTCCATCAGAATCAGATCGAATCGGGATTGCTCCCAGGCTTCGACGGCCCGCCGGCCGTTGACCGCCACGGTGGCAGTGTGGCCCCACTTCTCGACGAGCCGGACCGCCAGGCGCTGGTTCACGGCATTGTCCTCGGCCAGCAGGATGCGCAAGGGATGGGCGGTGCGCAGCATCGGCTTGGGTGGAGCCGTCGCGCGGCGGCTGGGGGCGTGAACCGTGCCCAGGGAGGTCATGATGGCGTCGAACAGTTCGGACCGCCGGACCGGTTTGGTGACCCACACGGTGATGCCCAACTCGCGGCAGCGCGCCGTGTCTTCAAGCTGTGCCGCGCTGGAGAGCATCATGATCAGGCCGCCGGCCGCGTCGCGATGTTCCAGGAGTTGGCGCGCGAGTCCGAACGCGTCCGCGCCCGGCAGGGTGGCGTCCAGCAGGATCAGGGGGAAGGGCGCGCCCGCTTCTGCGGCGCGGCGCTGTTCGGCCAGCGCACCCGCGGCGGCATCGACCAGCACGGGCTGCATTTCCCATCGGCTGAGATGCTGCTGGAGAATCTGCCGGCTCGTTGCGTTGTCGTCCACGACCAGCACGGGAAGCCCGCGCAGGTTCACGAACGGCGCCGTGCCCGTCCGGGTCTGCTTCGATCGGCCAAAGCGCGCCGTGAACTGGAACCGGCTGCCCTGGCCCGGCTCGCTTTCGACCCAAATGCGGCCGCCCATGATCGCCACAATCTGCCGGCAAATGGCCAGGCCCAGCCCGCTGCCGCCAAAGATGCGCGAGGTGGAACCGTCGGCCTGCGTGAAGGCTTCGAAGATCACTTCCTGCTTCGCCCGCGGGATGCCGATCCCGGTGTCCTCGACCGTGAATCGCAACTGCCAGCCGTTGTCGTCCGTGCTTTCAACCGCCGCGTGGACGATCACTTCGCCCCGCTCGGTAAACTTGATGGCGTTGCCGACCAGGTTGACGATGACCTGGCGCAGTCGCACGCCGTCACCTCGGAGTGCGTCCGGCACTTCGGGCTGGACATGACAGGCCAGTTCCAGGCCCTTCTGGTGCGCGCGCAGCGCCAGCGACCGCACGGAGTCCTCCAGGATTTCACGCAGGCTGAAGTCGACCGGATCGAGCCAGAGCTTGCCCGCTTCGATCTTCGAGAAATCGAGGATGTCGTTGATGAGGGCCAGCAACGTGTCGGCGGAGTCCTTGACGGTCGTAAGGAGACCGCGCTGTTCGTGGGTGAGATCGGTTTCCAGCGCCAGTTCCGTCATGCCGATGATGCCGTTCATCGGCGTGCGCATTTCGTGGCTCATGTTGGCGAGGAACTGGCCTTTGGCCTGACTGGCGGCCTCCGCCGCTTGTCGGGTCACCTTCAAGGCTTCCTCCTTTTGGCGCCGCTCGGTAATGTCGGTGCAGGCGCCGATGAACCGCGTGACGGTCCCCTTGTGATCATATAAAGGCCGGCCGCGGTCAGACCAAAAGACATACGAGCCATCCTTGCGCGCAATGCGGTACTCCTGGGCCAACGCCCGGCCGGAGCGGCAGGACTCCTCGTAAGCCTGCATCACCCGCTCGTGATCCTCGGGATGCAGACTCCGTTCCCAGCCTTCCGTCGTGCGGGGGAACTCCCCTTCCTCGTAGCCCAGGGCCTGGTCGATCTGCCCCAGCCAGTCGATGCGACCCGTGCCGCGATGGGTGACATAAAGGACGTCACTGGCATTGAGCGCGATCTGGGCGTGGAGCTGTTCGGATTGCCAAAGGGCTTCCTCGGCCTTGCGGCGCTCCTGGATCTCCCGCTGCAATTCGGCGGTCCGCTCGCGGACGCGGCGTTCCAGCCCGTCCTGGGCGGCCTTCACGGCGGCGTCCCGCTGTTCAATCTGCGACAGCATCTCGTTGAAGTCGTCGATGAGCTGGCCGATTTCGTCGTCGCTTTCCTTGTTGGCGCGCCCCGCGAAGCTCGACTGGCCCGACGCCACGCCGCGCGCCACGTTGGCCAGCGCCAGAATGGGCCGCGAAATCAGGCGTTGCAGCCGCATCGAAATCACCAGCGCCACCAGCGCCGACGCGATCATCAGCAGGCCGGCAATGGCGGCGTACTGACGGAGCCGGGCGTGGAGCGCGTGAAGGTTGGATTCGATGCAAACGTAGCCGATGAGCTCACCCTGGTGGGTCACCCCCCTCTGGAGAAAGAGCGAGTCGCCGTTGAAACGATGATCCGTCTCGGTCAGCAGCAATGGGAGGGCCAGGCGGGGCGCGCCAGCCCGGCGATATTGTGCGAATACGGCGCGCCGGATATCGAGGATCCAGACCCCTTCGAGGCCGGTTTCTCCGTGAAGCACGGTGAGATTTTCAGTGGCGTCCTTGCGATCGCCGTAATGGAGGGCCGCGGCGTTGTTGTTCCCGATGATCCCGGCCAGAGTGGAGAGGTTCTGCACCATGGCGCTGCGAAACGAGATGACCTCGAGGGTGATGAATCCGGCGCACGCCAGTGCCAGCGCCACGCAACTGGTCAGCATGATGACCAGCGTCTGCTTGCGCTGGATGGACGTGCCGCGAAAACGGCGGGGATGCGCCGCGCCGTTACTCATACCTTCCCCACACCCCATCGGCCTGGCGAAGCACATTCGAACTGATGTGCAGCCGGCCGGCCTTCGCGGCATTCAGGTTGATATTGAAACCGACCGAGTTGTCTTTGGCCACAAACTGGACGGCGCCAGCGTGATCTCGAAAGTCGTACGTCTCGCCCACCGTGAGGACCGGAGCGCCCCTCAGTTTGTCGAGCAAGTCGCGCTGGCGGCGCTTTTCGGACGCCGGCACGAACAACAGATGGCACGACTTCAAATTCTGATCCGCAGTCAGCCGTTTCACGACGAAGGATCGGCCTTTCACCGATTTACCTGAGAAAGTATTGTCAAGCACCGCGCCGAACGGGTCCTTGCCCACCACTCCAATGACAAACGGCGCCTGCTCCGACGCAAACGCCTCCGCCGGCCAGTCCGTGAATCTCACAAAATTCAGCAGCGCCGCGGCTTTGGCCTCGTATTCGGATTGCGCCGGCTGAGACTGCGGCGGGGCGCACCACGTCCGCTCGCACACCAGCAGGACCAGGACAAAACAAAGGCCGGGTCCCGCCCGCGCGAGCGCCGCGTGGTTGCGGGAGCGATGGAGTCTGGCCGAAAGCATGACCTAAGAGCGGCAGGTGAGGTTGGAGAAGACCAGAGAGCCGCCTCTCCGGCGCAGCATGAGGCTCCGCCGGCGCTCCTTTGCGTAGCCGTTTGGGCGCCGAGTCATTGCGGCCTGGCTTGCGGACTGCCCTGAGCCCCAAAAGCCGCGCGCAGGCGATTCCCCAATCAATCGGAGGCTGGCGCGATGAGTTTACCGGGAAAACGAAGGCGCCCCGACTCAAACGCGGCGGGGAGAACTCAAGCCGTGATTCAGCGGCGCGTCAGGGCAGCATCAACGCCCGATAGAAGCGGCGCGGCGCGGTGCTCGAGCCGTTGTCGATGAAATCGAACAGGCTCAACGGCGTGTTCGTGGTGAGAATCGTCGTCCAGTTCGTCAGCGTAGTGGAAGTCTGAATCGAGAAGTGCGCGCCGGCGTGCGTGCTGAGTTGAAGCTTGTGCGCCCGCTGCGGAGTAAAACCCAGCGAACGGAGGCTGCTGGGAGGAACAAGGCTGAAATTGAGCCGGAGTGTGCCGGACGCGCCATTCACACCATCGACAACGATGAAGTTCGTCTGCCCCGCTTGCACGAACAGATTGGTGGAGCTGTCGCGGCGGTCGAGGCCGCCATTGTTGTCGCAGGCCAATTCCTGGAGGAGCGCCGGATTCGTCGGGTTGCGGCGGAAGATGGCCATGACGGTGTCGTAGGAACTGCCGTCCGTGTTGATGAAGAGCTGGCCGGATTCCTCGGCGACAAACGTGATCCACTCGGAGGCGCCGCCCAGCACGCCGCAAATCGGCTCCTCCCCGCCCTCGGTCGTGCTCCCGGAAGTGTTGAAGACCTGCGTGCCGGTATAACCGCGCACGATGGACGCGGGCTGGAACCCGCCGTCCGCCCCGGCAAAAAAGCCGCCGCCGGCGTTGCCCAGCCGCAGTTGCACCGGCGCCAGAGCGGCGTCCAGGAACTTGTCCATCGCCAGCACCGGCTGCACCTGCTGTCCAGTCTCGTTGATCTGGAGGATGGCATCGACGCTCTCGATCGTGCGGTAGGGGGTCGAAACCAGGACGGTGTAAGTGCCAAGCTTCTCGGGTTGGACGTTCGAAACGGTCAGTGTCGTAAGCACCGCGTCAGGGATGGGCACACCGTTGAAGGTCCACTGATAGGTTACCTGCGGAATCTCCCCACCGGGAAAGTGCGCCGGGTCAGGGCAGCCGGGATGGCCCCCGCTGCAGAAGCGCACGGCTTCGAGGTAGAACGACGCGGTGCCGCCCGGGGCCACGGTCTGGCTTTGTGGTTGAGTCTGGATGACCGGCAGCAGCTTGAGCGTATCCTCGTGCGACCAGCCGAAGATGAACTCGCCCTCGGCCCCGCCGAAGCCGTCGATGGCGATCTGATATTCGTGGCTATTGATGGCGTTGAAGCGCACGCCGGAAGTAAAGTACCCGCCACGATCCTCGTCGAAGGCCACCGCTTGCAGGTTGCTCAGCGCCGTGCCCTCGTAGACGGCCAACAGCGTGTCGAACGTGCTGCCGCGCGTGCCGAACGTAGCGATGCCGGTGACGGGCGCGGTCCACTTGTACCAAACGGATTTCCCGCCCGGCTTGCCCGCGTGGTTCGGCTCATCGAGTTCGCGCGAAGCGAACCGATTCCGCCATGCGATGAGGCCGTTGGTGCCTTCGATCAGCACTCGATCCGCGAAATTATCCCCCGCGGCAACATTGGTCAGCGGCAGCGTGAGGGGCGCTTGCCCGGTCTGCACCGCGTTGAGCACGTTCCCCACCACGACGCTGTAGGCGCCGCCGTCGTCCACGTGCGCGGCGGGGATCGTGTAGCAGGAGTCGGTCGCACCGGGAATGTTCTGGCCGTTCAAGCGCCATTGGTACAGCAGCGGCGGAGTACCGGAGGCACTGACGCACAGCGTCACCGGCTGGCCGGGCGGGACGTTCGTGCCGATCGGTTGCGATTTGAGGATCGGCGGCGTGCGCACGGGCACGGCCGGCGAGAACTCCGACGT
>DASTLJ010000471.1:0-5297 GCA_035715125.1 Verrucomicrobiia bacterium
ATCTCCGCCTCGTCTTTGGAGAATCCCGCGTGGACGCTGGCCACGACCACGTCCAGTTGGGCCAGCAGGTCGTCCTCGAAGTCGAGCCGTCCCTCGCCGAGGATGTCCACTTCGCTGCCCGTGAGGAGCCTGAAATCGCTCCCTTCGTCCGCAAGCTGCGTGTTGATCTTCGCGATAGCCTTGAGCTGCTCGCGCAACCGCGCCGGCTCCAGGCCGTGGGCCTGAAAGGACGAGCGCGAATGGTCCGTCACCGCCCAATACTCCAGCCCCAATTCCTGCGCGTACGCGGCCACTTCCTCGAGCGTCTGGTGGCCGTCGCTCCAGGTCGAGTGGTTGTGCAGTGCGCCCCGCAGATCGGTCCATTCAACGAGCTTCGGCAACTTTCCTCGTTCCGCCGCGGCAAATTCGCCGTGATCCTCCCGCAGTTCCGGCGGGACATACGCCAGCCCGAGCTCGGCGAAAATGTCCTCCTCCGACTTGCACGGCAGGCGCAATTTCGGATCGCGCGTTTCCTCCTTCGAGCGGAACAGCCCATACTCGTTCAGCCGCAGCCCGCGGGCGATGGCCCGCTGGCGCATCACGATGTTGTGCTCTTTGCTCCCGGTAAAGTAGGCCAGGGCGAACGGATACTCCGCGTCCGTCACCACACGAAGGTCCGCCTGGATGCCGCCCTGGAGGATCACGCTGGCCTTCGTGTCGCCTTTGGCGCTCACGCTGAGCACGCCCGGCTGCGTCGTGAAAAAATCCAGGACCGCCGCCGGCTTTTTCGACGAGGCGAGGAAATCGACATCGCCAATCGTCTCGCGCCAGCGCCGCAGACTGCCGCCGGTGCTGCAGCGAATCACATCCCGGTGTTCGCGAAGCCGCTCCAGCACCGGCTCCGCCACCTCGAGCGCGTCGTCCAAATGGTGCCGCGCCGCATAAGTCCGCTTGAAGGCGATGCCCTCCAGAATCTTGCTCTGCGTTTTCTCGCCGAACCCGTCGAGGTCCGCGACTTTGCCGGCCTTGCAAGCCGCTTCCAGTTGCTCGATGGATTCGATGCCAAGCTTGTCGTTGAGCGCCCTGGCTTTCTTCGGACCCATGCCGGGGATTTGCAGTATCTCGACCAGTCCGGGGGGCACCGAGGCCTTGATCTCATCGTAGTACTTCAGGCGGCCTGTTGTGACCAGCTCGGTCACCTTTTTCTGAATGCCTTCGCCGATGCCGGGGATCTCTCCCAGTCGATTTTCCGCGACCACCTTCTCCAGCGGTTCGGTGAGATTCTCCAGCGCCCGGGCCGCGTTCGTGTAGGCGCGGGTCTTAAACGGGTTCTCGCCTTTTAACTCCAACAGCGTGCCGATCTCGACCAGCACTTCCGCGACTTTGCCTTTGTCCATGCCTGCTAATATGGGCGCGGCACTTCAAAGTTCAAACGGGAAAACCAATCGCGTAGTCTTGGGTCGTGAGCGAACGCGGATTTTTTATAGGCGCCGTAGCCGCCGACGTGAGGAGGCGGATAGACCGAGCGAAGAACGAGTCCGCCTCCTTACGTCGGCGGCTACGGCCCGTGGGTGTTTCAGGCGCGGTATGAAACTCCCGCGCCAACACCCCCAATGGCCTGTCGCCCTGACTATCGCCGGCTCGGACAGCGGCGGTGGCGCCGGGATTCAGGCGGACCTCAAGACATTCGCCGCGCTGCGCGTCCACGGCACGAGCGCCGTCTCCTGTCTCACCGCGCAAAACCCGCGCGGTGTCCGCGCCGTGCAACCGGCCACACCGGCGATGCTGCGGGCGCAGATCGAAGCCGTTTTTGATGAACTGCCTCCCGCCGCTTGCAAGACGGGCATGCTCTTTGCCGCTCCGCTCATTCGAGTCGTCGCTGATTTTTTCAATCATCGCAATCGTCCCCCGCTCGTCGTGGATCCGGTGATGCTGGCCACGAGCGGCGCGCGGCTGTTGAGTCCTGGCGCCGAGAAAATCCTCCAGCGCGAATTGCTCCCGCGCGCCGCGCTCGTCACGCCCAACCTGAGGGAAGCGGAGCGATTGCTCTCGACACGCCTGCGCTCGGTGGAAGACCTCCGCCGGGCCGCGCGAGCGCTCCACGAGCGCTTCGGTTGCGCTACGCTCGTCAAAGGCGGCCATCTGCGCGGCGGTCGCGAGGCGGCTGACTTCTTCTTCGACGGTCGGACCGAGTTGCTGCTGACGGCGCCGTTCGTGCGGGGCGTCTCGACTCATGGCACAGGCTGCGCTTGCTCTGCTGCGATCACCGCCGGCCTGGCCCGCGGCCTGACCCTGGTGCAAGCAGTTTCACGTGCCAAGGAATTCATCACGCAGGCCATCACGCACAGCATCCGCGCCGGACGGCACGACGTGCTGAATCCATTTACGCCCGCGTGAAACCGGGACAAGCTCCGGCTGCCCAGCCAGGCGGATACCTGCGCCCCACTCCATATCGGCCGCACTTAGCCAAGGATCTCCCGGATCGGTTCGCCGTGATCGATTTCGAGGCGCTTGCGGCCGGGAATCTCCAGACGGCGGGAATCGAGACCAAGCTGGTGCAGCACGGTCGCGTGGATGTCCGTCACGTAATGGCGGTCTTCGACCGCGTGGAAGCCCAGTTCATCAGTGACGCCGTGTTGCACGCCGCCTTTCACGCCGCCGCCGGCCAGCCACGCGCAGAAACCTTGCGGATGATGGTCGCGTCCCGTTCCCTCCGCGCCAGGCGAGCGGCCGAACTCGGTGCCGAAGACCACCAGCGTTTCGTCAAGGAGACCGCGCTGTTTGAGGTCTTTCAGCAGGCCGGCGACGGGTTGGTCAATTTGGTTGGCCAGTTTGGCGTGGTTGTTCTTGATGTCCGAATGCGCGTCCCACGCTCCGCCGCCTCCGCCGCCGTGGAATATTTGCACGAAACGCACCCCGCGCTCGATCAGACGCCGGGCGACGAGGCATTGCTGGCCGAAGGTTTTACATTCGTCGCGGTCCAGGCCATAGAGCCGGCGCGTGCCTTCGAGTTCGCGGTCGAGTTGGAGCGTTTCGGGAACGCTCGTCTGCATCTGATAAGCCAACTCGTAGGACTTGATGCGGGCGCGCAGGTTTTGGTCGTCGGGATAGTCGATGCCGGCCAGGCGATTGAGCTTGCCGAGCAGGGAGAGGTTCTCGAGCTGTTCCTCGGTGGTGATGCTGTCGGGGGGCGGGGCGAGGAAGGGGAGCGGTTTCTTGGGGTCGACATTCAGCCGCACGCCGCCGTGCTCCGGGCCGAGGTAGCTCGCGCCGTAAGTCAACGTGCCACCGCAGCAATCGCCCGTGGGCGCGCCCAGGACGACGTATTTGGGCAGGTTGTCGTTCATCGATCCCAACCCGTAGCAGGACCAGGCGCCGAGCGTGGGGTGCTCCAGCTCGCGCGGATGCCGCCCGGTCTGCCAGGTGAGCTGCGCGCCGTGGTCGTTGTGAATGGTCCACAGGCTGCTCACCACGGCCAGGTCGTCCGCGCACGCGCCGATGTGCTGGAACCAGTCGCCGGCGACGAGTCCGGACTGACCGTAAGTCTTGTGGCCCGATTGGAGGGGGAGAATGGTTTTGCGGTTGCCGTGCGAAGGGTTGGCGCCAATGACGTTGCGGCCCGGGTTCTCCAGCACCTTCGCGTACGGCGTTTCTTCGATGCTCTTGCCGGCGTATTTGTTCAACTCGGTCTTCACGTCGAAGCTTTCGACGTGGCTGACGCCGCCGCAAAGGAAGATCCAAATCACCGACTTGGCCCGCGGCGAAAAGTGCGGCCGACCGTCCGGCGGACGCCATTGGGAGACGGCCTCGGAACCGAGCGCGCGGCCCACGCCCTCCTCGAACAGCAACGCGCCGAGCGCCAGCCCGGTGAAACCCATGCCGGTATCCGACAGGAAGGACCGCCGCGACAGTCCGCGGCAACGATGGACGGAGTTGGAATCTCCGTGGGTCATGCGTGTTGTATCATGCCATTAAAGAGAAGAGTTGGAAAGAGGTTCTTCAATGTTTCACTTATTCCCCCACCAAATGCTCGATGTCCTCGCGCGACACGGTGAAGACATCCATGTCCTTGGTGACCGCGCCGAGGCTGACGAGGCATTCGGTGAACAGTTCGCGCGTGCGCAGTTCGAGCGCCTTGGCGTCCAGATTGGTCATCACCTGGATGATGCGGCCACCCTTGCGGACGTGTGTGCGTTCGTCTGAACGGATGAAATCCGCGATGTGGCGCAGGAGTTCGTCGCGCCGGTCCGCCGCCGTGTCGATGAGGTTGTTGATGGTCTTGAGCACGCCGACTTCGCCGAAGAGATTGATTTCGGCCATGGCGAAGGCCGGGTCCATCGGGCCGCGACAGGTCGAGCCGGTCAGCCGGTTGCGCAACTCGAACGGATCGTAGCCAGCGGCCAGCAGGGCGCGGTGGCCAATCTCCGTATGGCGGGCTTCGTCCCAGGTGATTCGCGCCAGGTCGTACTCAGCCTGAAAATCCTTGAAACGAATGTCCCAGATGAACGTGCCGAAGGCCTCGATGGCGTCGACTTCGTCCCGTTGCGTGCGGATGAACCGCAGGCGCAGGTTTTCGTAGGAGTCTTTCGGGAAACGCGCCTGGCCGTCGGCGGTGTCGTAGTCGCCGGTGTTTTTGAAGGTGTCGAAGCGTCCATCGCGCAGCGGCACGGTGCCGCGCTCGAAGGGCTTGCTCGCGCTGCGCAAGGGCGACGGCGCCTCGGCGCGCGGGTCGGCGCCAGTCACGCCGCCGATCGAGGCCAGAAACCGTTGCAAATGCCAGCGCCACGCGGCGAGTCGCGGCTCCTCCGCGCCGCCTTCGACGTAGGCGGCAATCGCAGCGTCGGCCCACTCGAGCATCGGTTCGTAATCGGTGAGGATGCGGCGCAGGCAGCGAATGGTCGGCACGTCGGTGACGGGGTCGGTGTCGTCGCAATGATGCCTGTAAGCCGTGGCCAGCGCGCGGCCGAGGACTTGATGCGCGCCCACCAGGAGTTCGGCGGCGCTGTTCGCGCTGAGCATCTCCTCGATGAAGCGGTCGATGTCCGCGTCGCGGAAAGCGTCCACCTCCTTGGGACGCGTCTCCTGTTCGCCCAACCGCTCGCGGAGCAGCCGCGCCGCGTCGCCGTGCCAGAAAATGTGGCGGCCGGTTTCGAGCTTCACCTCGAATTCGGGGATGGACAGAGTCCACGCGCCCAGCGCGTGCATGAGACGGCGTTCGAAGTAGAAAAAGCGGAGCAGGCGCCGGGCGTTTTCGGCGACGGTGAATTTGCCGCCGAGCAGGCGAGGGTCGCGCGGAAAACGGTAGGGGAAAACTTTTC
>DASTLJ010000472.1:0-11246 GCA_035715125.1 Verrucomicrobiia bacterium
GACGTCGCCCCAATCCAGATCGCGGCCTGCAAACGCCTTGTGGACGACCAGGTCCTCGGCCGAGCAGGTCAAGAGCGACTTGCCATCCTCCCACGTCCAGGGGGAGGCGCGCTGGACGCTCCGTTCCTCGAATGGAAACCCGCCCAGGGCAACGTCCACGTCCACGCCGCTTCCCGTGCGAAGAAGCAGGACCCGGCGGAGTAACGCGAATTCACGGGCGTCGGGGCGCCTGGCGACGAACCCAGCCAGGAGCCCGTCTACAAAGTCCTCTTCATGTCCGAAGCCAGTGAGGAGCGTGAGGTCCACGTCCTGTGTCAACCGCGGTTCTCCCCAACGCTGCACGGCGACACCTCCGATGAAGCAGAAGCGCCATCCTCTCGGTCGGCAAAAGGACTGCACTTCTCCGGCTGCCTCCAAAACGCGCGGGAGATGAATCATCCCCGACGCCTCCGCTGAAAAATGGCTTGCTGCTCGACCAGCCCAGACCACTCCGGCTCCGCGCGCCATGCGTCTACCGCCCCAAGCGACTGGATGATCTCGCGGGCGCGTTCCTCGGTCATGGCGGCCAACTCCTGAGCGTGGACTGCCGCCACCGCCTCCCAGCGGGCGTGATACTCCGCCCGAAACGCTTCCTTCAGTTCGAGCGGGTCGGAACTCATGGAGCCAGTATGACTGGAATCCTCGGTCTGTCAGCAACGCTTTGCGGATGAAAACACACGGCGAGCGGGTCTATTGGCGGATCCTGACAAGCCTGAGTGAATAGAGTGATGGGGTTTTGGAGTTCTGGAGAAAAGCGGGGAACTCTCATTGTTACAATACTCCTGCACTCCATTGCCCCATCACCCCAAAAAAGCAAAGTGCGCGGCGAGCGCTCAAAGGAGATGGGCGCTTCCGCAAAGCGGAATACTGCTCTAGGAGCAATCCACGCCCCGGCACAAAGATCTCGAAGCCGGTATTCGGATGACGAGCTGTTCGTCGCGCGTCTCTTTCTTCGCAGAATACGCCGCAAAAGCAAGCCCAAGTTGTTCACAGGAAACTCACAACCCTCAACCCAGGAGGACGTATGGCAAACCACCACCACATGGACGAACCGCTCTTCGAAATCACCAGCAAACGCCGCAAAGGTTTCCCGTCCGAGACGCAGGTCAAGCGCGGCCCGCGCATCCTTCATGGCGGGAAGGAGCTTCGCGAAAAGCTCGGTCGCAACGACCTCTGCCCGTGCGGCTCAGGGCGCAGGTTTTAAGAGCTGCTGCCTGCACTCCGGCCGTTACGACGGCAGCCCCAGGAACTACTTTTTTCCGCGAGTAGTTCGACATCGCGAAATCTCCCGCTTCAGCGCTGAACGAAACAAAGCGGGCGGGTGCGGAAGCATCCGCCCGCTCACTTTTGCAACTGACCATGACCCTTCGACAATCCATCCACCCACGCACAGCCAACTTTTATGAAAACAATCTCCAGGCAAGGCCCCCGCCCATTCCTGCTCAAGCTGCTGTACTTCGAATGTTCCTATTACATTGAACGGGTCGCCCGGCTGGAAGCGCTGCTTGCCCGCAAGCCGCGCGTGCTCCAGATCGACCTGATCGGCTCGGGAGAGATTCCGGCGGACGCAGCGCTGCTCATCCGCTCGATCTTGATGGGCCGCTCGCCGAAGACGCGTCTCGTCACCCATGCGCGCTCCAGCCTGCACGGCGGCTCCGTGCTGGTCTGGCTGCTGGGCGACAGCCGTATCATTCGCGACGACGCGAAGCTGTTCTTCCGTCGCGCCAATCTGCCCGAGGAACACGAGGAGAAGAAGGATAAGGTTTGGACCGATGAAGAGCCGAACCCGTGGGACTCGTCGTCCGAAATCGAGCCGGGGGAGGGCGACTACGCCAGGGTGCTGCAATTGATCAACGAGTTTCTTCCCGTCAAGGAACTGGTCGGCCGCCTCATTGAAGTGCCGGTGCTCCGCCAATTCGGCCTGGTGGAAAACGAGAAGGTGGACCATTTCCTGGCCACCGCGTTCGGCAAAACGCGCGAGCCAGCGGATGGCCCGTTGAGCGGACCGGAGGAAAAACGCATTCGGCGCCCTGCCAGGACGTCGCGGTCACGACAGATCAAGAGATAACCTCTACTTCAAGGAAACCGGGGAAGCGATGATGCGAGCGGGTACGAGAGCATCCGCCCGCGGCTTGATACCTTGCCAACGGCGCAGAATCTCGTAATCTGACTCCATGAGCGCGCAAGAAATCATTGGCGAGCTGACGGCATTGACGCCACGGGAGCGGCGCGAGATCGCCCGGTGTATTTTCGAGATGGAGGAGGACGCCCAGGTGCTGGCCGATGCCGACCGCCGGGCCGACGAGAATTTCCAGATGCTGGACCGCATGGAGGCCGAGGATGCCGCGCGCAAAGCCCGGTGATATCTGGCATCCTCCCAATGACCTTTCCGCTCACAGCCTACATCGAAGCTGCCCTGGAACGGGCGCGCTACGACAAGCTGGAGGACGGCTCCTTCGCCGGAGAAATCCCGAAGCTCAAGGGCGTCATCGCCTTTGGCGGCACACTGCGCCAGTGCGAGAACGAGCTTCGTTCCACGCTGGAAGACTGGCTCGTCGTCGGCCTGCGGCTGGGCCACAAGCTGCCCGTGCTGGCGGGTACCGATTCCTTGTAAGCATTGCCCGTGTTGCATCGCGGAGCGATGCCGACTCCAGCGTGGGATTCCAGCTTTTCGACGGCCAAGCCAAATAGATCCGGCGTTAGCCCAAGCCTCGCGAACGCCCCAGCACTTCATCCAATGCGGCCCAGAGTTCTGCCATTTTGTCTGCCGCAACCGCGCCCAGCCTGCCACTGACGAACCGCTTGTCTATCGCCGTGAGTTGAAAGGCCAGCGCGACGGAGTTCTGGCGCAGGTTATTAGAGGAATCGCGCTCAATCAGG
The DNA here is from genome assembly GCA_035715125.1 of Verrucomicrobiia bacterium. Classification (GTDB taxonomy): domain Bacteria; phylum Verrucomicrobiota; class Verrucomicrobiia; order Limisphaerales; family JADJPG01; genus DASTLJ01. Next base: position 2,920 of record DASTLJ010000472.1, read on the forward strand.
ACGGTGCCGGGAAAACGAAGCGCGTCGAATTGAGTGGTCAGCGGGATCAACAGAATCGTGGGCAGTGCGGCGGTGGCTGATGCCGCTTGGGCCACGACTGCGGGACGGCGACCGGCTTGCGCACGGCCCGCCCCGGCCGGAAATTCCACCCAGTGAATGTCACCGGGATTCATGTACCGCGTTCGTCGTAAGGCAAGGAGTCCCACGCGGCGGCACCCAGCGATTGCCAGTCGGCCAGTTCCTGGGCAAGTTCCGGGGCAATAGGTGCGTCGGTCAGCGGGATCAGCAAAATGCCGTGGCGGGTTTCGACGACGCGGACCTTGGAATTGGCGGCCAGGCCGTGCCGCTCGCGTATTTCAGCAGGCAAGGCTATCTCGCCGGCGGGTGTCACTGTCGCGCTGCTCATAGCGTTCTTTCGTTGGACACATCGTATCCGCCGGCGATGGGTTGTTCAATCCGTCAGTTGTCAATGGTCCCATTGGTCGGTCAGCACGTCGCTCGCGCCTGAGCGCGGGACGCCAGCGCGACGGTCGATCGGAAGTTCGCTCTTCGCGGGTGCCGCCCGCGTTTCACCGATCCACGCTGACCGTGACGTGCAAACCTTCCGCGCGGGCCAAATCCCCTTGAATCCGGTCTGCCGTTAGGAAGGCCTCGCACTGAAGTTCGAGCGCCAGCGCGACGTGAAGCAGGTCGAACCCGCGGCAGCCGAGGCGCTCGGTGTGCTTCGCGGACAGGCTTCGCGCCAGCTCAATGGCCGTGTCCATATCCAGCGAGGTTTCAATGAAGGCGCGGCGGGAAATGTATTTATGCAGCAGTGCGAGAGCGGCGTCGCGCTCCCGCTTGATTGCCGTCCGTGCTGAGGATGCCACACTGTGGCGCTGGTGGAAGGCGCGCTGTCGAATGGCGTTGGCAACCTCGAGCGCATGAAGCGGCAGGAAAAACACCGCAGGCCGCCCTGCTTCGCGGTAAAGGCCAACGGCAGCCGTCGTTCCTGGTTCTTGCGTCAGAAGTTTCACCAGGAAACTGGTGTCGGCGTACGCCCTCATCGGCGCGACTCAAGGACAATTTTCGAAAGGCTGATTTTTGACGGCTTCTCGCGCAGCACTTCGTCGAGGATTTCGTCAATCGCTCGGCGGCGTTCGGCTTCGTCGGCGGCTGTGCCGGTGGCGGGTTGGAGAATCCAAAGCGGCTCGCCCTTATCCGTGACCTGCACGGGCTTGCCTGCGCGGGTCATGCGTTTGACTCTAAGCGGCTCGCGAAGCAAAGTGCGAAGCGGGACTGATTTCATGCTGTCAGACAGTATCGTCTGACAGCGTGGCTGTCAATCCCGCTGACCGGCCTGCGGGTCTGCACTTGCGGAGTCGCGCGGCTTCACCCAGAAGGGCGCGGTGAAAACGAACAGAACCGTTGTGCTCACGTTCCTCTCGGCGGTACTGCTTTGCGCGGCGGGTTGTGCGAGCCTTGCCCCGAGCATGAAGCAGCGCTTCGAGCGCTATACGCTGGATTTCGAGACACCGGTGGACGCGGCGTCGCAGGTGGAGGTCGATGGGATCGACGCGCGCTTGCGAGCCAAGTACGGCATGACGGCGGAGCAGACGGCGGTCGGGGTGCTGGATTTGCGCCGGCTGCGGCTGGCGATGATTCATCCGGATCGAATCGAGTACGCGGCGAGCGTGCCGAAAATTGGGATTCTGCTGGCCTGGTTCGAACTCCATCCGGAAGCGGCCCGGAACCTCGACGCCCACACGCGGCACGAACTGGGGTTGATGATCAAGGCATCCAACAACGAGATGGCCACGAAGTTCTCCCGCGAGATGGGCTTGAGGCGAATTCAGGAAGTGCTGAACACCTATCAGTTCTACGACACGAAGCACGGCGGTGGTCTCTGGATGGGCAAGCATTACGGCAAAGGCGACGAGCGCATCGGCGACCCGATTGCCAATCAGTCGCACGGCGCGACGGTGCGGCAGTTGCTCCGCTTCTATCTGCTGCTGGAGCAAGGCAGGCTCGTCTCAGCCGGGGCCTCGAAAACGATGCGGGAGATTTTCGCGTCGCCGGCCATTCCGCACGACGACATCAAGTTCGTGAAGGCATTGGAGGGGCGCGATGTTCAACTGCTGCGCAAATGGGGCTCGTGGGAAAACTGGCTCCACGACACAGCGGTGGTCACGGGGCCGGGCCGGCATTACATCCTGGTCGCGATGACCCATCATCCGAGGGGCGACGAATATCTCGAGGAACTGGCGCGAGCGGTGGATGAATGGATGGCAAATTCCGTTCGCTGAATCGAATTACGCGCAAGAGAAAAACCGGCCGCCCGTCTCTTGACAGCCCATTCAAAAACTGCAGCGGCGCTCTATGAGCGCCGAACAACGTGCAGGTGTTGGCCCGAACTCGGCGGTCGCAGACCGCCGCTACAGCCGCACCGGGAGTTCTTGAACGGGCAGTCGAGCCAGTCAGCACGGCGACGCGTCGCTCGCGGATCGAATCGCCGCCAGCAACGCCTGCGACTCATCTGTGCCGAGGGCGAAATGCTGGCCGTTTTTCATCCGGATTGCCACGGCTTCAAAGCCAGAGACGTTGTAGAGCCAGCCGAAACGGCTGAAGTGGATGCCCCAGCCTTCGAACACCTTTGTGCGCACCGGTTCCGCGGCGGTAATCAAGTTGAGCGGGACGCGCTTGCGAATCCAGCCGGGACCAAAACGCCAGCGGAGTTCACCGTCGGCGATCTCGATCGTGAGCGAGTGGAAGAGCCACGCGACAAACAACAGTAACGCTACGCCAAGGAAAAGGAGCGGAAATCTGACCATTGCAACGACGGCGAAGATCACTGTCATACAAGCGACGGGAAAAAGGATGGCGTGCGCTTTTTGCGTGTGCTGATACGTTTTCATAAGAGTCTCGTTAGTTTTTTCGTAAGGGAACGGCTGCCGCGGCAGCCGTTCCCGGTTTGAGTTTCAGTGCGTGCCGTTGCCGGTCTGTTGTTTCAACATCATGCCGAGCAGGCCGTCCACGAGGCCGGCATTGGCGTTCCCGCTCACGGCCACATCAGGCACGATACGGACGTTTTGTTCGCCGACAGTTTGCATCAGTTGCATCACCGTGTAGCTCTGGGCGCCGAGCGCGTCAACGCCGGCGCGATAGGCCTCGGACTTTGCCTGGCCGGTGGCGCGGATGGCTTCGGCCTCGCCGTGGGCGCGCAAACGAACCGCCTCCGCTTCGCCCGTGGCTTGCTTGATGTGCGCGTTGGCCTGGAGTTCGGCGATGTTCACCCCTTGTTCGGCGCCGACGACCTGGTGCTGGATGTCCGCGAGCGAGGTTTGGCGGACCAGTTGCTGGCGCTGTTTCTGCGCGGCTTCCTGCACTTCATAGGTCTTGCGCTGTTCCTCGGCGATCTTTCGGTCGGTCTGCGTCAGCATGAGTTCCTTCGGCGGATTGATATCGCCGATGAGCGTGTCGATGGCTTGCACGTCGTAGGCGCCGATGGCCTCGCGGATGTGTCCGGCGGCCTCGGTCTGGCGCTGGCTGCGCGCGCTGAGGAAATCGAGCACGGTGTAATCCTGCGCCGAGTTGCGGAAGTAGTTGCCGACGATCGGCTGGAGAACGTGGTCCACGAGGTTCTGCATCGAGCCGACGCGCGAAATGACCTTCGGCGCGTCGAGGGAGCCGACGTGGATGATTTGCGACACGTCGAGGTTGAAGGCGAAGCCGTCCTTCGAGCGCACGGTGATGGACTGCAACTTCTCGTCGAAGTGGTGCGCTTCGGTGCGCGTGGCCCAGTTCAGAACGATGTTCGTCGTGGGCACCAGCTCGACTTTCATCACCCGAGTGTTGATCGGATGCTTGCCCGGATAGAGCGGCGTGACCCATACGCCTTTGTGGCCGGCGTTGACGAGGTCGCCGTGCTTGAACTCGAGGCCGCTGACGTCAACGTGCGCCTGGCCGACGAAGGAGATGACGACGCCGACGTAGCCGATGGGGATTTGCACCATCGGGACTTGTTCGACCTGCACGAACCACGGGTTCAAATTCCACGTGCCGGACAGGAGAATGTGTTCCTGCAAGCCGCGCCGGCCGCGGCCGTCGAGGAACGCCTGGGCGTTCTGAAAGTTGTCGTGGCCGGGGATGACCGGCCCGGCGATCTCGCCGGGTTCGATCGGCTGGCCGTCAAGCGTGGTGACGATGCCGACCATGTCGGACTCGACACGTTGCAACACCAACTGTTGGGGCGCCATGCCGTGCTCCGGCGCGGTGGCGGAGGTGATCGCGGTGAAGAGCGCCAGATTGAGCCGATAGGTGCCGGCAGTGAGGATGCCGAGTTGCCGGCCTTTCTCGCCGCCGTTGGCGAGGAACTTGTGCGCGTCCTGGAAGTTATCGGAGTCGACGACTCCGCCGAGGATGCGCTCGGGAGGAATCGCGGCGCCGTCCGCCGCCAGGATGAGTGCGATTTCGCCCTGCGGCACGACGGTGACCGGCACCTTGAGGATGCGGTATTGCCAGCGCCAGTAGCCGAAGTGCAGCCCGGGCGCCAAGGTGTCGGCCTGGTAGCCGGCTTCCCGATTGAGCGCGACCAGTCGGCCCGGCGCCAGCGGACGCCCGCCGAAGCGCTTCACGACAATGCCGACCTGCCGCTCCTGAATCAGCACCGCGCCAAGAACCAGAGGCACGAAGATTAAGAGCGCGAGAATTACAAGACCCGCTGCGGTGAGAACGGGCGAGATTTCGCCCACGATGAACCGAATCGTCATAAGGCACCACGGATGAGGCTGCGCGTTGCGAGGCTTGTCGCCGCGCGACGCAACAACGCTGTTTTGTCGGGGAGACCGTGGGTGCCGCGACTTGCGGTCCTAGAGGATCGCCCTTCCAGATGCCGACGAGGTTAGCTGACGGGCTCGGTCCTGAAAGTGACCGCGACGATGGTTCGCCATCGCCGTTCGCCCCGGCCCCGGACTTTCGCCCGAGGCATTGGGTTCCCCGCGCTGACCCGCAGGAAGGCAGGCCAGCTTAGGCTGCATACACCAAGACAATGCACACGCGTTTCATCCTTGTCAAACCGACTGCGGCTATGGTGAAGAACCGCAGGTGGTTGCGAATTCCGAATCGTGGTTCCACAAATCGCCATCCCGTTGGCCGAGCAGCTCAGGCGGCGGTCTGCAACACCGCACAGGCTGGTGCGATTCCAGCACGGGATTCCAGCTTCGCCCGTTTCGGGTTCCGGGTTCCGGGTTGCGAGTTTCGGGTTTCAGTTTTGGAGTTCAGACGCTCGGCCGCATGAACACGAAACCCGAAGCACTAAACTCAAATCTCGGAACCTCCTCTCGGGTCGCAAGCATTGCAGCGATGCAGCGGTCTCTTAAACCGCAGAGCACGGGGCGGCACCGTGGCGGCCCACCAGTTTCATTGCCGATTGCCGATTTGCGATTGCCGATTGGCTGCGCGACCGGCCGCCGATCAATTGGAGATTGGCCATCGGCAATCGGCAATTCTCCCAGCCGACGTGGCTCAGCAGCGACAGCAGCGGTTTTGTAAACCGCCGGGCGATTGCCCCACGGGAGTGCAAGTCTCTCCGTCGGCCCCAGTTTTCAGGTATGAGGTATGAGGTATGAGGTATGAATCGCGGGTGACGTACATCTGGTGGTGCATCATACCTCATCCCTCATACCTCATACCTGTCCTGTGGCTCCCGTAGCTTAATTACCAGAGCGCGACGCTTCGAACGTCGGAGGTGCGGGTGAGAGTCCTGCCGGGAGCACTCTTTCGATTTACGATTTACGAGGGTGCTCAACGACCGGCGTCTGATTTGGAAAATCGTAAATCGTAAATCGACAGGCCGCGTGTAGCCCAACGAGCAGAGGCGCCGGGCTCAAACCCCGGAGGGTGCAGGTGCGATCCCTGCCACGCGGACCATTTCGGAGCGTCCACCGGACAAGCGAGCCGGGCCTCGGTGCTAACGAGTGCGAGCCTTCGGGCTTGTGGCGCAATTCCACGGCGCTCCGCCACTTTCGAGCAGTTGAGAGGAGATTGTGTTGAGAGTTGAGAGCGGCGGCTTCCGCCGCGCGTTGCTCAATCTCTCAACTCTCAACTTCCCACTCTCAACTGATTACGAACATCCCCGAGCGCGAAGTAGATCGAGCGACCTTCGCCCGCACGGAGGCATGAGCCGGTGGAAGAGACCGGCCGGGGATGTTCTTCAATTTGTCCTGCGTTAAAGTGTTGCGGCCCGCCGCCGTTGTGTGAAGGGCGGTGACAGCAACAAGCCAGCGAGTGCCATGCCGTTTGGTGGTAATCGCCCCCGTGTACGATGACGCGGCGGCCGCCGCCCGGCTTCTGGAACAGCTCCCGCGCGCGTTCGCCGGCGCGGACGTTGCGCTGCGAGTGTTGCTGGTTGATGACGGTTCCCCGGTTCCGCTGGCGGAACAGTTGCAATTGCCACCCGGAGCGCAGGCCGAGGTACTGCGATTGCGCCGCAATGTAGGCCATCAGCGGGCGATTGCGCTGGCCACGGCCTACGTGCACGAGCGCGTCCCCTGCGACGCGATGCTCGTCATGGACGCCGACGGCGAGGATCGCCCCGAGGACGCCGCAACGCTTGTCGAGCATTGCCGCGACTCGTCGTGGCAGCGGATTATTTTCGCGGAAAGGAGCCGGCGCAGCGAATCGGCGCTGTTCCAGGTCTTTTACCGGCTCTACCAGTTTCTGCACTGGCTGCTGACGGGTGTCCGGGTGCGCGTCGGGAATTTTAGCGTGGTGCCGGCCAGCCGGCTGGGAGCGCTGGTGACGTTGCCGGCGCTCTGGAACCATTACGCTGCCGCCGTCTTCCAGGCGCGGCTGCCACGGGAGCTTGTGCGCACCGCGCGCGGGGCGCGCTACAGCGGGCGCTCGAAAATGAATTTCGTGTCGCTGGTGGTGCACGGCTTGCAGGCGATCTCGGTTTTCGTGGAGGTCGTCGCGGTGCGTCTGCTGTTTTCGGTCTGTCTGGTGTCCGGCGCTTGCGCGGCGTTGCTTGGACTGGCGCTTTCGACGCCGTTGCTGGCGGCAGTCGGCGCTCCGGCGTGGACGGCCTACGCCCTGGGCGGCTTCACCTTCGCTTCGATTTGCGTGGCGTTGGGGAGCTTCAGCGTGACGCTCGGCCTGCTGGCGCAGCGCAACAGCCTCGATTTCATTCCGGCCCGCGATTACGCGTTTTTCGTGGAGGGCGTTTGCCGGCTGCCATCGGGAAGCGACGCTGAGCCCGAGCCGCAGCAGGAATGGCGCGGGCGGACCTCGCCGGCACTTCGTCCAGAAAGGCAGTTGCTGCCATGAGCGAACAGGCCTACATGGGTGGCGAGCTCAAGTTGTTCGCGCGAGCCGGCCACTGGAAACGGTACTGGATCTCGCAATTGCGGCCGTACATTCAGGGAGCGGTCCTCGAAGTCGGCGCCGGCATCGGCGCCAACACACTTCGCTTGCGAAGCGGTTCGGAGTGGCGCTGGGTCTGCCTGGAGCCGGATCCGCAGCTCGCCGACACACTTCGCGGGCAACTGACCGAAACGCCGTTGGAACCGACCGCCGAAGTGGTCACCGGAACTTTGGACGCGCTCGATCCGGCCGATCGGTTCGACAGCATCCTCTACATCGATGTGCTGGAGCACATCGAGGACGACCGCGGCGAACTCGAACGGGCAGCGCAGCATCTGGCGCCCGGCGGCCACCTGATCGTTCTGGCGCCCGCGCACGCGTGGCTGTTCAGTCCCTTCGATCAGGCTATCGGCCACTTCCGGCGCTACACGGCGCGCGGCCTGGGCGGATTGACCCCGCCCGGAGTTCGGCTGGCCACGGCGTTCTACCTGGATTCAGTCGGCCTGCTGGCCTCGGCGGCAAACCGGTTGTTGCTTCGACAATCCCTCCCGAGCACCCGACAGATTCACGTGTGGGACCGTCTCATGGTCCCCTGCTCGCGCCTGCTCGATCCGTTCACCGGTTACCGGGCTGGCAAGTCGGTCGTCGCGGTTTGGGAACGGTCGTCGCAGGACTATTGATGAGCGCGCTGGCTCGCATATTTCACAGCGCGAAGGAAGCGATCACAGCGCGTAGCCGCCGACGTGAGGAGGCGGAATCGCGCGACCGATGGAAGCATCCGCCTGTCCATGAAGCCGGAGCGCCGAGGTCCCGCTCGGCAAGTGACGATCCAACAGGTTCGAGCCGAGCGGGAGCTCGGCGCTCCAACCGCGACATGAGCGCCAGGCTCGACGTGCCGCCGCGGGATTCTCGCGGGACACTCTGGCTTGCCGGTGCGGCGGGGCTGTTGTTCCTCGGCGTGGCTGTAGTTTACGCCTGGCTTACTATTT
>DASTLJ010000473.1:0-12733 GCA_035715125.1 Verrucomicrobiia bacterium
CTTGCCGAAATTGGTCCGACGGCAATGTCAGCCATTCCCGCCTTGGAGCGAGCCACGAAAAATGCGGACCGCTCGCTCTCCGTTGCGGCCCGCGCGGCGCTCATTCGGATTCGAGGGGAATCGATTGATTCGCACGTCGCAATCTATCGGCAGTTAGACACCGCGAGCGCAGCTCAGACGGTTTTCCTGCTGATGGAGCTTGGCCCGTATGCGAGACCGGCCCTCCCTGCCATTCTGGAAGGAATGCAGTCGACCAATCATCGCGTGCGGTATCTCGCCAGCAAGGCGTTGCCAATGATCGGCTACGAATCCCCGGAGTATGTCCCTCCTTTGCAGCGACTGCTCTCCGATCCCAACGATATGGTCCGATGGGAGGCAATGGATAGCCTTGCCCATTTTGGCCCTTTGGCAAAAGCAGCGATCCCCCAAGCCCGGCAGTTTCTTAACGATACTAACAGCTTAGTACGAGCTAGCGCCCTGTTGTTTTTCGACAAGGTGCTTTCCGACGAGGAGTTTTCCGCAGTCCGCGACGAGGTCGTTAGAGCGACGCAAGATGCCGATTCGACGGTCAGCCAGGTAGCGCAATCCGTCCTCTCCAACAGGCCGCACGGCAATTCTGGCAACGTGACCAACCGCTGAGGGGGAATTCGCACAGTCTTATTGTTCGCCGAAGCGCCGGTCTCATTAACTCCCCACTTCGTATCTGTTTAGCGTCCCGTGAGGGACGTGGTGAGAATAGCCGAGCGATTCATCGCTGGGTTGTGGGAATTCGGCGTTCGGAGTCCCGAAGGGACGGCAGACCGACGAGTTCTTCCGTCCCTGCGGGACTTGAGGGGCTGGCGGGTTGAATTCCCAGCGATGAATCGCTGGGCTATTTTCGGGCGTCCTCGCGGACGCTCGACAAATACCCCGCTTCAGCGGGCTGTATGCGCCTCCGAAGTCATCAAAACCGTTTTAACGGATTCGGCAGGGTGCGAGAAACCGTTGAAACGGTTTGTCCATTCGATCCGGCCTGACACCCCGCTGAAGCGGGGTGCTAATGAGAGAGGACTATCGCAGCGAGAACCCAAATGCCCAGGGCGCTTCGCCGCAACTCTCAACTCCCAACTATCGACCCTCAACTCACTACTCACTTCTTGCCAAACGCCCAGAGGTGCTTTGCGCTCCGCACGTAAAGCTTGTTGTCTGCGATGGCGGGGGTGGACATCACGGACTCGCCGAGTGCATTGCGCGCTTTGACTTCGAGCGTATCTCCCGCGCGAACCGTCGTCACCGTGCCGCGTGCCGAGGTCAGGTAGAGATGCCCGTTGGCCGCGATGGGCGAAGCGTAGTATTCGCCTTCCACGCCGAGCCGTTCCTGCTCGTAGAGGGTCTGGCCGGTTTTGGCGTTCCAACAGGTCAGCCGCCCGCCGTCCTGCACGGCGTAAACGCGCCCCTGATAAAACAACGGCGACGCAATGCCGGCAACTCCTTTGGTTTGCTTCCACGCCACGTGTGTGTGGGTCACGTCGCCGTCGCCGGGGGCGCTCAAGGCAAACAATCCGCTGTCGCCTTTGGCGAACAGATTCGTCATGGACGTCCAGTCCTGCGGCGTAATGAAGCCGTCCTTGTCCCGGTCCATGCCGCGGAACACGCCGGTCCCGAATTCGGCGGGCACCTCATTGGGGGAAATTCTGCCGTCGGCGTTCTTGTCGTGCTTTCCCCAGAAACTCTCGAATGTTCCCATTGCAGTGGGTGGCACGCCGCGCGACATCACGAACAGGTGCTCCTCGCCGAGGACAGGAGTTGGCGCCACGCTCACCGAAGTCAGCACGCGAGCCGTCCAACGTTCCTGGCCGTCGCTCAGGTCGTAACCCGCCACGCGCATGCTGCCGGACACGACGACCTCTTCGCGCGCGCCATGTTTCCACGCGATGGGTGTCGTGAAGCTGCTGCTGAGGACGCCGGCGCGCGGGGTTTGCCAGCGCAACTTGCCGGTGCGCGCCTCGACGGCCAGCAGGAACGACTCGCCTTCGTCCTGATCGCAATTCAGCACCACAGCATCGCCCGCGACGGCCGGCGAGGTGCCGCTCCCGTTCATCACGTAACCGGCCGGCACCGCTTTGCGCCATTGCTCGTGGCCCTTGAAATCGTAAGCCACCAGGCCGAACGGAACGAAATAGACATAGACAAGCCGGCCATCCGTCGCGGGCGTGGCCACGGCCGGACTGCTGATCTTGTGAACCTCCGGCACTTTCCCCGGCGGCGCTTCCTGCCGCCACAGCTCCTTGCCGTCGCGGCGATTGAAGCACAAGGCCAACAGTTTGCCTTCCTCGAAGCCCGTCAGAAATATCCGGTCGCCGGCGATGCACGGTGACGACAGGCCCGAAGGCACCTCCGTTTTCCACAGGAGATTCGTCTCCGCGTCGAATTGAAGGGGCGGTTCGTCCTTCTCGGCGACGCCGGAGGAGTTCGGCCCGCGGAACTGCGGCCAGGAACTGCTGGCGGCGCAGAGGTTGAAGCCCGCGGTGAGGATCGAAGCAAAGAGTATCGGTTTCATGGCAACTCGCGCGGATTGGAAAGGAAACCGCCCGCGCTGGCGAGCACGATTTTGCGATAAGCAAATTTCCTTCCCCTGCCCCAGGCCCTTTGCTATCCAAAAGCCATGATTCACAGGTTGGCCGTTCTGTTCGGCCTCATCGTCGTTGGCCTGGTCGGCGCGGGAGAATTTCCGGCCGGCGCGGCGACGTATCAATTGAACAGCGGCGAATCCATCGAGGGCCAGCCGGTGTCCTCCAACCCGCAGGGCGTCGTCATCAAGAAGCCCGACGGCAATTTCGCTCCGCGGATGGGCTGGACGAACTTCACCCAGTCGGCGCTCAAGCAACTGCGTTCCGACCCGAAGGCCAAACCCTACGTCGAGGATCTGATCGAACCGGAGGACGTCGACCCGACCGGACGAGCCAAGAAGGCAGAGCTTGAAATCAAGCCCAAGATCCCGGACCGCCTCGAACGGCCCAATCCCAAAGCCGGTTTCGGCGCGCTGTTCTCGTCCACCATTACTCTCCTCGGCTTCATCCTCATCTACGCGGCGAACGTTTACGCGGGCTACGAGGTCGGCGTGTTCCGAAATTACCATCCCGGCCTGACTTGCGGCGTGGCCGCGGTGGTGCCGATCCTCGGGCCGATTATTTTCGCGTGTCTGCCCACGCGGATTCAAAAGAGCCACGACGAACTGGCCGCCGAGGCCATGGCCGCGCACCGGGCGGCCCAACAGGCCCATGAAGCCGCCTTGGCCGCCGCCAATGCGCCGTCACCCGAAGAACTCGTGGCATTGGAAGCCGCAGCCGCGGAGGCCGCCGCAGCGGCAGCCGCCGCCGCCGGGCCCCAAATCGTCGCCTACACGCGGGGTCAGACCACCTTCAATCGCCGCTTTTTCGAGACCAAGTTCGCCGGTTTCCTGCGCATGGTTCCCGGCGAGGCCGAACGGGACAAAGTCATCTACATCAAGTCGGCCCGGGGCGAGCACGTCGGCCCGCGCCTCTCGCGCATCCAGCCCAACGAGCTGTATCTCCAGATTCGGGACGGCGGCGCCACGGCCGATGTGATGATTCCGTTCAACGAGATTTACGAGGTGCAGGTGCGCCCGGTGGGGGCGTAGCCGGCGCGACCCGCTAAACCCAACGTCCGTTCAACCGATCCTTCCACCATGAAATACCGCACGGTCCTCCTCTTCGGCGCGCCGGGCTCCGGCAAGGGCACCCAGGGAAAGATCATCGGCTCGATCCCCGGCTTTTTCCACTTCGCCTGCGGCGACGCGTTTCGCAATCTGCGCATCGAAGATCCCATCGGCCGCGTGTTCATTGACTACTCGAGCAAAGGCAAACTGGTGCCCGACGAAGCGACCATCGCGCTGTGGGCCAAAAACATCAAAGCCAGCACGGCCGACGGCGAGTTCGATCCCACGGGGGACACGCTCGTGCTCGACGGCATCCCGCGCAACGTCAGCCAGGCCCGGATGCTGGCCGACACGCTCGACGTGAAGGCCGTGTTCTACCTTTCGTGCGCCGACCCGAGCCAGATGGTCGAGCGCCTGCAACGCCGCGCGCTTCGCGAGAACCGTCTCGACGACGCGAACCTCGAGGTTATCCGCAAGCGCCTGGAAACCTACGACACAGAAACGCGGCCGGTGCTCGACTTCTATGGACCGAAGGTCGTTCATCCCATCGACGCGACGCACTCGCCGCTGAACGTGCTGCGAGAGATTCTGGACATCATCGCGAGGATTAAGTGAAGGCGGAGGAGGGGGTGCTGGAGTGCTGGAGTAATGGAGTGATGGAGTGATGGAGTGATGGAGTGATGGAGTGATGGAGTGATGGAGTGATGGAGTGATGGAGTGATGGAGTGATGGAGTGATGGAGTGTTGGAGTGATGGAGTGTTGGAGTAATGGAGTGCTGGAGTAATGGAGTGATGGAGTAATGGAGTAATGATTGCCATTGCGGCCAGCCTAGTACCACATTACTCCAAAACTCCAAAACTCCAAGACTCCAACACTCCAACACTCCAACACTCCATTCCCCCGCCCCGATGCCGCCGATTAAAACCATCTTCATGGGAACCGCCGAGCTGGCCTGCGCCAGCCTTCAGGCGCTCGGCCGCGAATCGGTCGTTCAACTCACCGCAGTCGTTTCCCAACCCGATAAGCCGAGGGGTCGCGACCTCAAACTACAGCCCACGCCCGTCAAGGCCGTCGCGATTTCGACGGGCATTCCCGTGTTGCAACCAGCGCGCGCTCGCGATGCTGCATTTATCGAGCAGCTCCGCCAGCTTCAGGCTGATCTCATCGTCGTCGCCGCGTATGGCCAGATTCTCCCGCCTGCCATCCTCGAGCTTCCGCGCTTCGGCTGCCTGAACGTCCACACTTCGCTCCTTCCGAGGCATCGCGGCGCCGCGCCCATTCAATGGGCGATTCTCGGCGGAGATCCGGAGACCGGCGTGACCATCATGAAGATGGACGCCGGCCTCGACACCGGCGACATCCTGACCCAAATCACGACGCCCATCGCTGCCGCGGACAATGCGCAGACGCTCCACGATCGGCTCGCGCGCCTGGGCGGCGAGCTACTCGTGAGAACAATCCCGGAATACGTCGCCGGCCGAATCACCCCGCGTCCCCAACCCGCGGAAGGCGTCAGCTACGCCCGCAGGCTCACGAAGGAAGACGGGCGGCTGGACTGGACGCAGCCCGCCCGTGGCCTCTGGAACCGCGTCCGCGCGTTCACCCCGTGGCCCGGTGCGTTCACCTCTCAGCAAGTCGAAGGCAAGGCACGTCTATTGAAGATTTGGTCGGCGCAGGTCGAAGAAACAGGCTCCGGCCAACCTGGTGAGGTGCTTCGCGCGGACAAGGGCGGCATCGTAGTCGCGTGCGGTGAACACAGCTTGCGAATTCTGGAACTCCAACGGGAAGGTGGCCGAAGGCTTAGCGCAGCGGAGTTCCTCGCCGGCCATCAGTTGCCACCCGGGACCCTGCTCGGCCGCTGACCGTTCGAGGCGCTCAGGGTTAAGCTCAGTATTTAGTAATCAGTAATCAGTATTCAGTAATCAGTATTCAGTATTCCGGGTTTAGGAGCGGCCGCATGTAAATTCCGCTGGTTACTGACTTCTGATTACTGATCACTGATTACTGATTACTGAACACTCCGCCCGCTACACCTGCTTCGTCAGGCTCACCCCGAGCCTCAGCAGCCTCTGCGCGCCGGCGTCGGACGCGGCTTCGGCGTAGATGCGCAGGATCGGTTCGGTGCCCGAGCCGCGCAACATCAGCCACGCGCCATCGGCGGCGATGTACTTGACGCCATCGAAGGATTTCACTTCAACGACCGGCGAACGAAGCAATTTTGCGGGCGGGTTCGATTTGCAGAACTCCATCAGCGCGGCGCGTTTCTCCAGCGGAAAGGGCGTGTCGATGCGGGCGTACCGGTGCGAGCCGTATTCCTTTTCCAGCCGGGCGAGCAGCGTGTTGATGGACGCGCGCTCCGTCGCGAGCAGTTCCAACAGCATCAGCCCGGCGAGAACGCCATCACGCTCCGGGATATGACATGGAAAGCCAATGCCTCCACTCTCTTCCGCGCCGAGAATCACGTCGCCTTTCAGCATCTCGGCCGCGATGTACTTGAACCCGACGCCCGTTTCGACCAGTGGCAAGCCGTGGGCGGCGCACATCTGGTCCACCATCGAAGTCGTCGTCAGCGCCTTGATCATCCGGCCCCGTGCGCCGCGATTGGCGATGGCGTGGTGGAGAAGCAGGCAGATCAACTGGTGGCTCGTCAGCGGCGACCCGCGGCCGTCCATGCCCCCGATGCGGTCGGCGTCGCCGTCGGTGACCAGGCAAAAGTCGTGCGGATGTTTTCGCAGGTAAGCGGCGCTCGGGCCGTAGTTCTTCGGGATCGGCTCGGGATTGATCCCGCCGAAATTTGGGTCGTGCGCCCCGTTCAACGTCGTGACGCGGCAGCTCGTGCCCGCAAGCAGCTCGGCAAAACAGCCCGCGCCCACGCCGAAGAGGGCATCGTGCGCAAACCGGAGCCTGGACCGGGCGATGAGCTTGAAATCAACGAGCTTCTTGACGGCCGCGAAGTGCGCGGGCCGGATGTCTGTCACTGGGCAATGCGGATTCTTTTCCAGCGACACGCGGCGAACGGGACTCGCATCAAGAAGCGCTTCGATGCCCTGGCAGGTCGATGATTCGGCGGAGCCGCCGAAGTGGGCCTTGAGCTTGTAGCCGTTAAACGCAGGCGGATTGTGGCTCGCCGTGATCATCACGCCCCCGACCGCGCTTTGCGCTTTAACCGCGAACGACACGGCGGGCGTCGGCGTCGGCCGCGAGGTGAGCACCACGTCGAAGCCGTTCCCGCAGAGCACCTCCGCCGTACGCCGGGCGAATTGATCCGAGAGGAAACGCCGGTCGTAGCCCACGATGGCCTTGCGGGTCGTCCCGGGAACGGGATTCGCGAGCCAGTAATCGGCAGTCGCCTGCGCGACGCGCTCGACGTTCGCAAAGGTGAAGTCTTCGGCAATGATTGCCCGCCAGCCGTCGGTGCCGAATTTGATCTGTCCCATAGTGATTCGCTTTAACCACGAATCGACACGAATTCATTCGTGGTTGAGTTGTGCAATCCTACATCGCACACGGAATTGGGGCTGTCCGTCGCCGTCCCCGCGACCTCACGGTCGCAGCTACCGGGAAAGCGCCGGTTCAGGCCGTGAGTTTTTTGGCGCAGCGGCGGTCACGGCCTGCCGCATTCGCCGCACGGCACGCCCGAGCTGGCGCTGGCCGAACAGCGCCGTCCCGCTGACGAACGTGTCGGCCCCAGCCCGGGCACACTCGACGGCGGTTTCCAGGTTGATGCCGCCATCGACCTCGATGCGATAGGGCAGGTTCCGTTCCCGGCGCCAGGCGGCGGCCTGCTGGACCTTGGGAAGCATTTCGTGGATGAACGGCTGTCCGCCAAAGCCGGGGTTCACGGTCATGATCAGCAGGTTGTCAATCTGGCCCAGGTACGGCTCGGCATTCGCGATGGCCGTGGGCGGGTTGACCGCCAGCCCGACCTTCATGCCCAGGGAACGTATCTTCCACAGCAACGGGGTGACACGGTCGTAGAGCTCGACGTGGATGGCGATGTTGTCCGCGCCGGCCTTCGCGAACGGTTCCAGCAACACCTCCGGGCGCGAGCACATGAGGTGCACGTCGAACGTCATCCTCGTCAGCGGGCGCAAGACCCGAACGACTTCGGGACCGAACGAGATGTTCGGGACGAAGTGGCCATCCATGATGTCGAGATGCAGCCAGTCGCCTCCGCCCTTGTCCGCGCGCATCGCTTCCTTCGCGAACTGTCCGAAGTTGCAGGCCAGCAGCGAGGGGGCGATGATCATTTCCGGAAGGCTAGGGAACGGGCGGCGGGAAGTAAAACGTGAAACGTGATGCGTGAAGTGTAAAACGTGAAACGTGAAGCGTAAAACGTAAAACGTAAACGTGCTCGTGAACGTGAGGAGAGTCCTCGAGTCCAGCCCCGCTCTTACGTTTTACGTTTTACGTTTTACGTTTCACGCCTCAGGCTGGCGCTGGCGCGGCCGATCCCAGCCCTGGATCAATCTTGGGCTGCGACGGCTTGATCACTTCGGGCAGAGGCGTGGCGGCTTGAGCGCCGGTGGGAGGGCCCGACTGCGGCGGCGGCGGCGGCGGTGTGAACCGGCCGGTGCGGACGATCTCTTCGACCTGCGCGCCTTCGAGCGTCTCGTATTCCAGGAGCGCGTCGGCGATCATTTGCAGCTTATCCTGGTTCTGGAAGATGAGTTCGCGGGCCCGTTCGTAGTTCTCGTCGATGATGCGCTTTACTTCGGTGTCGATTTCCTGGGCCATGTGCTCGCTGTAGTCTTTGCTGCGGACCATTTCGCGGCCCAGGAAGATGTACTCGTTGGTGTCGCCGTACTGGACCATGCCGATTTTCTCGCTCATGCCCCACTGGGTCACCATCGAACGGGCCATCTGCGTGGCCATCTGAATGTCGCCCGCGGCGCCGCTGGAAATGTCGTCGGAGACAATCTGTTCCCCGATGCGTCCGGCCATGATCATGGCGATCGTGTCGAGCATTTCCTTGCGGCGGCGGCTCAGGACGTCGTCCTTGGGGAGCGACATCGTCGCGCCCAGCGCCTGGCCACGCGGGATGATGGTCACTTTGTGCAACGGGTGAGTGTGCTGAAGGAGAACATTGACGAGCGCGTGGCCGGCTTCGTGCCAGGCGGTGCATTTCTTGTCTTCGTCGGTCATTGCCAGGCTGCGCCGTTCGCGGCCCCAGCGGACTTTGTCGCGAGCTTCCTCAAGCTCGGCCATGCCAACGGCCTTCTTGCTGGTGCGGGCGGCCAGCAGCGCGGCCTCGTTGAGCAGGTTGGCCAGTTCGGCGCCCGAATAACCGGGCGTGCCGCGGGCGATGACGCTCAGGTCCGCCGCCGGGTCCAGCTTCACGTTCTTGGCGTGCACCTTGAGGATGGCCTCGCGTCCGCGCACGTCGGGAAGGTTGACGGTGATTTGCCGGTCAAAGCGGCCGGGGCGCAGCAGCGCCGGGTCGAGCACGTCCGGCCGGTTGGTGGCGGCGATGATGATGATGCCCTCGGTCGTGTCGAAGCCGTCCATCTCGACGAGCAACGCGTTGAGGGTCTGCTCGCGTTCGTCATTGCCGCCGCCCAGGCCATGGCCGCGGCTGCGGCCGACGGCGTCAATTTCGTCGATGAACACCAGGCAGGGCGTGTTTTTGCGCGCCTGGTCGAACATGTCGCGAACGCGGCTGGCGCCGACGCCGACGAACATCTCGACGAAATCCGACCCGCTGATGCTGAAGAACGCCGCGTCCGCTTCGCCCGCGATGGCCTTGGCCAGAAGCGTTTTGCCGGTGCCGGGCGCGCCGATCATGAGAATCCCCTTGGGGATGCGCCCGCCCAGCTTCTGGAATTTCTTCGGGTCTTTGAGGAACTCGACCAGCTCGGAGACTTCGTCCTTGGCCTCCTCGACGCCGGCCACGTCCTTGAAAGTGGTCTTGTTCTTTTCTTTGGCGAGCATGCGCGCCTTGCTTTTGCCGAAGCTCAGGGCGCCCTTGCCGGCCATTTTGATCTGGCGGATGAAGACAAACCAAATCAGCAGGCCGATGAGCAGGATGGGACCCAGGCTGTAAAACAGTCCCAGGACCATGGTGTTGGGCTGCTTGGTTTCGAAGAGGTTTGTCTCGAACAATTGATTCTCGATCCGATTTGTGAGCCGCACCCGCGCACGGAAGGCGCGCTCTTCAAACCGGCCATCGCCGAGCACCTTCTTGTATCTTCCCTCCACGTCGTGCAGGTAGGACGACTGCGGATCATAGATGATCTTGCCACTGATGATGTTGGAGGATCGGACGAGTCGAGTGAACTCAATCTGGTTCAACAGGTCCGCCTGGGTGGGGCCGCGATTCTTGAACACCATCAGCAGCGGAATCGCGCCCAGGATGGCAATCCAAAGGATATACGTCCGCGGCGGCACGCGGAACTCACCGCCGCCCTTTTTGGGCCCGTCGTCTCGAAGTTTGTTGTCGTCGGCCATTGTCTATTTCGTTTCGCCAGAAAGCTAACATGGGGACCCTGCCCCCGCAAACCCCAGGGCAAAATGCCAAGCGGATAGTTGAATCGGCCCCGCGCAGTATTGTCCAGCTTGAAACGGACGCCGGACAGCGAGCGGGCCCATCCTGGAACCTGAAAGTACCTCCTCGGTCGAGGTCGCGCCGGCAAAGTAGGGCAGGCGTCTCGCCTGCCCAGCCGGGCCGAAAGGCGCGGCGTTGGCACTACCGCGGCCTCGCTTCGCTCGGCCGGGCAGGCGAGACGCCTGCCCTACTTTGGTGTCGCAGCTACTCTGAAGAAGTACGGACCGCCTTGCCCGCGCGCTTCCAGCGCCAGCGCAGCCGCTCCCGTGTCGCCGGGCCGAGCTTGAACGAGTCGCTCATGCGCAGGCCCTCGACCCAGAAGATTTCTCCGCTCGCCGCCTCCGCCACGACGAGCCGGCGGCGGCGCGCGGCGGGGATTTTCGCGTTCGTGAACAAATCCTGCAGCTTTACCGGCCGGCTCATTCCGATGGGCTGAAAGCGGTCCCCCGGCCGCCAATGGCGAAGCCGGATGGCCGGGCCGACCTTCGCCGCATCGAACGACTCCGCGCCCGCGCGCGCTGCGGGGAGGCGGAACGGCCGGGGTGCCTGTCCGCGAGTCCAGGTGAAGGCAACGCCCTGGAAGTCGCATCCGTCGGTTGCCGAAAGATCGACTGTCAATTCGTCCAAAAGAAACTTGTCCCGCGGCCGGACGGGCGCGATCAAACCGTTGGCATCGCGCCGTACGATGTCTCGCGCTGTGACTGCCATCGGCTTGCCTGGAAACTGGCGCAGTCGCTCGATAAGCTCGAACCCCGCCGGCACGCCCAGCCGAATCAATTGCAGACGGAGACATTGCCGCTGCACAGCCGGGTGCAGCCGTTCGAATGGCGGCCGGCGCCGGCCCAAGAGCCACGTCGCGGCAGCTTCGCGCGCAAAGTCCGCGTCGCAACCGGCCAGGTCCATCGTCCGCAGAATCGCCGGCACGACGCCCGAGCCAAATCGCTGGCTGAGGGCCGGGAGCAGATTTTTACGCAGCCAGTTCCGGTCGTGGTGCGCGTCGCGATTCGAGGCGTCCTCGCGGAAGGCAAGTCGGTGCTCCAGGGCGCACGCTTCCAGGTCAGCTCTCCGCACATCGAGCAGGGGCCGAATCAACGCGCAGCGCCCGTCGGCCGGGGAAGGCCCGCGCCATTTCATCCCGCTCAAGCCTTCGCCGCCGGCGCCACGCAGAAGGCGGAGCAGGAACAATTCACTTTGATCATCGGCGTGGTGCGCGAGGGCGATGGTGTGGATCTTGTGAAGCAGCGCGGCGCGGGCCAGGAACTCGTGCCGGGCGAGCCGCGCGGCCATTTCGAGGCCGAGCTGTTTTGCCGCAGTCTGCCGTTCCTGCGGCCAGTGTTCGCTCACGAAGCCAAGCCCAAGTCGCTTCGCGGCACGCTGGACAAACCGTTCGTCCGCATCGCTTGCCCCGCCGCGCAACCGGTGATTGAAGTGCGCTACGACCAGCCGCCAGCGGTGTTTGGCGGCCAGCCCGTGCAACAGGTGAAGCAACACCATCGAGTCCAGCCCGCCAGAGACTGCGACCAGCACGCGCTGGCCATCGCGCAGCAGGCGCCGGATGACGATGGACGCCTCGACGCGCTGGGAAAGCTCGCATGGAACCACGACCGAAGTGATACCGCGCGCGCGCCTGCCGCGTCGAGCCTGGTCGTTGGGAAACGATATGGAGTGCGCCGGCAGAGCGCAGCGGCGACGGCGCTTTGGCTGCGGGTCAACCTTTCGCTGCACGAGTCAAAGCGATGTCGCGCTGCGCTTGCCACCGCACTCCAAAATCACCTGGCTAGTGCACCGGCACGAGATCGACGTTGGCGAACCGGATGTTGCTCTGGATCCAGGAGGCGAGCTGGCTTTCGTCGTACTGCGAAAGGGCGGCGTCAAGACGGGAGATTGTGTTAGCCGGGCCGTATTCCCTGGTCCTTATCATGACCAGACTGCCAGGTGTGTTCAAGGGCTGGCTGTTCGCACTGAAGGCAAGGCCTGGGGTGGCCCGTGTTGCCTGCGCCCAAAGCGTCGCATTCTCATACCGGCCTGCCGCTACCAGCGATTCGCTTGGCGTGGTGGCGTCCAGGAACCAGAACCGCGTGGCCGAACTGACGGTAATGGCGACGGAACGGTCGAAATCGCGCTGGGCGCTGATCGTGAACCCATTGGTCGACGGCGAGGCGGACGATTTGTTTGGCCCGAAGTTGCTCCGTGCCGAAGCGGTGAAGCGGGACATGGAACCTTGACCGAACCCCGGCGATGCGAAACCCAGCAGGACCGTCAGGAACAGGCTGATGCGCAGTGCTGTTTTCATGATGAGCTTATGTGCGTCGTCTGCGCTGCCTCGGTACTGGCAGGAAACCCGTGCCGGCAATTTCCGGACAGGGCCGGCTGGCGCGACCCGATTCCAAGTGGCTTAACGGCAGGATCGCGAAGCCCCTTAAATGGAAGTTATCGGCATGAACATAGGGCAGGCGTCTCACCTGCCCGGCCGAGCGAAGCGAGGCCTTCGTCATGCGAAAGCCGCGCCTTTCGGCGCGGCAGGGCAGGC